>DKBD01000143.1 GCA_002451055.1 Nitrospira sp. UBA6909 | reverse complement strand
CAATTCATAGTAGCGGAACATCAATGTATCGCTGATCGACATGACCTTCCCGAACATCTCGCCCGGCTTGTCTTCCAGCGCGATATAGTTTCCGACGCTCTTGCTCATTTTCTTGACGCCGTCGGTGCCTTCCAAGAGCGGCATCGTGATCACGACCTGCGACTCTTGGCCATAGTCGCGCTGCAGTTCACGCCCGACCAGCAGATTGAACTTTTGATCGGTCCCGCCCAGTTCCACATCGGCCTTCAAGGCCACGGAGTCGTAGCCTTGCACCAAGGGATAGATGAACTCATGGATGCTGATCGGCTTCTGTTCGTGAAAGCGCTTGCGGAAATCATCCCGCTCCATCATCCGCGCCACCCGATAGTGGGCCGCGAGCTGAATCAGCCCGTCCGCCGTCATCGGTCCCATCCAGCGGCTGTTGAAATCGATCGCCGTTTTCTCCGGATCGAGAATCTTGAAGATCTGCCGCTGATAGGTCTTGGCGTTCTCCTGCACCTGTTCCTTGGTGAGGGCCTTTCTCGTTTCCGAGACGCCGGTGGGATCCCCGATCATGCCGGTAAAGTCCCCGATCAGGAAGATCACCTGGTGCCCGAGATCTTGAAAATGCTTCAGCTTGTGAATCAGGACGGTGTGGCCCAGATGAAGGTCCGGAGCGGTCGGATCGAACCCCGCCTTGATCCGTAAGGGCCGCCCTTCCTTGAGCGCGCGGGTGAGCTTGGCCTCCAGTTCGATCGGGTGGATCACCTCGACGACACCGCGCATGATCAATTCCAATTGCTGTTTGACGTCTATCATAACGGCCGTTTCTCCGCCTTGCCCTTCAACTTCACCGTGGCGACTGTCACCAATGGCTTGATGCGCGCGAATACCTTGGGGCCAATCCCTTTGACGGCACGCAGGTCTTCGATCGTCTGAAACCGCCCGGCTGTCTTTCGGTACTCGATCACTCGCTGAGCCAGTACGGCTCCGACACCAGGCAACGACTCCAGCTCCTCCACGCCCGCGCGATTGATATCCAACCGCTTGCCCGACGCCGATCCGCCGCTTGCCTCAGGGAAAGCTCCGGACTCGGCTGTGACCGTCCTCGCGGCGAACCGATCGGACCGATTCGTGTCAGGCTCCACCGCCGGTGGCGCAACAAGCCGAACGTTCCGTGAGTCATCCCCTGATGCCGTATGTTTCGGAGAAGACTCGGAAGCCCCCCGCCCGAACCAGTACACCAGAGCGATTGTGACGGCCAGCATGATGAATTTGACGGCCAGCGAACGGATCATGCTCACGCCTTTTTCCTGACTTGGTGGGTCGCCACACCCTCGATGTCCTCACAGGCTTCCATCACGCCTTCGGCCAGCGTCGGATGGGCATGAATCATACCGGCAACTTGAGCTGCGGTCGCCCCGACCCGCATCGCCAGCGCCGCCTCGTGAATGAGATCCGCCGCATGGGCCCCGACAAGATGCGCGCCCAGGATCTTCCCTGTCGCCGCATCGGTCACGATCTTGAAGAGACCGGTGACATCCCCCGTTGCTTGCGCTTTCCCCAGCGCGGCGTAACGAAACCGCCCAACCTTCACGGCCTGGTCAGGATTCTGCCCAGCCGCTTCAGCCCCTTCTCGAGCCTGCCGTTCGGTCAGTCCCACTCGGCCGATTTCAGGCAACGTAAAGATGCCGGCGGGAATGACATCGTAGTCGATGCGCGCCGGATGGCCCATGATATTCTCCACCGCTACCTTGCCTTGCGCAGAGGCCACATGGGCCAGCATGGCCTTGCCCACGACGTCGCCGATGGCATAGACGCCGGCCACATTGGTTTCCATTTGCTCATTCACCAGCACTTCTCCTCGCCGGCCGAGCGCGACTCCGACGCGATCCAGCCCGATACCCTGCGAATGGAATCCCCGTCCGATGGAAACCAGCAGCATCTCCACGTCGACCGTGGTCTCGTCCGCCATCGATACGGCCAGTGCATCGCCCCTGTGATCGACCGTCCTGATTGTCGTTCCGGTTTTCACCTCGACCGAACGCTTTTTCAGCTCCCGCTCCATCAGGACCGAGACTTCCTCGTCTTCCAGTGGAAGTACTCGTGGCTGCAATTCGACCAGGGTGACCGCCGTCCCCAATCCGCTGAAGTACGTCGCGCATTCGCAGCCTTCGACACCGGCGCCGAGAATCACCATCCGCTTGGGGGCTTCTTCCAAATCCAGCGCCTCCTTGCTGGTGATGATCCGCTTCCCGTCAATGGGGAACTGCGGGATCTGAGGCCAGGATGAACCGGTTGCGATAATCACGGCATCCGCCTTCACTTCGCGCTGGACGCCATCAGTCCCGGCGACTGCCACCGTCCTCGCATCCGCCAGCTCACCACGGCCTTCCACGACGCCGATGTTCCATGCCTTGAAGAGGGTCGCAATCCCCTTGACCAACCCGGCCACCACTTTGTTTTTCCTGGCGACCATGCGGGCCATGTCGTATCGAGGAGACCCCGCCAACATCAAACCGAAGTCATCCGCCTTCTTCAGCTTGTCGCCGAGTTCGATACTAGAGAGGAGCGCTTTGCTGGGAATGCAGCCCCAGTTGAGACAGACACCGCCGAGCGATTGCCGCTCGACGACCGTGACGCGGGCCCCAAGCTGCGCCGCCCGGATCGCCGCGACATAGCCGCCCGGTCCTGCGCCAAGAATGGCGATGTGAGTGTGATCAGGCATAGCCAGGTGAGAATTCAGGCTGAGGCTGAGGCTCAGGTTGAGGTTGAAGGGCTAGGACAGACACTTCAGAAGCGTACGCTGAACCTCGGCCTCGGCCTTGACCTTAACCTTTCTTTTGGCTGGCGAGAAACGCTTCGTACTGAGCAGCCGTCATCAGTCCCTCGACCTCTGCGGGATCGGCCAATTCGATGACGGCGATCCATCCCTTGCCGTACGGATCTGAATTGACTGTTTCAGGATGATCGTTGAGATCGGTGTTGATCTTCGCGATCGTCCCGCTGACCGGCGTGTAGATCGTAGACGTGGTCTTGGTTGATTCCACTTCTCCGATCTGCTGCCCGGTCTTCACAGAAGATCCGACCTTGGGAAGATCCAAGAATACAATGTCACCCAACGCATCCTGGGCGAAATGGCTGATCCCGACGGTCGCTTGAGTGCCGTTGAGACGAACCCATTCATGCTCTTTGTGATACCGCAAGTCAGATGGAATCATGCGCACCCCTGTGT
>DKBD01000051.1 GCA_002451055.1 Nitrospira sp. UBA6909 | reverse complement strand
GCCGCTCCATCTGGTCGTTGGCTCAATATTCGAGCCGGGCCACTCGGTTGTATGGCAATGGTATGTTCAAAATGGGCTGACAAACTACCGTCCGCGGTTACAGCCGTCCACCGATCGTCAAGGACCCGTACGGCGCTCCCCCCCATATTGACCATCGGTTCGATGGCCAGTACCATCCCAGTCTGCAGGCGAGGCCCCTGTCCTGGTCTACCGTAATTTGGAACCTGTGGCTCCTCGTGCAATTGCCGACCGATCCCGTGTCCGACGAACTCAGTGACGACTGAATAACCAGCCGATTCGGCATGACGCTGGACGGCATGGGAAATATCCGTCAATCGATTGCCTACCACGGCCTGTTCGATNNACGGTCACCGCCGAATCGCCGTAAAATCCATTTACAATAGCACCAAGATCGAGTCCAACGATATCCCCCTCCTTGAGTTTCCGTCTGGAGGGAATCCCATGTACGACTTGCTCATTCACCGAAACACAGAGCGTTTTCGGATAATTACGATATCCTTTGAACGCCGGAACTGCGCCTCTCGCCAGAATCTCCTTTTCAGCGAGAGCATCGAGATCATCGGTGCTGACACCCGGGCGAACTTCTTTTCGAACGATCTCCAACACCTCGGCCACCACTCTCGACGCCGCCGCCATGATCTCAATTTCAGCAGACGTTTTGAGAATGATCATGCCATATCGTAAGCTGCAAGGACCTTCGTCACATTTTCATACACCGAATCAATCGGGCCCACGCTCTCGATGCGCGACAAGAGATTCTGTGTCTCGTAAAAGCTGATCAACGGAGCTGTTTGTTGCTCGTAGACCTTCAGCCGTGTTTCGATCGCTTCAGGCTGATCGTCGCTCCTCTGGATCAATGATTCGCCGCATCGATCACACTGAGCACCTCTCTTTGAAGGGGCGAATGTAAGATGATAGGTTGCTTGACACTTGGGACAGCTCCGACGGCCGCTCAACCGTTTTACGATTTCAACGTGCGATGCCTGAAAGTTAATGACACGATTCAGGAGGATGCCTCTCTCTTCGAGCACCTTTCCCAGTTCTTCCGCTTGCGGAACCGTTCTGGGAAATCCATCCAGAATAAACCCTTTCGCACACCCAGGATCTTCCAGTTTATCTCGCACGAGGCCGATGACCACCGAATCAGGGACCAGCTGCCCTTGATCCATGTAGGTCTTGGCTTCAACGCCTAGACTGGTTCGGTTGCGAACGGCATCTCGGAGCAAATCGCCTGTTGAAATTTTTCTAACTCCGTACCGCCCCGCCACCTTTTCAGCTTGCGTGCCTTTCCCGACACCGGGTGGCCCAAGAAATACAAGCCGCATACCCCATCACCCGCTTCTTCCACGTAAGGGAGCCATACCCTTACCAAGAAATCCTTCATAATTTCGCATCAACATATGAGATTCGATCTGTTGCGCCGTATCAAGCCCCACTCCAATGACAATGAGCAGAGAAGTTCCTCCGAAGTAAAACGGCACATTAAGCTTGTAAATTAACAACTCGGGGATAACACATACAATGGCCAGATAAATGGCCCCTGCAAACGTGATCTTCGTTAGGACATTATAAATGTAGTCGGAGGTTCGTTGCCCCGGCCGGATGCCTGGAATGAATCCCCCATACTTCTTCATATTGTCGGCCATGTCGACCGGATTGAGAACAACGGCCGTGTAAAAGAAACAAAAGAACAGAATAAGGCCTACATACATCAATGTGTAAAGTACGGATCCAGGCGACAATTGGGTACCGATGGCTTTAATCCATGGCGTTTCGAAAAATCCGGCGATCGTGGCGGGAAACGCGATAATGGACGAGGCAAAAATCGGTGGAATCACGCCTGCCGTATTGATCTTCAGCGGGATATGGGTACTCTGGCCTCCGTATACGCGCCGACCGATGACACGCTTGGCGTATTGCACCGGTATTTTCCGTCGGCCGCTCTCCAAAAACACGATCGCCGCCACCACGGCAATCATCAGGACTCCCAAGGCGACCAGCAGGATGATATGGAGTTGCCCGACCTTATAAAGATCAAACGTCTGCGCCACCGCTGCTGGCAGTCTTGCGACAATGCCGGCAAATATGATCAATGAGATCCCGTTCCCGACACCGCGCTCGGTGATCTGTTCTCCCAGCCACATCAGGAATCCCGTGCCTGCCGTGAGCGTAATGACGGTCATCAGGCGGAAACCCCATCCGGCATTGAGCACAAATGCACCTTGATTCATCTGCTCGAGGCCAACGGCGATACCGAACCCCTGAATCAATGCAATCCCTATGGTGGCAAAGCGAGTGTACTGAATAATCTTTTTTCGCCCGCGTTCGCCCTCTTTTGCTAGCTTCGACAGATGCGGAATGACGACCGTCAGCAGCTGAAGAATGATTGATGCACTTATGTAGGGCATGATGCCCAGGGCAAAAATCGTTAACCGGGAGAGCGATCCACCAGAGAAAATGTCGAGAAATCCAAGAAGCGATCCGCCTTGTTTCTGCAAGAACTCGGCGAGAGCCTCCCCGTTGATACCCGGTGTCGGGATATGAGCCCCGACACGGTACACAACGAGCATGCCGAGCGTAAACAGGACGCGAGTGCGAAGCTCGGGAATCTTAAAGATATTCTGTAAGCTGGTCAGGAGCCTTTCAAACACCGCCGATGACCTCGACTCTCCCTCCAGCCGCCTGAATCTTCGCCTCCGCGGACTTGCTGAACTTATGGGCTTGAACGACGAGTGACTTTTTCAGTTCCCCATTGCCGAGAATTTTGATCGGTAGCGTCTTGCGCTTCACCAATCCGGCCTCCGCCATCGCCTGCGGCGTGACGGTTTCTCCCCCAGTCCAATTTTCCAGGCTCTTGAGATTGACGATGGCGTATTCGGTGCGGAACGGGTTGGCGAAGCCAAATTTCGGCACCCTGCGAATCAAAGGCATCTGGCCGCCTTCAAAGCCAGGCCGTTTCCCACCCCCTGATCGCGCGAGCAGTCCTTTATGTCCCTTGGTCGCGGTCTTTCCATGACCTGATCCGGGCCCACGGCCAATACGTTTCCGCCGCTTCTTTGCACCTCTCGCCGGCTTCAAATCATGAAGATTCATGGCTTTCCGACCTCAAGAAGATATCCAACTTTTCTAATCATTCCTNNTTGATTTGGCGCCTGCTTCCTTGCTCATCAGACTGTCGCCCTCTCTTGGCGTTCATCGGCGATCCTGCGGCGTAATCGAAGCACATCCTCAGGATTTCGCAACTGCGTAAGACCATCCAGCGTGGCCCGTACTGTATTGAACGGATTTCCGCGGCCAAGCGTCTTCGCAATCACGTTGTGGGCACCTACTAATTCAACGACGGCTCGCACCGCTCCACCAGCAATAATTCCGGTTCCATCAACAGCAGGCTTGAGCAAAACATGTTCGCCGCCGAAGAGCCCGTGGACCTCATGTGGTATGGATCCTCCCTTGAGCGGAACATGGACGAGGTGTTTTTTGGCTTGTTCAACGGCCTTTGAAATCGCGACCGGCACCTCGGCTGCTTTCCCTTTACCGATCCCCACCCATCCGTGACCGTCGCCGACCACAACGAGTGCGCAGAAATTAAACCGCTTGCCGCCCTTTACAACCTTGGCGACGCGATTGATAAACACTACTTTGTCTTTCAAGCTCAGTTCATCAGGATTGACTCGCACACTCTTACTCCCTCGGTCCGATGGTGAAGGTTGACGTGAAGAAACTCCGTCTCGACCTCAACTTCGGGCTAAAATTGCAGTCCGCCTTCTCGTGATGCATCTGCCAGAGCCTTGATCCGGCCATGATACATACGCCCACCACGGTCAAAGACGACGGAGCTCACATTGACAGTTTTTGCTCGCTCCGCAATCAATTTTCCCACTGCCTTGGCCGCCTCAATGCTACCGGTCGATTTGAGCGATGCCCTCAACGACTTGTCGAGGGACGATGCAGCCGCGAGCGTCTTCCCATCGATATCGTTGATAATTTGAGCGTATATGTGTGCACTGCTGCGGAACACATTGAGTCGAGGCCGTTCCGCTGTGCCCATGATTGCATTGCGTACACGTCGTCGCCGCCGCGCAAGCTGTTGAACTTTTCCTGCCGTATTCATCGCTGATTCCTACTTCCCTGTCTTGCCTTCCTTCTTCCGCAATTGCTCGCCCGCATAGCGAACACCTTTTTGCTTGTACACATCTGGAGGCTTGATTCCTCGTAGATTCGCCGCCACTTGACCGACCAATCGCTTATCGATTCCCTTCACATTGATCAGAGTCTGCTTGTCGACCTTGACGTCGATTCCTAGCGGAACTTCGTAGATGACAGGGTTGATATATCCGACGTTGAAGCTCATCGTTCTTCCCTGAATCTGCGTCTTATACCCGACCCCGGTTATTTCCAACGATCGGTCGTAGCCCTTCGTGACACCCTGAATCATGTTACTCAATTCAGCTCGCACAAGCCCGTGGAGCGCCCGTAGCTTACGCTCGTCACTGGAGCGGCTGACAAGAATCTGGCCCTTCTCCACGACAACACCAACCCCCCGAACCAGAGGCCACTCCAATTTCCCCAGGGGTCCCTTGACCGATACGTTCGATCCGGCCACTTTTACTTCCACCCCGCTGGGAATGTCGATTGGTTTATTCCCTATCCGTGACATGGTCTCCTGAACCTCTATACCGCGTTAAGATTCCCTCTGCTACCACACTGAACAAAGCACCTCACCGCCCAACTTATTTTGACGCGATTCCTGATCCGTCATAATGCCCTTCGAAGTGGAAAGAATGGACATGCCGATACCGTTTCGGACTTTTGCGATATCCTTACTCCCAACATAGACACGGCGTCCCGGCTTACTAACCCGCTCCAGCCCCGTAATCATGGGCTGCCCTTCGGCCACATATCTGAGCCTCACATTAAGACTTGGATGCCCATCCCTCGCCTCTTCCTCAACGGCGTCGATATACCCTTCCCTCTGCAAAACCTCCAGAATTGCGCGCTTCAATTTTGAGGCTGGCACGGCTACCGTTTCGTGTCGGCGCTGCGCGCCGTTTTTCAATCGAACAAGGAGATCGCTGATAGGGTCTGTAAGCATCTCGTTTCCTTCTACCTTCTTAAGGCACCCGACGGTCGTCCGGTGCTCGCTACCAACTAGACTTCCGCACACCGGGGATTTCCCCTCGGAGACTCAGGAGGCGAAAACAAATCCTGCACATCTGAAACCGTCGAAGGTACCCTCTCACTCGCCCACACG
>DKBD01000151.1:3157-3852 GCA_002451055.1 Nitrospira sp. UBA6909 | reverse complement strand
GTGAAGGGAGAGGGGGCCGCCAGAGAAGTCTCCATCACGCGAGTCGCCGGCGACACACTTTCCACGGCGCCGATGGGACCGCACGGCGGAGTAGCACGATAGCGTACTGCGCCGGATACGGGATTACCGTAAGCACCCATGGAACTCGCACCGAAACAGTACATGCGCGGAATTGTCTGGTTTAGAAGAGACCTTCGTCTGGCCGACCAACCGGCCTTGACGGCGGCTTGCGAGGAATGCAGTGAGGTGATCCCTCTCTTTGTGTTCGACGAGCCTCTGTTGGTAAGCCGCCGTTTCGGCCCTGCTTGCGTGAACTTCATGCTGGGCTGTCTCGAAGAGTTGGCATCGGCTCTGGCTGCTCGTGGCCTAGCTCTCCAGTGGCGTCGGGGCAACCCGATCGAAGAAATCGTTCAGGCGGCAGCCGAATGGAGCGCCGGAGTGGTCTATTGGAATCGTGACTATGAGCCAGAGACGATCGAGCGAGATCGTCGCATCCAACAACAATTGGCAAGGCTCGGGGTGGCTGTGCGAACGTTCAAAGATCATGTCGTCTTCGAAGCGGAGGAAGTCCGTGGGCTGAGCGGAGATCCTCTGCAACGGTATAGCGCGTATCGCGCCCGCTGGTGGACAAAGTGGCACACGACAAAGCCGGCAGTGCTTCCGGTTCCGCCAAGGATCTCCTCTGCAAAGTGCGG
>DKBD01000151.1:0-3115 GCA_002451055.1 Nitrospira sp. UBA6909 | reverse complement strand
ATCTGGCGCGAGTTCTTCCAGCAGGTGTTGGCGGCATTCCCCCATGTCGTCTCCGGCCCATTCCGTGACACACCCACTCCGCCGTCACGAGAACCTGGCCCGGAACGGGATCGACTGTTTCAGGCCTGGTGTGAGGGCAAGACCGGTTATCCAATCGTCGACGCAGGCATGCGGCAATTGAATCAGACGGGCTGGATGCACAATCGCGTCCGCATGATCGTGGCATCGTTCCTGATCAAGGATCTTCGGATCGATTGGCAGAGCGGGGAGCGATACTTCATGAACCACCTCCTCGATGCCGACGTGGCAGCCAACAACGGGAATTGGCAGTGGTGCGCCTCGACCGGCACGGATGCCATGCGAGGTTATCGGATTTTCAATCCTGCTCTCCAGAGTAAGAAATTCGATCCGGACGGCACCTACATCCGCCGCTATGTTCCCGAACTGGCCCATGTATCGGCGAAGAGAATTCATGAACCACATCTCATGACCGCAGATGAGCAGGAGCGCGCCGGATGCCGAATCGGGACCGATTATCCTTCCCCGGTTGTGGACCATCAACTAGCCCGCCGGGAATATCTCAACCTCGGGAAGCAGGAGGCAACGAGATGACGACCTCCCCGCTTCGCCTTGGAATCAGTCGCTGTCTTCTCGGAGAGGAGGTCCGCTTCGACGGAGGACACAAGCAGGACCATTTCTTGACCGATGTATTGGGCCCGTACGTCGAATGGGTACCGGTATGCCCTGAGGTGGAAGCGGGATTGGGCATCCCGCGTGAAGCCATGCGCTTGGTGGGAAATCCGAATCGCCCCCGGCTCATGACCATCACGAACAAGCACGATCACACCCAAGCGATGGAATCGATGATCGACGAGCGGCTCGACTCACTCCACAAGCTTGACCTCTCAGGGTTTGTCTTCAAGAGAGGCTCGCCCAGTTGCGGTGTCGAACGGGTGCGCGTGTACACTGCCCAGGGGATGCCGAGCCACAGCGGCACCGGAATCTTCGCGAAAGCTTTTACAGAGCAGTTTCCACTCATTCCTGTCGAGGAGGAAGGGCGGCTCTGCGATCCCGGGCTCAGAGAGAACTTCATCGAACGGGTGTTCTGTTACCGACGATTCCAGGATCTTGTGCAGAACGGCGTCACGAGACAAGCCATAGTACGGTTTCACACGATCCACAAGTATCTACTTCTCTCTCACAGNNTCATGAGAAGGTGGAGCTGTTAGGCGTGATTGACGATTATCATCGTGGACTGACCCCTTTGATCGTCCCTCTCACGCTGGTCAAGCATTACGTCCAGATCTTCGACGTTGGATACATTCGCGATCAGGTCTATCTCAACCCACACCCGAAAGAGCTCATGTTGCGGAATCACGCGTAGAAGGGAGCCACAATGCCACATGTTGTCGTAGAAGAAGCCGGCGATCTGCAGGGCCTCTTTCAGGCGTTCACGCCGATAATTCAGCGAACCGGCAACGACATTCTCAAAGTTCAAGATTTCTATTTGTCCCGAAGCGGAAAAGACGCCCTACTGGATTCCGTGGCAATCGAACAGGGCGCGGCATGCACTTTCTTTGTCCAACTCAAGTTGCACGAGAAATCCATCACTGTTCGGTTGCTGCCTGCGACGGATCCNNCCTGAACAAGCTAACACCAGATAAGGAGACGCCATGCAACCGCGCAGAGCACAATGGCTATTGTTTCTCATCCTCAGCATCACTGGAACAAATGTGTCCCTTGCTCTCGCAGAGGAAGGGCAGTTCGGTACACCAAAAGGCACGGAGGGCACCAGGATTTTCAAGGCCACGGAGCATCCTTTCTACAGCGGCAAGTTCCGGCTCAAGGGTGGCGCCACCCACTTGGTCGGCAGCATGCGGGATCAATCCCCCTGGGATCATCTCGACTACGCTGGTAAACACCTCGCTGCTGTGCAGGGGGATATTGACATCGATGTAAACGAACTCACGAATAGTGGCCGGGTCGTTGCAAGGTTCGTGGAAGGTGCGGATCACTATCGGATCGTGTTCGATCAGTTCGCCGCTAAACAACTCTTCCACGATGGTGGAATTGCGACGAGAGTCTATGAGCATGGAGATTCGAACAACGGCGATCCCCTCTATCCCAAAACCTGGCTGTACTTGGGTGGCTGGGGAACGGCCACGGTCTTCAAGAACGATGAAGCTCTCTACAAAGATTATGACGCCCATTTTATGGTGATGGAACGTTCCCGCAATCCTGAAACCCATCAAGTCCAATACCCGATGACACGCTCACTGCCCGGTGGCGAAACCGATCCAGCTGCGATGGAGATTGACCTTTGGGTGCGATCTAAAGAGCAGAACCCTAATAATTTCCCCCCGTACGAGACCTTCATTCATCTCTGTTGGGAGGAAGTCACATGGCGCTGAGCGTCCACAACCGTTTGACGACCAACCAGTCTTTACGCTCTGTGATCAAACGTTCCCAAAGAGCGAATTGGGCTGTAGACCAAATCCTATGGCTCACCCATTTTGATGATCTTCGTCTCGAAAAGGCGCCTTGAAAGGGAGGGAATCGCCAACGGCACGTGCAATGGCTATTCCGATATAACGAGAGCAACGTGTATGAATTCACCGAAGGGGGCAACATTCATAAGAGATCAGAATAGCGGGGTTATTCTTGTTGATCATGGCGGAATCACGAAAGACTGTCCACAGGAATTGGTGACCAGACTGAAACGGTTAGAGGCCCAACGCCGTGCGGCAAAACAACCACCGTCCGCCGAAGAAATCGAACGTGATACGAAGATCCGTCGCTGGCCGAGAACGGAGACGACCGATCCCTATCAGTCAGGACTGGAGGCTGTGGGAGCCGTACTGCGCCCACAACTCAATGGCGTGTTGTTTGGGCTGGCCTACAACGAATTCTGCGCCCCGACATTGGAAGAAGCGGTGGAGGATTTGGTCCACCAAGGCGCGACAGCCATCACCCTGTTGACGACGATGTTCACGCCGGGAGGATCCCATTCGGAAGTCGAAATACCACAGATTCTTGATCACTTGCGGCCGAAGTACCCGGCTGTCGCCTTGCGCTATGCCGGGCCCTTTGATTTGCAACTTATCGCAAAGACGTT
>DKBD01000259.1 GCA_002451055.1 Nitrospira sp. UBA6909 | reverse complement strand
GGGAGATTTGGGACAACGTGTACGAGAGCGGCAATCCGGAAAACAAGTTGCAGAAGATACAGACATACGTCGTAAGCCCAAACAGTGCGGCCACGTTTGATCTGGTGTCCGAATCCCCAGACGTGTATCCGATTGTGACGCACCAGCTGACGGCGGCCTTGCGAGACGCCATTGCAGCGTTGGTGATCACGCCGGTGACGCACAATGCGCCGTTGATGCCGTTGACCCCGTGGAATCCGTAAGCCGTGTGAAACGGAAGGGAAATGTGGCCGCAACAGCGGACAACTCTAACACTTACAAGAAGAGGAGATGACCGATGACTCGTCTTGCAACTCTGCTTGCCGTAGCGGTACTTGCTACCTCCGGCTGCGCATGGCTTACGGGCGGCAAGTCTGCCGCCCCTAAGGCTCCGCTCTATGAGCGGCTTGGCGGTACGGGCCCTATCACGGCCGTCGTGAACAAATTCGTCACCATCGTCGGGGGTGACAAGCGCATCAATCATTACTTTGCGAAAGCCGATCTGGTGCAGTTGAAGAAGCATCTGATCGACATGGTGTGCCAGGCCAGCGGCGGTCCGTGTGAATATACGGGCCGGGACATGAAGACGGCGCATAAGGGCATGAAGGTGACGGGCGCGGCATTCGATGCCTTGGTGCAGGACCTGATCGAAGCCCTGGATACCTTCAACGTGCCGGCGCAAGAGAAGGGCGAATTGCTGGCGGTCTTGGGCCCGATGAAGGCCGATATCGTCGAAGTGCCGTAACAACTTCCGGTAGCCCTCGCGGCCACGAGCATGATCACGCGGTCCGCCTTCACAGGCAGGCCGCGTGATTCCCTTTGGGACAATTTCCAGACCATTGAGATTCCGTCGATGATCTCAGAGACCGTGCCGTTTCTGGTAACGCCGTCAGTTTGGCGATAGAGCGCAAAGGAAGAAGCGAGAGTTCCTTGAATCTCTTCCGCACCGATTCACAGTCGCTTCCCGTCCGTTTTCACGTATCGGAGCCTGGGTTGGTGTTCGGCACCGGCAGGCCCTCCAATTCCATGATTCGCAGGGCGTTAGTCGTGGGGCAGGGTCCGGGACGAAGCCGGTAGTCGAAGTGCAGTGCGCCGGCCGAGACGGTTTCTTGAAAGTGCGAGTTGGTCAACGACGAAATCTCTTGTCCCAAATCCGTCAATTCCAGATCGTGGGTGGTGACTAGACCATATCCATGCCCCGTCGAGAGCGTCTTGATGTAGGCTCGGCTGCCGATCAACCGTTCTCGATTATTGGTCCCCTTGAAAATCTCGTCGATCAAGAACAACACCGGCGGTGCGGTACGATCCTGAGTCGCGTCGAGTATCGTTTTGAGCCGTTTGACTTCGGCGTAAAAGAACGACAGGCCCGCATCGAGCGAATCGTCCACGCGGATGCAGCAGGCCAGACGGCTCCAGGTCCATTCAAACGTGGCCGCGCGCACCGGGGCGCCGGCCTGTGCCAGGCACAGATTGATGCCGAGAGTGCGCAAAAAGGTGCTCTTGCCGGACATGTTCGAGCCGGTGATGAGGTGGATCGAGCCGAGACCCTCCAAGTGGAAATCGTTTGTCACGCTGGTTGTGGCGGGCAGGAGCGGATGTCCAATCCGGTCTGCGCGGAGAACGGTGTTTGCGCCCTTGTGATCGGCGGTTGCAGGAATCGGGGTGGGCCAGGCATAGTCGGGATGGAGGTAGGCGACGTTCGACAAGGCCGAAGCCGCTTCGATTTCCGCTAAACAGTCGAGCCAGACCGGGAGATGGTCTTTGATGGAGTGTTGAACGTGAGTCAATTGCCGGGTGAACCAGAGGTCCCAGGGGCAGAGGGCGTTGAGACCAAGATGTAAGAGAGGATTGGCTTTGACGCTGATGGCGTGTAGAGTTCTGGCCGCGCGTTTCACGTGCAGGGAAGGGCGGCTGGCGCTCTGCATCAACGGCGCGCAGGTTTCGGCCAACGCGGAGGTTGCCGGGCGCGTGTGCCGTTCGAGATAGGTCAATACCGTTCCCAACCGCTCCATCTCATGATGGAGCCCCACTGCATGTTCGAGTAAATGTTCTCCTTGGTCGGTCATGAAATAGATCAGGGCATAGGCGCCGAAGGAGAACATCCAATAGCCGGGGAGCTGGCCGAGCAGCGCACCCATACCCAAGACGATTGTAGAAAGTGCCAAGAAGATCTGTATGCCCAGGATCAGGTTCAGCCGGGGAAATTCAGGACTATGGTGCAGGACCGCCGCCAGGCGACGGCCGTTGATCTCCTGCTCTCCCGCCAACCGTGCTTCGAGCACGAGACGATCACGAAACAGCGGGTAGGGCGCCAATTCCTTTGCCAGGCGCTGGCGGCGGTTCCACCTCTCACGGGCCGGCGGCTGATCGAGCAGCCAAGAGGTTAAGCGGGTGTGGCCAAGGTCGGACACCGTGGTGTCGATCAGGTGAAGAAGTGAGCGGGGGCCGGCTAGATCGAGATCTTTGGCATAGAGGTGCTCCGGTGGAGCCTCAGAATGTCGTGGAGGAATATGTGACCAGTCCAGTTGGAGTCTGGCTCTATGCGCGGTCTTGATGTCCTTCCATAGCCGGAGTCGGTGAATCTGCCGCTCCAGCCTGTTATGATATGCAGCCACGATGATGAAGAGTCCGAGAAAACCGGCGAGCGCCGAATTGCCCGCGTTGTACCAGCCGGATTTGTAGAATGCGATGATACAGGCAAGGCCGGACAAGAAAATGATGAGACGCCATGTGGTGAAACGAGAGCTGACGTCCGTGCCGCGACGGATGAGGACGTCGATCCTGGTGGT
>DKBD01000169.1 GCA_002451055.1 Nitrospira sp. UBA6909 | reverse complement strand
TATCCTGAAAGTCGAGCTATGGACTTGATGGCCAAGTCTACTGAAGCTCCAGCCAAATCGGAGCGTGATCGCTCGTTGGGCGTCACGGTTGAGGCGCAATATACGGTCGGTGAATACGACATCCTGATTCTTTCGGCCAAGGAGAGCCATGGGCTCGAAACGTGGCTGAGCGAGAACGGATACAAGATCCCATCTGGAGCATCATCCGTTATCCATAGTTATCTCAAGCAAAACATGAAGTTTTTTGTGGCGAAGGTCAACCTGACCGAGCAGGGCAAACTCGGATTCACCCATCTGCGTCCTCTTCAGATTGCGTTCGAAACGCCCAAGTTCATGCTGCCTATCCGCCTCGGCACGGTGAATGCCGACGGGGCACAGGAACTCTTCATCTATTTTCTGACCAAGCAAGGCCGAGTCGAAACCACGAATTATCGGACGGTCCGGCTACCGGATGCGCAGGAAATCCCTCTCTACGTGAAGACTACGTTCGCCGACTTTTATAAAGACATGTTCGCTCAACAAGTGAGGCGCGAAGATGACCGCGGTGTATTCATGGAATATGCATGGGACATGAATTGGTGCGATCCCTGCGCAGCCAATCCGCTGTCAGCCGATGAATTACGAAGTCTGGGAGTGTTTTGGCAGGAGAATCTCACGCGGACAGGAAAAGGCGTTCTGCCTCAGGCGCAGAACGTATTTCTGACGCGACTTCATGTGCGATACGATGCGGGGCACTTTCCCGAAGATTTGATGTTTCAAGAAACCACCGATCGCTCGAACTATCAAGCGCGGTACATCGTGCGCCACCCCTGGACCGGGACGGATGACTGTCCGGCGGCCACGGCGTACAGGCAACAGCTACGCGAGCGGTACGAACGCGAAGCGCAAACTCTTGCGACGCTCACCGGCTGGAATATCCGCGAGATCCGGAAGCAGATGAACATCGACTCATTGCCTGTTGCCGAAGAGAAGAAGTGGTATCAGCGACTTTGGGCCCATTGATGGGAGCGGCGCTATGATCGTACGCCGGATGCGCTTTGTACGGTCCTATTGAAACCGTCCAGATGAGGACTTGCTAAGCACCTGCTATAATTATATACGATGATCCTGAGGCCTCTATCCACTGATGACACTACATAAAAGGAGATCCCCCATGAACCGTTCTGCATTCAGGCTGCTGTCCCTGGCCGTGTTGGGCTTGCTGCTTACAACCGGCTGCACAACCAAAGCCACTCTTGAGCAGATCACTGATACGACATCCAATGTGACCGGCACCACGTCGGGAGCCGCCTGGTGGAACGAAGACGGCCAGCTCAAACCAGACTTCAAAGCCGCTGCATTCGCTGCGATCAATCATGCAAATCTTGAGCAAGACATTGCCGCGGGCCGAGGTGAGTATCTGACGTCGATGGCTGTCCTGCTGGGTGTGCCTGAGGATCGGCAATCAAATTTCTTCTCCACGGCTCAAACAGGATATGCCCGGATGTCTGGAGGTCAGATACAAGAGCTTGAAACATGGCTTCCGTTCCTTCAGAATACCGCGGTTGCGTCGTTGCGATAAGAGTTCAAGTCGAGCAAGTCAGATCGCATGTCCGAGCCATCATTCGATACAGCGTTACCGTTCAAGAAGATTTTTCACCCGACGGACTTCTCCATCGACAGTCATACGGCGCTCATCCATGCGTTGAAACTGACGATCGCGACGAAGGCCGAACTGTCGGTGATGCATATTGATCCAGAGGTGGCGCGGGAGGATTTCGAAGATTTTCCCCGTCTCAGTCCGATTCTCAAACGGTGGAAGATCCTTCCGTCAGACGGCACCGAAGAGCGCATCTCCCAATCGGGTCTTGCCGTCAAGAAAGCCCGTGCTGTCGCGAAGAATCCGACCGAAGCGCTGCTCCGCCACCTGGATGATCAGCCCACCGATCTCCTTGTGATGGCCACGCATCAGTATGACGGTCTCGAGCGATGGCAGCATCAGACCGTGGCTGAGTCGGTAGCGCGAGGCAGCCACTCCCCTACGCTGTTCGTGCCGACGCATGTCGAGGGGTTCGTGGACAGGGAAACAGGAGCGCCGACACTCCGCCGCGTGCTGATTCCCGTCAATGAAAAGCCCGATCCCCAGACTGCCATTGATATCACGGCTCAATTGGCTGTGACGCTGGGATGCGAGAGACTGACCGGTCTTCTTGTCCATGTAGGGGATGACAGGATGCTCCGTTCGCTGAACTATCCTCTGCGCAAGGGATTAGTCTGGCGCACTATGATCTGTCACGGAGACATCGTCGACGTGATCCTCGGCACGGGAGCGGATTTCGACGTGGATCTGATCGTCATGGTGACGGAAGGACATCATTCGCTGCTTGATACGATGCGCGGGAGCACGATGGAGCGTGTGTTGCGCGGGGCTCGTTGCCCGCTCCTGGCTATCCCGGCGCCGCGCTAGCCGCTGCAAGACCGATCGTGCCCCCCTCCCCTCCGCGTCCGAGAACCACCCGTGTGACCGTACCCTCCTTGAACAGGAGAAAGTTCGTCGCCAAGGCGGGAACGCGGGGTCCTGGAAGAATGATGCCGGCAAGATTGAGCGGATCACAGGCCGAAACCTTAACCTCTTGAGCTGTCCCCCCCCCGTTTTTTCGTAGGGCGCGCAAGGATTCGACCGCTTCCGACAGCGCGAACTGCTCTCCGACAAAACCGGACACGAACCGACCGCCTCGCACTTCTCCCGCCATTTCCATGCGCCGATACTCAACCAACAGGTCGCGCCACGATTGGACCAGCGACTCACGCGCCAGCAGGTCACGAAAGACCACGCCGTATCGGCGCAATAATAGTCGGGCCATGAACTGGATCGAGTGTGAAGGGTAAGGGGTGAGCGGTGAAGGGTGGGTGCCGAGTGCTGAGTCTGAGCCGTTTGACGTTTGATGAATAACGTGGGCCGCCTCCGTTTGGAGTAACGACCATCGTCCCGCGGCGTGGCGAGGGCGGTGCCAACGCGCTCGACCTACAGCCCGGCGGCGATGCGGGTCGACCAGGGCGCGCAGGTTGTCGTAGCCGTCCGCCGTCACGAGCCCGGCGGCGATCAATTCCCATAACCCTTCCTCGACCTCACTGGCCAGATGTCCGGTTACGCGGACCAGGTCGGCGAAGAAACACGCACCCCGTTCGGCGAGCGTGCGCCGCGCATTTTGCGCCACGACGCTCAGCCCTCCGTAGAAGGCCGACCCCGTGCCGGTGGCCTCGCCCCGTAACGCCTGCAATAGCCATTCGGCGTCTTCACGCGGGAAGACGCCGATCGGCGCCACGCTTGTCGGTACGATCCGGCGAGAGCGTCCGCCATCGCTCGGCTCTGCGAGACGCGGATGGGGAGAAATCCTCCCCCAGCTCACGGCGCCGCTCAAACAGAGCCGATCCAGCAGCTCCGGTTCATACTTCGCCAATCGGAGGCGCAAGATCTGAGGCTCCCAGGCTGAGGCGGCCGCTTCAAAGCCGGCGAGCTGCCTGATCACTTCCAAGAGGCCGGCTTCCCCATGCAAGCGAGAGCCTGGTGCGACATGTTGCCATTGCAACAAAAACCGCATGAAGTCCGTTGCCGTAACCGGCTCCACCTCTTTGCGCAACTTGCCGACCGTCAAACGGTGGATGCGGGCGAGCAGGCGACGGTGACACCACTCGTGCGCGCGAGCGCCCGGGAGTGCTGAGGGAGGTGATGATTCCTTCTCCTCACGCTTGACGTTTGACCTTTGACGAAATGAGCCACGAAGAACCTGGCCTGAGGCTTCGAGGCGGATCATTGCGTGGGAAACCGGTTCGGAGGAAAGATGCAGTCGCTCGGCGAGCTCATTCGTCGTTGTCGGCCCGGTGCTCTCCAACCAACCCAACACGATGGCGTCCAAGACGGCCTCGTCGCCAGCCGTGAACAGCCGCTGGACTCGGTCATGATTCTCGGCGGCAACATAACCGCTGCTTCCGTGAGGAGTGAAGGGTGAGGGGTGGGGGGACATAAGAACGGCACGCGATGATTGGAGCAGTGTCGGAAGATGGCATGACCATTCAATTGGTATCGGGTCTGGAAGCCATCCCAGCGTGAGCAGGGCGTCATGCAGCTCGTCCGCATCACGGACGATGGGCCAGGATTCCCGCCGCACCTCTTCAATGGCGGCAGGATCGAGTGCCCCGACCTGTCCGGCCAACTCGGGAGGCAACGTCCTCCGCATTTCCACGGCACGGGCCCGCCGTTCTTCCAACGGTGCATCGTCGAGAAAGGCGTAGGGATTGGCGTTCAGGATTTCGTGAGAGAACGGCGACGGCATCGGTGTGTCCACGGCCAGGCATCGAATCGTGCCGTGCTCAATCCGATTGAGCACGCGTGTGAGCCCGTCGAGATCCATTGCCTCCGTCAAACAGTCCCGCATCGTTTCCGTGACCAGCGGGTGATCGGGTATCTGTCTCGTGCGGTCGCCGATCATGTTGTCCTGGCAAGCCAGCGCGTCAGGGAACACCGCCGCTATCAAGTCTTCGGCTTTCATCCGTTGAATCTGCGGCGGAACCTTCTTGCCTTTGACAAACCGGAGCAAGACCAGCGCTCGGCTGACGTTCCAGCGCCAGCGGGTCATGAACATCGGCGCCTGGAGCATGGCCTGGACCAACACCTCCCGCACGGACTTCGAATGGACGTAGCCGAACACCGAATCCAATGGGAAACTGTGCCTTTCCCCCAGGGAGATGACGATGCCGTTATCCGTCGCGGCCGCTTGCAGCTCGAAGTCAAACGTCACGCAGAATCGTTTGCGAAGCGCGAGCCCCCAGGCCCGATTGATCCGCCCGCCGAACGGCGCATGAATCACTAATTGCATCCCGCCGCTTTCATCAAAAAACCGTTCGGCGATAATGGTATCTTGCGTCGGGACGTCGCCGAGAATCGCCTTACCGGCCACCACATAGTCGACCGCTTGGTGGGCCCCACGGAGATCAAGGCCGCATTCCCCCTTTAGAAAAGAGAGTGCTGAGTTGTCAGTGCTGAGTGCTGAGTGCTGAGGACCGAGTGCCGATTCGGACAGGGATAACGCATAACGGTTGACGATTGACGATTCTGCGTCCAGCTGATTGACGATTTCTTGGCGCAGGTTCGCCACCTCAGCGGACAGTTCCGCCGTACGCGATGGTGCTTCACCGCGCCAAAACGGAATATTCGGTGGCGCGCCGTGCGCATCTTCCACACGGACCTTTCCCGCCTCGACTCCTTTGATCCGCCAGGAGGTGTTTCCCAGCAGCATGATATCCCCGGCCAAGCTCTCCACCGCAAAATCCTCATCGACCGATCCCACNNCGTACGACCTGATCGAACTCCGAACGTTCAAGATTTCGATAGGGATAGGCCCTGCGGCAGAGTGCGAACAGTTCATCGTCTCCCCACGTGTGGCCCGCTGCAGCCGCCACAATCTGCTGTGCCAAGATATCCAGAGGAGCGGTCGGCACGTCGATGCGATCCAATGTGCCTGATCGGATCGCCTTCACCAGCGCCGCACATTCCAATAACTCATCCCGTGTCATGGCAAACAGCCGACCCTTGGGAATCGCCTTGATCCAATGGCCGGCCCGCCCCACTCGCTGCAAACAGGTTGCGATCGCCCGCGGTGAGCCGATTTGGCAGACCAGGTCCACCGTGCCTACGTCGATGCCCAATTCCAAGGACGCCGTGGCGATGACGACGCGAGTTTTGCCGGTCTTGAGTCGCTCTTCCGCTTGAAGGCGGAGCTGCCGCGAGAGGCTCCCGTGGTGCGCGGCCACGACGTCGCGCCCCAAGTCTTGAAGTCGCTCTTCGAGGTTATGAGCGACCCGTTCAGCCAGCCGTCTGGTATTGACAAAGACGAGAGTCGATCGGTGCTGACGCACCAGTTCGGCCACTCGGTCATAGACGTCCGCCCAGATCGCATTGGTGGCAACGGCGCTCAATTCGTCCTTCGGCACCTCGACGGCCAAGTCGAGTTCTCGGCGATGGCCGATGTCGATGATGGTGCACAGTACTGAGGACTCGCTCGCCTCGCGGCGAAGCCGAGGGCCTCGCTGAGCGGGCGAAGCGGGCTGAGTGCTGAGTGCTGAGTCAGCCATGGGTGACGTAGACGGCCGATTGCCGATCAAAAACTCTGCCACTAGCTCAATCGGACGTTGGGTGGCCGAAAGGCCGATGCGCTGCGGTTTCACGAAGGTCAGCGCCTCCAACCGCTCCAACGACAAGGCAAGGTGTGCGCCGCGTTTATTGGGGGCAAGCGCGTGGATTTCATCCACGATCACGGTGCGGATCGTTTGGAGCATCCGCCGGCTCTTCTCGGCGGTGAGGAGGATGAATAATGACTCCGGGGTCGTCACCAAAATGTGCGGCGGCCGCTTCAACATCTGCTGCCGATCTGTCATCGGCGTATCGCCGGTCCTGACGAGCACACGCAATTCCGGTAGGAGGAGTCCGGCCTCTAAAGCAGCTTGGCC
>DKBD01000185.1 GCA_002451055.1 Nitrospira sp. UBA6909 | reverse complement strand
GTCCAAACAAGCGGGGCCACCTCAGACTGTCATCGCCGCCGACCGTCCACCGGGCTTTGAATACCACAGAAAACACGAAGGTATAGACCAGCAGCATGAGAATCGGGTTAAAGAACGACCAGGCTAGTCCCATCACGGAGCCGCGATAGCGGCCCACCACTTCGCGCTTGGTCAACGCAAGGATGAGCTCGCGATTCCGCCAGAAGCTAGCGGCGATTTCACGAGGAGACGTGCGAAAGTGTTGCATCAGACAAAGATCTTGGCGTTCTTGGCCGAACGGGAGTGGTTATCCTGTACGCTCGTCGTTCGTGAAGCGTGAAGAGTATCGGCCAACGGTTTCAAGTTTCAGGTTTGAGGTTTTTAGGNNGACGTTTCACGAGATTTCGCTCGAACCATCATGAATACTGAGGGGGTAAGCGTTGAGTGCGCTATCAGCGCTGCGATAACCATTCCGGGTTGTCCGATCGCTCATCACCCGTCACCGTGTACTATTCACACAGCACAGCTCAAGCAGCCTTTAGCGTAAAACTCACCCGCACCGCATCATACGGAAACTCGAACTTGCCATTCGCGGTCCGGCGCAGGATGCCGGCATCGAGCAGTGCGCGCACATCGCCTCGCACTGTCTTCACGTCGCGCCGCACGCGGCGCGCCGCGTCGCGGATGCTCATTGACCCCGCTCCGGCCATTGCGCGCAGGATGTCCCAGCGCCTGGCCGTAAGCACACTCCACAAAAGTTCCGGGGTCGCGAAGCTCAGATAGGCACCCTGCTTCCTCCCGCTGAACGCCGCCAAGGTGCGCCGAGTCACGGCCTCGCGCGAACCCACCTCAAGTGTCACAGTTCTCATGTTTGCGCCTCCATTTATCCACATCGGCCCAGAAATCGGCCAGAAGGCTCTCATAATCCCTGAACGGATAGGGTTGCTCGCGACGACCCGCATGCCGGTGATCGCCTTTGCCCGCTTCGTTGTCGTACCGCAACACGCAGGCACCCTTCGCCACAAGGGCCAAGCGGTACTTGAAGGCGTGACCGGAACCAGCAACCGGCTTGGGCACGCGCCAGACCACGATCTCGGCGAACAGGTCATGATCGATCATGTGACGCTCGTCGATCAGCAGTTCGGCCCGGCTCATGTTGAAGACAATAACAACATAGCCCTGATGGGGTCAAACAATCCAACACGGGATGTCTATCGTGGACTCCTCGGGCGACGGCATTGCTTCATCTGAACCGCCACCGGGGTAACGAAAGGCCGAGGCGTACAGCGTCAAGGCCGACGACGTCTTCGCAAACTGGTTAAAATCGCCGTGCGACTTCGCCGCTTGGGCGACCAAATCTCCAATGTCGTGGGTCTTGGGGAAGGGCTTATCTTGCGATTGCAGCCATCCTTTGATCGCCTTCTCCGCCGCCTGCTGCAGTGATGGTTTGCCGTCAGAGCAGCATGAGCCAATATCTTTGAGAAGTCATTGTTCCGTGACTTGAATCAACCCGCCGCCATTGGTAGAGAGATTCTTCAACGGCATGCGCCGGCTCATGATTCTCTTAAGATTTGCCTCAAGATGTGTGCCACCCCTGTCTTCCAGTGAGGCAATTCCAGACCAAAGGTCCTTCGAAGCTTGCTCGTGTCCAGCCGCGAATTGGGGGGGCGCTTGGCGGGCGTAGGATATTCTGACGAGGGAACGGCATGAATCGCATCCGTTGAGAGTTTCAGCGGCTTGCCGGCTTGAAGAGCCTGCGACACGATAAACCGAGCATAGTCGCACCAGGTTGTTTCACCACCGGCCGCGAGGTGGTACAAGCCGAACGGGAAGCCCGCGTCCTCCTCTCGCTGTTTCTGGCGAACCACCTGAGCCGTAACATCCGCCAGAAGAAATGCAGAGGTTGGTGCGCCCCATTGATCGGCGACAACGTTCAGACTGTCGCGCTCACCGGCCAATCGCAAGATCGTTTTGGCAAAATTGTTCCCGTGCGCGCCGACCACCCAGCTGGTCCGGAAAATAAGATGCCGCGCTCCGCTTCGCTGCAGCGCAATCTCACCATCTCTCTTGGTGCGCCCGTAGACGCTGAGCGGGTTCGTGAGATCCTCCTCGGTGTAGGCTCCCGGCTTACGGCCGTCAAATACATAATCCGTGGAGTAATGCACCACCCAGGCGCCCAGTTTCTCCGCCTCCTCTCCCAACACTCCTGGAGCGACCGCGTTGACCGCATGCGCCAACTTGGGCTCAGACTCCGCCTTGTCAACCGCGGTGTACGCGGCGGGATTGACGATTAGGTCAGGGTTGAAGGACCGCACGAGCCCACGAAGAGATGCTGCATCGGCCAAATCACACTCAGCATAATCTACGGCGCAGACTTCTCCTAAAGAGACGAGCGCGCGCTGCAACTCGAACCCGACCTGCCCATCTTTGCCGGTTAAGAGTATCTTCATCTGACTCGTGCAGGGTAATGCCTAAGGTACGTGGCGGCGGGCGAAAGGGGGTAGCAGCGGCACTACGAAACCCGTTGCGAGAGGACGTGGTGAAAACTTTGCACCAGACGCTTCAGATCTTGCAAGAGATCTTCCTCCTCACTCGCGGGAAGCTTGGCCTGCAACTCATCCAACCACTGATCAAGTTCACCCAGAGGAAGGAGGGACCCGACCGCGCGATGAATCTTGGGATGGGCCGTTGGCTCAACCTGCTCGATCGCTTCAAACAATTCTTCATAGAGTTTCTCCCCCGGACGCAGACCGGTAAAGACGATTTCAATGTCCTTCCCGGGAACCAGCCCTGAAAGGACAATCATGTCCCGCGCAAGATCAGCCACCTTGATCTGCTCCCCCATATCCAGCACAAACACCTCTCCGCCCTGCCCCATCACACTGGCCTGGAGAACCAGCTGCACCGCTTCGGGAATCGTCATAAAAAAACGCTTGATCTCCGGGTCGGTGACGGTCACGGGGCCGCCCTTGCGAATCTGCTCGGCGAACAGCGGCACGACGCTGCCGTTGCTTCCCAACACGTTTCCGAACCGGACCACCGTAAACTTCGTCATGCCTTTCCGGCTGAATCCCTGCACCACATGCTCCGCAATCCGCTTGGTGGCTCCCATGACGCTCGACGGATTGACCGCCTTGTCCGTTGAGATCAAGACAAACCGATCGACGCCGGCCCTCAGCGCCGCCTCTGCCACCACGCGAGTCCCCAAGATGTTGTTCCGGACCGCCTCTTTTGGATTCAATTCCATCAGCGGGACGTGCTTGTGTGCCGCCGCGTGAAAGACGAGATCCGGGTTGGTTTGCCGGAACACTTCCGCCACACGATCGGGCATCGTGACATCCCCCACAACCGGAAGCACTCCGACATGCGGATACGCTGCCCGCAATTCCAGCAAGAGCGCATGAAGCGAGTTTTCATACTGTTCGAACAAGACCAGCGACTCCGGCTTGTACTGCGCAATTTGCCGGCAGAGCTCCGACCCGATCGAGCCTCCTGCTCCGGTGACCAATACGGTCTTCCCTTCGATCAGCGGATGCAACTCTTGGCGATCGGTTTGGATCGGCTCGCGCTGCAGCAAGTCCTCCAGGCTCATCGGCCTGACTTGCTGGAGCGAGACGGGATCGCCCAGCAACCGTTTGACGCTGGGGAGGATCTTGATCGGCGCCGTAGTACCTTCCGACCCGGCAAGAATTTTCTGTTTCAGATGGGTGGACGCCGATGGAATGGCCACGATGATCTCATGCGCCCTCACGCGATCCGCCACGGCTTGGATGTCGGCCGTTGTACCCAACACCGGGATGCCATGAATCTTCATCTTCTGTTTGACCGGATCGTCGTCCACAAAGGCGACTGGACGACTGTTGTACTCTGGATCGGACAGCATGTCTCTGACCAACAATTCTCCAGCGTTCCCTGCTCCAACGATCAAGACCCGCCTGGCAGTCGGCCCGATGATGTGTAGCCATTCTCGAAACCACCGCACCGCCAATCTGATACCCGCCAAATACAGCCCGCTGAGCAAACCGGTCAGAATGATGACCGACCGGGGATAGGCCGTGTTTCCAAGCAGAAGGTGCGTGACTGCGTAAAAGAGTACCGAGCCGGCGAGAGACGCCCACAAAATCCTGCCCAAATCATGGAGGCCCACGTAGCGCCATAAACCACTCTGAATGCCGAACACCCACAAGCCCGAGCCAAAGATCAGCAAGACGGCGGGCAGATATTTCCACATGACCAACCAGTACTGCTGCGGGATATCTCCGTCGAACNNCCGATCACGACCAGAGAACGGTGATCAAGCAACAACTTCCCATACCGCTGGGCGACGGCGTGAAATAATGTGGCGGCGAGGTGTTTCATATGCGTTAGGGTATGTTCGGATTCGGTGGCATCAGCCTCATTGAGCAATCGCCATGTTCATGTGATCTTCCCGCAGACCCAGCATCGTTTCCATGGCGTGAATGACTCGGTCAACCGACAAGCGTTGCAGACAGTCGCTCAAACTGTCGATGTGGCGGTCGCACCCCTCGCCGCAACAGGGCACGCATTCTCCTTCGCCTTGAAGAAGAAACACATTGCCTTGCCGCTGCGATCCTTTCATCTTCCAGGGGCTGTTGCCCCCCACCGGAAAGTCCTTCGGCCACGGCCCCCACTTCACTGGATTCGATGGCCCGAATAAGACGACCGTCGGCGCGCCGACCGCCCCGGCCATGTGGCTGACCGCCGTATCGGTCCCGACATAGAGGGCCGCACGGCTCAAGAGATAGCCGAGAGCCGGTAGCCGGACCTGGCCCGCAAGATTCACCGATCGATCCGACAATCGCCGGATCACGTCCTCACAATAGATCCGGTCGTCCGGCGAATCTCCACCTGTCACAACCACGTTCACCCCATGGTCGGTCAACCATCTGCCGAGGCCAACCCATCCGGCCACCGTCCAGGTCTTATAGGCAAACTTCGGCGTCACGTGCAGCACAGCGTATCGCCGAGGCGCTTCTATTCCGGGAAACAGATGATGAACGGATGCCTCGTCTTCCTCTTTCCAACTGACGAC
>DKBD01000174.1 GCA_002451055.1 Nitrospira sp. UBA6909 | reverse complement strand
ACGAACAGCGCGCCCTGTTGATCGACGCACAGCCCGTACATCGGCGCCATGAATTCGCCGCCATGAAGCAATGAGGCCCCGCGGCCAGGCTTGCCCCACTTCGACACACAGAGGTAGCCGGAGGTATTGACCAGGATGGTGGCACTGGCCGGCGTGGAGACGTTGTTGCCGACATCCTTGAACCAGATGTAAATCGTCTTCTGCCCGTCGTTCGGGGACAGGATGAACGGAATCGTCGCACCGAACTTCACCGCCGGCTCCACCTCAACCCAGCCGGGCGTCCCGGCCATCGGCGTCAACGGACTCTCCGACACAAAGTAGGCTCCGACCCCTGTATCCACATCGTTGGCTGAAATCGTGACCATCACCTCCGGGGAATTGGTCATGAAGGCCCCATGGTTGATGACGGCGTACGGATTCTGCGGCGCCGTGATGTCGATGAGGACCGGGGTCGCCGTGACTTCCTCCGACAACACGCTCTCCTGTCCGTCCTCGAACGAAGCCGTGATGGCATAAAAATACGGCATGTCGTTGGTCAAGCCGGTATGCGTGTATGGGTTCATCACGCCTTCGATTTTCGTCGCCCCTTGTGTCGTCAATCGCGGGGCCGTGCCGAAGTAGAGGTTGTAGGAAACCGCACCAGGCACTTCCAGCCAACTCAAGAACACTTCCGTATCGCCGGCCTTGACCGCCACGCTGCGCGGCGGCTGAAGCGCCCCCGGCTCCGCGGGTTGAACCGAGTCCTGCTTCCCGCGATTCGCCTCCTCTTCCGTCGGCTCGTACTTGAGAACCCGGTTGTTGCCGCTGTCGACGACGAAGACCGCGCCCTCTTTGTCAACCGCAACCCCGTAGGGGAAGTTCACCTGCCCTTCCGCCTTCCCGCGATTTCCGAAGGAACAGAGGAACGTGCCGTTGCCGTCGAATTTCTGAATCCTGTGATTACCGCTGTCGACGACATAGACATTGCCTAGGGCGTCGCACGCAATGCCCCAGGGCGATTTGAATTGGCCGGGGCCGCTGCCCTCACGCCCCCATTTGGTCAGAAAACTCCCGCGGGCATCGAATTTCTGAACGCGGTTGTTGCTCTCATCCGCCACGTAAATATTGCCGACAAAGTCGACCGCCACGCCGCGTGGGAAAAAGAACGCCCCGTCGAAGCTGCCGTCCCGACCCCACTTCAGCAGCGGCTGGCCGTCGGGCTGAAACTTTTGAATACGGGCATTGCTGGTATCGGACACGTAGATGTTGCCGTCCTGGTCGGTCGTGATCCCCCAGGGCACGTCGAATTTGCCCAAATCGGCGCCGCGCCAGGCGAAGCCGAACTTTCCCCAGGCTTTCTGCCCATTGCCTTCCAGATCGAACTTCTGGACACGGTTGTTGCCGCTGTCAGCCACATACAGAAAATCGTCCGGTCCCACCGCCAAGCCGCGCGGATAGTAAAATTGTCCCTCTTGCGAGCTGGGTTCCCCGCCCCAGCGCGCCAGGAATTTGCCCGTCTTGTCGAATTTTTGAATCGAGTGATTGTCCGTATCCGCAACGTAAATGTTGCCGTCCTTGTCCAGCGCAATACCGGTCGGCGAGCTGAATTCTCCGTCGTCCACACCCTCTCGTCCGATCACCATCGTCAACAGATAGGGCGACGGCACCGCCATGACTTCCTGCGATTCAAGACTCTCGCCTTTGGGCGTGACGACGGTGACGACATAGTGATAGCAGACGCCGTTGGCAAGATCGTCATGCACGAAGGGGCTGGTGGCGCCTTCCAGGCACGTCGCCTTCTCCTTCTTGACGCCGATCACGGTCCTGAAATCTTCAGCGCTTGCGATCGGGCGTGTGAGTTCCGAAAACTTGATCTGGACGCCCTTGGTGGTTTGGAAATAGAGGTTGTAATACATGGCATCCGGTATCGGATCCCACGTAACGGTCACCCGTCCATTGCCCGGCTTCGCCTGCACATTGGTCGGCGCAGGAGGAAGCTCTTCCTCCTCCGCCACCGAATCCCCGCCTCCCCACTCACCTTGAACTCCATCAATGGTGAGCGTTCGTGGGCCGAACCGAAAGAACTCATCAAAAAGCCATGGTTTCATACTGTCGTCACCTCATGTGGCTGGAGCTGACCAATCAAGAAAAAACGGATGTTTCAAGGACTTAGAAATGGATTGTGGAGTCTAGCAAAGCGCCGGAAAGAGAGTCAAGGCAAGGTCCTTGACGGTGAGAGTGAAGAGTAAGGGGTGAGGGGTTGTCTACGGACAATGCTGATTGACGCTACGGCTCTTCGACCGTTTCGTTGAGGAGGCTCCCATCGGACTCGGCGGAAAGCCTATCGGTCGAATCCAAGGCTGAGTCAAGCTTTGCATCCAGTTCTAGCTTCCCTATCGACTCCAGCTTCGCCTCAATCTCTTCCTCGGATAGTTCTAGCTCGGATCGCTCCATCTCGAATCGCTCCGGCTCAATCTCAGAGAGCTCGCCATTCTGTTCAACCACCGCCTCAGTTTCTACTACCTCGACGGTATCAACCACTTGGACCACCTCAGCGGAGCCATTTGTCGCAAGCTTCTCGGCCTCGTCCATTGGCAGCATCGCCTGTTCCGACTCGCCCAGCTCTCTGAACTCCCGCAGCGGCGGCAATTGAGACAGATCGTTCAACCCGAAATGTTCAAGGAAAAACTTCGTCGTGCCGTACATGATCGGNNGCCAGCGACTCGAGCGCCGAGCGCGACAGCTTCGCGGTCGATTTCGACTTGTCCATTCGCTTGATCCAGGAGGCGTATTCCTGCTTCGTCACGAGACGAAAGCCTCCCGCAATTTCCACCAGGCGGACGCCTCGCCCTTCCTGCGCCAACTCTTCTCCAAGACTCTGGAGCGCTTGCGATACGTCCGCCTTGCTCACGTCGCCGATCACCGCCGTGAGGCGCTGGATTGACAGAGGCTCCTGCGCCACGAACAACACCGATTCCAGAATGGCTTGTAACTCACGAACCGCGACGGCGCGCGTCACTGCATCGCCGTTTCCTGACACTTCAAGACCAGCCGGATGGCCGTTCGACATCGCCTCCGCCGTTTCGATATCCGACTCGGTCAGTTCGGCGTTCATTTCATCGGTCATTGGAGTCATGTCCCCCTCCATTCCACATCGACGTCATCGAGTTCGGCGGGATCGGGAACCAAAGAGAATGCTCGTGACACCAGGATCGGCCCGAACGATTCGGCTTGGAATACCCGTGTCACCCGCAGCCGAATCAGCTCCAACATCGCCAAAAACGTCACGATCACGACCAACCGGTGACTTGCCGGATCGAACAGATCCGCAAATGACACGGACTCTTTCCCCTCCAGCATTTCCAGAATCAGGTTCATCCTTTCCCGAACGGTGAGATTGTCAGGAATAATCTCGATGAGCTTTTTCCCGGGATTGCGATTCAGAATCTGTTGGAGCGCATCAACGAGATCGAACAAGGAGACGTTGTCTAACGGCGTCTCGTCCGATACGGCAGGCTCCGGTGACGCCGGAGTTCGGCTGAATATCTCGCGCCACATCTTTTCCTGCCCATCCAGCTGGTATGCCGCCTCCTTGTACGCCTTGTACTCCAACAAACGCCGGACGAGCTCCTCCCGTGGATCCGGCCCGTCGTCCTCATCCTGAGCCGCTTCATCGACGGGCAACAGCATTTTGGATTTAATCTGCAGCAGGGTTGCCGCCATGACCAAGAAGTCCCCTGCGACGTTGAGATTGAAGCTCTTCATCGCCTCAATATATTCCAGGTACTGTTGAGCGATGAGGGCGATTGGAATATCGTAAATATTGATCTCGTGTTTCTTGATGAGATGGAGCAACAGATCCAGCGGCCCCTCGAAATTTTCAATGCGGACCTGATACGGCAATTCGGTCTGTTCGTACGCGTCGACCTGAGGATCCATGGGGCTCCTTATACCAACCTTAGGGGGGGAGGGGCAAGCCGGAATCTATATGTAGGGGAACTTCGCATATTACTTGCTTTTCAGCGCGTACGTGATCAATCCAGCGGC
>DKBD01000224.1 GCA_002451055.1 Nitrospira sp. UBA6909 | reverse complement strand
ATCCGGGCAAGCTACTCAAATTCGACCTGACGCTCCACGATATTTACGATGCGGTCGCAAAGAACAATGTAAACGTCGGGGGCAACGTTCTGGAGCGTCAGGCGGAACGTTCGATCGTTCGAGGAATCGGGCTGATCAGAACTGTGAGTGATATTGAGTCCATCATCGTCAAGGAGGTCGGCGGCACGCCGGTGTTCGTTCGGGATGTCGCTGAAGTCCGTATCGGCCATGCCGTTCGTCATGGCGCGGTGGTCCTCAATGGAGAACGTGAGGTCGTGATAGGGACGGTCCTCATGCTACGCGGAGGCAATGCCCGTCAGGTGGTGGAGGCGGTCAAGACTAAGGTGGATGATCTTCAGCAGGGCAATATCCTCCCGACCGGTACGACACTGATCCCTTTCTATGATCGGATTGAGCTCGTACATGCGGCCATTCAGACGGTGCGCGATGCGTTGATCGAAGGAATCGTCTTGGTGGTCTTCGTCTTCTTTTTCTTCCTGGGCCATATCCGGAGCGCCATCGTTGTGACCGTCACATTGATCGTCACCCCGCTTGTGGCTTTCATCGCGATGGAATTGCTAGGGCTTTCGGCCAACTTGATGACGCTCGGCGGGCTAGCCATCGCCATCGGCGAGATTGCGGACGGGTCGCTGGTCGTGGTCGAGAACGTGTATCGCCATCTCGCTCAGAATAATCGCGAGACCGGGAGAAGCAAACTCGACGTGATCCTGCGAGCCACCAAGGAGGTGGGCCGCCCCATCCTCTTTGGCATTTTGATCATCAGCGTCGTGTTCCTGCCGCTCATGACGCTCCACGGGATGGAAGGCAAGATGTTCGCGCCGCTGGCCTACACGTTGGTGATCGCGCTCCTATCTTCGGTCGTGGTGACGCTGACCCTGTCGCCGGTGCTCGCGTCACTGATCTTGCGTGGAGACCATCCGGAAGAAACGGGACTCACGCGCTGGATGAAACGGCGTTACCGGCCGGTCGTGGAATGGACGCTGCGTCGACGCGGCCTCATCCTCACTGGTTCGATGGTAATTGTGCTGTGCAGTTTTGCCCTCGTTCCCTTCGTGGGAAGAGAATTCATCCCGCTGCTTGATGAAGGGGCTCTGGCCCCACAAGTCATGAGGCTCCCGAGTGTGTCACTGGATGAGTCCATCGAGTTGGAGAAGCAAGCCCAGAAGGTCATGCTGGAGTTTCCCGAAGTGAAGACGGCTGTAAGCAGGATCGGGCGAGCGGAAATTCCGTACCATCCGGAAGAGCTGTATGAGAGTGACCCGATCGTGTCGTTGCACGACCGGAGTAGCTGGAAGACGGCGGAGACTCAATCGGAATTGACCGATGCCATCCGCCGGAAGCTGGCAGAGGTTCCGGGTATTTCCACCTTGATGAGCCAGCCGATACAGGAACGGGTCGATGAGCTGATCTCCGGTATTAGGACCGAATGTGCCGTCAAGCTGTTCGGAGATGATCTCGATGTGCTCCGCGACAAGGCAGAGGAAATTGCGGTCTTGCTGCAGCAGATCGACGGCGTCAAGGATATCAAGATCGAACAGATTGCGGGCCAGCCCTATCTTACTATCGACATCAATCGGCAAAAAATCGCCCGCTACGGCATCAACGTGGCTGATGTGCAGGAGATCATCACGACCGCGATCGGCGGTAAGGCGGCGACGCAGGTCTATGAAGGGGAACGCCGATTTGATCTCACGCTGAGGTTTCCGGAATCGTATCGGAACAGCGTCGCCGCCATCGGAGAGATCCGCGTGAAGTCAGCTTCCGGTGCCTTGATTCCCATGAGTGAGCTCGCCACGATCGAGATGCGTGAGGGCCCGGCCCGGATCAGCCGTGAGCAAGTGAAGCGCCGCATCTATGTCGGATTCAACGTCGCCGGACGAGACATCGGCGGCGTCGTGGATGAAGGCCGGGCAAAGTTGGCGGCGCAGGTTCGATTGCCGGAAGGATATAGCATCGTGTGGGGCGGAGCATTCGAGAACATGGAGCGGGCTAATGCGCGGCTGATGATCGTTGTCCCGATCACGCTCGGACTCGTGTACTTTCTCCTCTTTTGGGCCTTCCACTCCTTGCGCTACGCCACCCTGATCATCCTCAATCTGCCCTTCGCGTTGATCGGAGGTGTCGTGTCACTGTGGCTGAGCGGGCAGTACCTGAGTGTGCCGGCCTCTATTGGGTTTATCGAGTTGTTCGGACTTGCGGTCGGAAACGGCATCGTGCTCGTCTCCTATATCAACCAGCTGCGCTACGAAGGGAGGCAGATGGACGAGGCAATCCTAACCGGGTGTAGCCTGCGGCTTCGTCCGGTTGTGATGACCATGATGACCACGCTGCTCGGGCTTCTGCCGCTGGCGCTGGCGCAAGGGATCGGTGCCGAGGTACAGCGGCCGCTTGCGACGGTTGTGATCGGCGGACTCTTCACGTCGACGGCCTTGACGCTGGTGGTGCTGCCGGCACTCTATAGTGCCTTTGCGGGGCCTGAGGTGGGGAAAGAAGGGGCGTCGGAATGGGTGTAGAGGGAGGGGTCGCTGGAAGGTCAAGGGAGAACTGCTTGAAAGGGGCTAGAATCCTGGCCGGGCGGGTGGAGTAGAAATTCATGGGAAGGCAATATCAGGCATTCATCTTGTGTGTGTTTTTTGGTAAGCTTGCCAGCCCGTACAGGTTATACCATGTTATCCGGCAGCCGAGACCGAAGACACAGGGTGATCACAATTGAGAGGGGTGCTTCTATGAGACAAATGCTGATGAGGGCCATCTTGTTGTGCCTCTTCATACTTCCGGGGACGGCCGCGCATGCCGCTGGCGCCGCTGACCAGGCCTTCGCCAAAGGGGAGGATCTGCTGAAAAATAAACAGTATGCGGAGGCGAGGGCAGCACTGGAAGCCGGCCTGCAGAAAGATCCGTCGAACATGCAGGCCCATTACAACCTGGCTGAGGCCTGCCGGGCGTTAGAAGCCTGGAGCTGTGCGGAACAACATTACGACGCCGTGTTGCAGTTGGAGGCCAAATCCGGATCGAAGACATCATATTTGCCTAAAGCCAAAGCGAAGATATGGCGGTTACGGGAGGAAATGACGGTATGGGGGCTCCTGAGCGAGGCGAAGGGCCTGATGGCCGGCGGAAAAATGAAGCAGGCAGAGGAGGCTCTGGACAATGCCAATGAGTTGGGTCTGAACAATGACCAACAGGCTCTCTACCAACAGCTATATGCAAAACTTCCACGACGCTCCGCTGCCGCGTCGCACAAGCCCACATCAGGCGGTGCATCGCAGGCCGAGACGCTCGACATGCCGATGGTGTTGGTGCCGGCTGGGAAGTTCACGAGAGGAAGCAATCTTTCGGACGATGAAAAACCCGTGCGACAGATCTACCTCAATGCCTTCTATATGGACAAGTATGAGGTGACGGTGGGCCAGTATGCCAAGTACCTGACGGTGACGGGCATGGAGGAGCCACCGGATTGGGAAATCATGAGTCAACTCCAACATCAGAGACGCCCGGTCGTCAACGTGAGTTGGGAAGATGCCGTCAATTACTGCAAATGGAGCGGTAAGCGCCTGCCTACGGAGGCAGAGTGGGAGAAAGCGGCACGGGGAACAAGTGGGGGGATCTATCCCTGGGGTAACGAAGCGCCGACTCGGCTCCACGCGAATTACGGGAGAAGTGACTGGGATGAACATCTTGCCTTAGCCCCAGTTGGATCGTTCGAAGCGGGTAAAAGTCCCTATGGCATCTATGATATGGCCGGCAATGCCTGGGAATGGGTTTTTGATTGGTACGACCACGACTTCTATGCCAAAAGTCCGGAAAAAAACCCCATTGGGCCGGCAAAGGGCGATGAGAAGGTCGTTCGCGGTGGGTCCTGGCTGTACGTGTCCGAGTTCTTGCGATCTGCGCATCGATTCAACGCTCAGCCATCGAACCGGCACTTCGGCTATGGGTTCCGTTGCGCGAAGACGCCGTAGTTCTTGTGCCAAGAGCGGTCATTTATTAAGGGAGTCATTGTCAATTCCAGTCCGACGGAGGTATTTGGTCCATGCTGAAAGAAGTTACGGGGGACATTTTGTTGACAAAGGCCGAAGCAGTGGCGCATGGGGTGGCGCCAAATGACAACTTCGCCAGTGGGCTGGCGTTGTCACTCAGAGAGCATTGGCCGGCGATGTACAAGGATTTCCGGCACTATTGCCAGACGTTTACCCCGAAGCCCGGCGAATTGTGGACCTGGGCCGGTGTCGGAGGCGTTCGAGTGGTCAATCTATTTACTCAAGAGCCGGCGCCCAGTCACGGATCCAAGCCAGGACAAGCCACGGTGGCAAACGTCAATCACTGTCTCAAGGCCCTGTCCAAGGTGATCGAAACGGAGCATATCAAGAGTGTCGCGCTTCCTCGTTTAGCCACCGGTGTGGGTGGATTGGAGTGGAAAGATGTGAAGCCGCTGATGGAAAAACATCTCGGCCATCTGTCGATCCCGGTGTATGTCTATACGACGTTCCAACCGGGAGTGGCGGCGAAGGAAGAGCGCTGAGCTGACATAGCCCTTGCAGTTCAGCTCAGGATGCCGGAATGTTGAGGTGCCGAGCGAGGCGAGGTGATCAACATGCCACTGATCCGCCAGGACGTATATGATCGAATCGTTTCGCTGCGGAGAGTTCTGCACCAGCATCCGGAGTTGAGCGGCCAGGAATCCGGAACGGCCGCGGTCATCGCGGATTTCTTGCGGGACTTCGGCGTTCAGTGTCGCATGAATGTGGCGGACACCGGCGTTGTCGCGGATATTCCCGGAAAGACCGGGGTGCCCTGTGTGGTGTTGCGCGCTGACACCGACGCGCTGCCAATTCAGGAAGAAACCGGTTTGGACTTCGCCTCGGTGCACGAAGGCGTCATGCATGCCTGTGGCCATGATGGACACACTGCGATGCTGCTCGGCGCGGCGGCTCTCCTATCCGATGAGAAGGATTTGCCCGCCCCTGTTCGATTGATATTCCAACCGGCTGAAGAAAAGGGCACCGGGGCGCAGGCGATGATTCACGCCGGGGCGTTGGACGGAGCCGGCATGATCTTCGGCGGCCATCTCGATCGTCACTACCAGCCTGGAGCCATCGTCGTCGCCGACGGCGCGGTCAACGCCTCGTCGGATAATTTCACCATCGAGATCGTCGGACAAGGCGCCCACGGCGCGCGCCCGCACGAAAGTATTGACGCCGTCGTGGTCGGGAGTCTCATGATTATGGCGCTGCAGACCATCGTGTCACGCGAGATTGATCCGGCCAGGCCGTCGGTGGTATCCGTCGGGCAGTTCCACGCGGGGACCGCACCGAACGTGATTGCAGGGCAGGCCAAATTAGAGGGCACGGTGCGCGCCCAGGATGTCATTGTTCGTCGGCAGTTGCTGTCCTCAATTCGCCGTATTGCCGAGTCGATCGCCCAGCTGCACGGGGCGAAAATTCTCGTCTCGGTGAGGGAAGGCACGCCGCCGCTGATCAATCAGCCGGACATGGCGGATCTCGCGCGGCGCGCCGCGATCGAAGCGGTGGGCGAGGAGAACGTCCTGCCCCTCAGAACGGCGAACATGGGCGCGGAGGATTTCAGTTACTACCTGGAACAGATTCCGGGGGCCTATGTCCGGTTCGGCGGGCAGGTGCCTGGCAAGGAGGGGTTTCCCGCCCACTCGAGCAAGTTCGATTTCGACGAAACGGCATTGGGTGTCGGCGCCGCCTATTACCGAGCAGTAGCCAAGCTCGCCGGCCAACGCTTGCGCGATCAGCAGAACCGGTCCTGACCCTGCACGAGACTGCCATGATCCGAGTCAGAGAAGCCCGCGAAGAAGACGTGGGGGAGATCCGCGAGATCTTTCTGGCCGTCTATGGCACCGACTATCCGCACCGTGAACTCTACGATGAATTGTGGCTCAAACGGTCCGTCTTCACGGACGATGCCCTCATTCTCGTGGCCGAAGACACCGAATCGGGACGGGTCGTGGGCACGGCGTCCGTCCTCTTCGACTTCGGCGCGCATTCCGATCTTGTCGGAGAATTCGGCCGTCTTGCCGTCCATCCGGACTATCGCCGCCTGCAGATCGGCAATCTGCTCATGGAGAAACGGCTTCAGGCCATTCAGAACCGCTTGCACGTCGGCTTGGTGGTGGGGCGGACGGTGCATCCCTACGCCCAACGAATCAGCCTGTCCCATGGATTCATCGCCACCGGATTTCTGCCGCTGAAACATTTGTTTCGCCATCGGGAGAGTTTCGCGCTGCTGGTTCGGTATTTTGGCGACGCCTTGACGCTCCGCCGCAACAATCCCAGGATCATTCCCGAAGCCTACCCATTGGCCAGTTTCGTCATGAGTCAGCCGCCGCTCTTGCCGGATTTCATTGTGGACGAAGAGTCCGCTCCTTATCCCTCCGGAGGCGACTACACCGTTGAGCAGTTGCATGCCGAAGGTTATCCCGCTTTGCTGCGCATTGAGCGAGGTCGCGTGCGAAACCGGGAGATCTTCGGGCCCATGCGGCTGGATTACGGATTCTTCAAGCTTCAGGCGCGCCAGACCAGCTATTTGTTGGCCCGTTCCGGGGGCCAGATCGTCGGGGCCGTCGGCTACACCATGGATCAGGTTGAGCGGACCGTGCGGGTCTTCGAGCTCATCGCTCTGGCCGACGACGTCGTGCGGTTTCTCCTGGCTGAATTGGAACGGAAATGCCGGGAGGAGCTGGGCATCGACTACATCGAGATCGACGTCAGTGCCTATGCGCCCCGCATGCAGCGCACGTTGCTGGAATTGAATTTCCTGCCTGTCGCCTATGTGCCGGCCATGGTGTTCTATCAAGTGGAGCGGCTGGACATCGTCAAGATGGTGCGGCTGAACAAACTGCAAGACCTGGGACCGCTCGGGCTGACGGAACCGGTGCAAACCCTCGCTGATATCGTGATGCGCGGTTTCTCCACCTGTGTCATCGCTCCGCGCATGGCACAGGCCATTAAGGAGATCCCGCTTTTCCATGGCATGACCAGCGAGCAGGCGACAAGACTTGCCGGAGTCTGTACCGTGCGGGAGATTGCGACCGGTCAACAGCTCTTTGCACAACGCGATCCGGCGGATCGGCTTTTTCTCGTGATCCAGGGGCAGGTCGTCATCAGTGGCGGCAGTCCGTCTACCACGATCGGCACGGTCCGCGCCGGGGAGACCTGCGGTGAAGTCTCGCTGCTCTCGGCGAGGCCGCACTCCGCGACCGCGACGGCGGACGGCCGCGTGGAAGCGGGCGAACTGCTGCAGCGTGATCTGGCCGACCTCATTCGCCGGCGGCCTGATATCGGAGTGATCATCTATCGAAACTTGGCCATAGGACTCGGTGACAA
>DKBD01000179.1:23506-23791 GCA_002451055.1 Nitrospira sp. UBA6909 | reverse complement strand
GCGGTTTGGCCCGACAGGACGGAAGGTGATGGACCAAGATCCGTCGGCAGGAGAAATGGGAGAGAATTCACTGGAGGCCTTTATCCGGCGGCGCAAGGAAGAGCGGCTGCGCCTGATGAGCCGCCGGAACGCGCAAGCGAGGTTTGGCCCGACAGGACTGAATCGGATAAGCCCAGAGCCGTCGGCAGGCTACCAGCTACATGAGCGGTGGGGTGTGGCGCGCCCGACAGGACTTGAACCTGTAACCCCCAGATCCGTAGTCTGGTGCTCTATCCATTGAGCTAC
>DKBD01000179.1:19597-23483 GCA_002451055.1 Nitrospira sp. UBA6909 | reverse complement strand
GGGAGAGGGGGTCAAGTAGCAAGGTTGGACTGAGTTCGTGGCGAAACGGCTGAGACACCAGGCGAGATAGGTGAGGCAAGTGATACCGGCAGGGGGGACGTGCGCGTTATGCGAGTGCCGTTTCCGGAGCCGTTTTTGCAGGAAGTGTCAGAATGAAGGTTGATCCTTGGCCGACGGTGCTGCGAGCTTCGACCGTGCCGGCATGCTCTTGAATGATTTGATGGACGATGGAAAGACCGAGCCCGGTCCCGACTCGTTCCGTGCTTTCGTGTTTGGTGGTAAAGAAGGGGTCAAAGATATGCGGGAGATCCGCCGGTGCCACCCCACAGCCGGTATCCGAGACCTCGATCTGTATCCACCGGGTGCCGTCAAGGCGAGTCACATGCCGCGTGGTAACGATCAGATGTCCTCCTTTTCCCCCCATCGCGTCGATGGCATTCAGCGCGAGATTCATGAGCACTTGTTTGATTTGTTGCTGATCCACCATGATGAGCGGGAGTTGTTCGGCCAGCTGTTTCTCGATCACAATTCCCAGGGTATTCGCTTTGATTTCGATGAAGTGCAGGCTAGAGGCCACGAGTTCGTTTATCGAATTCAGGGAGAACTTGGGCTTCATATACCGCGTGTAGTCCAGAATCTCTTCAATGAGCCGCTCGATGCGCAACAGATCGTCGCCAGCCACCACGCTGAAGGAGTCCATGAATTCAGGATCGTCCCGTCTTGACGGCGCCAGCTGGATGAACGTCTTAATCGATGTCAACGGGTTCCGCACCTCATGGGCAAATCCCCCTGCCATGGTTTCCAAGGAACGGAGGCGGTCGGCTCGCCGGATGAGAACCTGCGAGCGTTTCCAGTCCTCGTAGAGCATGGCATTGTCGAGCGCAATGGCAGCGTTGTTCGCCAGAGAGCCGAGGAGTTCGAGTTCATCCCGTGAATAGAATTCCTGAGAAGGTTTGTGCCCAAGGTTGACAAAGCCGATGAGCCTCGTTTTGTTGACGAGGGGTATGCAAACCTCGGCGTTCATCTTCGTCAATGTCTCGACGAGGGTGCCGGCTTCCGTCTCATCTTGCGCAAGGAGCCCGTGCTGGAACTCCTCCTTGACGATCGGTTGATCATGCTTCAAAAGAAGCGTGGCGAAGGAATCGTGGCCTGTCAGCTGAACGGCATTGACCCGGTCTTTGTCTATTCCAGCTGAAGCCTTCAGCTCATAACGTCCTTGTTCCTTCTCGAGGAGGAACACCGAAACCGTCTCAATGCCCATGACGGTCTGAAGCGTGTGGACGATTTCGGTCTGCAGATTGGCCAGATCGAGATTCATCACCATGGCGTGGCTGAAGCGTGTCAGGGTGTTGTACGCGTCATACCGGCCGGGGAAGAGGACTTTGTTGAGGGCGGATTGAAGACGGGGTTGGAAAGCGACGTACAGGATCGTGAATGCCACGGTCGTGAGAACAAGGACGCTCGCTAAGGCGGTCGGGGCGAGGTCTCCCAAGATATGCGCAAAGAGGATGAGCACGAGTGCGAAGGGAATGAGGGGGAGATAGGTGGCGCTCATAGAGACGAACAGCGTGGCATCGAGGAGGTGATATCGAAGAATGGCGATCGTGACGACGACGGTCAGCAGAAAAATAGGAATGTATCCGAAGGGGTAAATTTCGTAGCCGAAGGCCGGGAAGAAATCGACTGAGCCAAGATAGGCAATCAGAAACGCGCAGAGGACGAACTTGATCTGCTGGCGCTTGATCGGGGTTGTGACCGTGTTATAGGCGCGAATGTAGTCGGCAAATGCGGCGGCCATATAGGCGAAGAACATGATAAAAAACGGCACACTGGCCAGCCCCCACTGCGGGAAGTACCCCCACCAATATTGATGCACTCCGGCGACGAACTCTTGACGCGTGAGGACTGTGATGGCCAGAAGCGTAGAGAGGCCATATCCGAGCGTAATCGACCAGGGGCGATGGAGTTGGAGGAACTCCGCCGAGAAGGCATAGAACGCCACAGAGATATACATGACCCCGACATTGTCGAGTTTGTACCAGATCAACGCCAGATCCGGCGTCGTCGCGCAGAGGCCGATACTGGTCGCGACAAGCCATAGCGCGATGCTTTGACAGAGAATGAGGAAGTGGCGATGCGCGGCCGACTGCCTGTTTGATCGGCGGACCAGGATTCCCAGCCATAGGGTGACTATCCCCATGAGCAGCATGGGAATGGCATGAATATTCAGCGTGTACGTCGAGGTCTCAACCATGGTGAGTATTGAGGCGGCTCCGCTTGTGCGGACAGAGTATGCCTGTCCTTACGTCGCACCACGCACGGGTTACTGGCTACGCCTCCGTGAGCCGTGTGGTTAGGTTCTGACAGTACACCTGATCGGAGGTCTAGCCGTCAAGCGTCGGTGTGGTCGCCGCTCCTTATGGAACGACAGGTGGTGCACGACTTCCCGTTTGGCAGCCCCCACGGTCTCCTAGACGGAGGTGTCATTTGCGAGACTGGGTGCATGGCGTGCGAAAACGTGATCTGTTCGGTCTGGAGGTGGTCTACTGGTGGGCCGATGCCCGTGCTTCAAGGCGGGCGTCGCGGACCGCAAGAGAGCCTCCCTCACGAGTGTGGGCGCTTTCACCACGGGGGAGAAGATCGTTCTGGCCTGTGCCGCATCGGCCTCGATGCCTGCTGCCGCTCAATGGTGCGACCATCTTGGTGCAACCGATCACGCAGCAAGCGGGCTCGGGCAGACGGGTACGGCAGATGCAGCTCGTCCATCCGGCGCGTCACGGCCAAGTTCTCCGACGGCATGGGCGTCGAGTGGTACTTCACGCATCCGAGTTTCGGCGACTCGGAGTAGGTGTTCGTCGGTGACATAGCCGACGGAATTCCGGAAATGAGCCAGGCGGAAACCCAGCGGACGACCGGCGGCGATGATTTGTGTGGCTTGCGATAATTCGGCTTTGCCGAGCGAGTAATGCCCCTGCCATCCTATGGCGGTCAGGATCATGGTTTCGGAGAGGCACCCAAGCGCTTCCCCCGGAGCGAGGTCCAGGTCAAAGTTCACATCGATACCGGGGGTGTTCACCACAGCGGATTCAATGACGACGACATCGGGCCGCTGACGAGGAATCTCCTCCGATACGTTCTTTGGTTGAGCGGCATCGATCACGATCGCGCCGGGCTTCAAGTGTTCCGCGGTCAAGAGAATGTGCGGGTTATTGGTCACGGCGATGACAATATCCGCCTCCCGTACTCGATCGAGACTGGATGCGCCCTCCAGGACTGCCGGCTGGTTGTCAAGCTGTGCCATCAAGTTCCGAAGCGCGTCCTTTTTGATATCGATCAGCACCAGAGTGCCGACCAGCCGGGCCAGCATCTTCGCGCAGGCTGAGCCGACCGAACCGGCTCCGCCGACGATCGCCACCGTGGCGTGCGGCAGGCTGAGATTCGTCAGCGCCGCCGCATGGAGGACGTTCTGAACGGCGATCGCCGCTGAATGAGGATTTCCTGTCGTCAATCCTAGGTGAACCTTGCCCTCAAGGTCCTTCCCGTCTCGCGTGACGATCGATGTAAAGGCGCCTAACCCGGCGATCTTCGCCCCCATCTTCTCAGCCAGTCGAACGGTTTGCAGTACACGTTTCCTGGCCAGCCGGGGGTTGCGAACCATCTGTTCTGTGGTCAACGGAGAGATCAGCATCGCTCCGGTGGTGGGGGTTCCATCTGCCAGCGTGAGGCCAGTGATGTAGGACGCGACAAACGGCCATTGGTATCGAAACCACCGTTCCACCAGGTGTGAAGGTAGGAAGCGGGAGAATGGGAACTTGCGCGGGACATCGTTCAGCGTACGAGGATGGCCGATGAACGCGAAGGTGATGGGTGTGATCAGGAGGCGGGC
>DKBD01000179.1:16722-19592 GCA_002451055.1 Nitrospira sp. UBA6909 | reverse complement strand
GTCTGTGCCGGCCGGCAATCGATATGGAAGGCGGTGTGGATTATCCGTCACGAACAACGAAAGAATGGACCGTGGATTGGCGGTGACGAGTTCCGCATGAGCTGCCGCGCGTGCGTATGTTTCCGGTACGTCGAGGTTCCGCAGGTACGTTTCCAACTCGTGAAATACCAATTCAAGAATACGCTCTTCCGTAAGGCTCAAAGAAGAAAGGTTGATTTCGATGCGAAACCGAGGCCCCGTCTCGCCGATGTCCTGGGTCACGGCGACGACCCGGCCGGTCAATGGCAGATAGGCCAGATTGCGGCTGAAGTGGAAGAGCACGGATACCGTGGTGCCGATGGGAGATTGGCAATCGCTCCAAAAAGAAAGGGAACGGAGACCGAGGTCTTGGGTCACTCCGCGGGCCAATGCGCCTTGAAAGTCAACAACTACGGGTAGACTGACGGTCAGTTGGCTCGTTGCTGTGCTCGTCATCGTTTCCTCCTGGTTAGACAGGAACGCCTCAGGTCCTTGCGATACCGTATGGTGTTCTGATGTGGGCTGACTCCTTGAGTTATCGATCCAGGCTTCCTTTGTCCGCTCTCTTGGTCGTCCAGGCCTCGGATTGCTGAGGTCGAGAGGGGCTGTCGTCCGCCGTCTTGGCCCTCACCCCGCGAACGCCGTTGTGTGGATGGGGTCATCGGCTGCCCGCTGCCGGATCGGTGCGAGAGACCGCTCCTCCGCTTGTGGTGAATCGCATGAAGAACGGCTGAAAAGTTTTTCCGCGCCCTGGCCGCACTCGGAGGGGTGTCCCTTGAGAGGAACTCCCGGGAGTTTCTGTCAAGGAAGCAGGACTTGGAGCGGCAACCGGCGAGAGCAAGCGTTAGCAAGGCTGGTGCCGCAAAATATGTCTCCCTAANNTCGGTGAGTTTGGCCGCCAGGTCTGGCTTGAGCGGGGCAACGTTCGCATCACTTTGAGCTGTGCCGAGATGTTGCGGTGCTGCAATCATTCGGAACATCACGCGTATCGACGAAACAGAAGGAAGTGTCGAGCAAAGACGTGGCGCTTTGGCATAGGGTTGGACGGCACCAGTCGTTAGGCCGTATCGACAGAAAGCGATCGTTCTGCCAATGTTCTAAGCTGGTCGGAGCCTTGTTGCTAGTTTTCCGCTGGAATTGTTCAAGTATGCTCCTAGTGGGTGATCAGGACGATTCTGCAAGGAGGTGCGACGAATGCCGTCACAGGTTGCATGCAGTGGCACGACTCGACGGCTGTATAGGTCATCGAAAAGTTCGTCAAGCGTTGCAGGCATCGGCAGTCTGTTGCTGATCGTCGTCTGTCCTGCCATCGTGTTTGCCGGCGCTTTCCGCGTGTTCGATCAGAGCGCATCTGCGACCGGCCAAAGCGGCGCCTTCACGGCGCAGGCGGACGATCCTTCGGCTGTCTACTTCAATCCTGCCGGAATGACTCAGTTGCGGGGCATTCACACCAGTGCCGGACTCTTGTTGCTCGGCGGTCACACCAGCTTCACCGGTTTCTCGGGGACGGTCACGCGCGGAGATTTTGGGGGCAGCGTGGCGTTCCCCCCTCCGAGCAATTTTTACCTCACAGCGAGCCTCAAGAGCACCGGAGTGGCTGCGTTGGAGAATGTGTCTGCGGGAATCGGCTTGGTCTCGCCGTTTGGAGTCTTGTACGAATATCCGGATGACGGACCGTTTGCCACTGCAGTCACGCGGCAAGCGTTGCCTCTGATCGATATCAAGCCGAGCCTTGCCTATAAGCTGAATGACCACTTGTCCGTTGGTCTCGGCGCTGACATCTATACGTTCGCCAGCTTTTACGGTGAAGGACGGTCCGTAACAAGATTCAATTCATCGGGAGGGCCTGGGTTGCCGCCGCCCGGAACTCCGATAGAGATCAATGGGAGTGATACGGCTGCTGGATTCAACGTGAGCCTGCTGTATACGCCGCTGCGGAACGCGGACGGCCGACCACTCGTCAGCATAGGTCTGGTGTATCGTAGCCAGGCGACACTCCATTTGGACGGCAAATTTGTCGCCAACGGTATGCGCGTGTCGGATACCTCTACCACCCTGGTGCTTCCGCAGATCTTTACGGGAGGCATCGCCGTGTGGCCGATCCGCGACGCAGCCCATGAATGGAAGCTCGAATTGGACATCGACCACACGGGCTGGAAGTCAGTGCGTAATCTCGATGTGCATCTGTCGANNTGTTACGGGAGTGGGAAGTTGCGTTGCGTGGGGGCTACTGGCATTCCCAGACACCTGTGCCCGATCAGTCGTTTCTTCCCACCATTCCGGATGCCGATCAGCATGCAATCTCGGCAGGATTGGGTTTGCTGTGCAGGGGGACCGGACGGTTTCTCGGTCTTATCCCCTGTAGCGCGGCACGAGGCTCATCCTTCTGGCCAAAGGCGATAGGGATAGACGTGGCGTATCAAGTCATTCTGTATGAGACGCGGACGGTCAGCGGGAACGCGAATCCGGTCGCGATCCCCGGCGTCGTAGATGGAACGTATCACACGATCTTTCACGTCGGTTCGATCAATCTGCGGGCTAATTTCTGATTGCTGGTAAGGCCGAGGTTCCACGCGGCTCTCACCTGCAAGAAATGCGGGCCCCTATTCCCGCTACCCCCCGGAAATCACGGGCCGAATTTCGATCTGGTCCCCGTCGTAGAGCATCTCGTCTTCCGTGACCAGCTCATCTCCGCGAATGACTAAGTGTGCTTCTACGACGAGATTCAGTTCGCGCAGGACGTCCTTGACCCTCTTCGGGCCTTTGCACTCAACCGTTCGTGAGGGATGACTGAGTTGGATGCGCATGGGGGCATCTTATGCTTTTGAGAAAAGGGAGGGCAAGGGGGGGGG
>DKBD01000179.1:0-16714 GCA_002451055.1 Nitrospira sp. UBA6909 | reverse complement strand
GGCGGAACTCCCAATTCCAGCAGGTGCCGGCCCATCACGATCGGAGCGGGAGCCTTGGCGTCGACCTCCAATCGTTTCGCCTGCTGCAACAACCACTCACCGGCCGGAAAGCCGTCGAATGGTTTTGGCGGCCGTCCCGCATGGTCGGCCCGGGCCACTCGAACCAGGCGGTCGATGCGTTGTACGTGCCTTGCCAGCCGCCTGATCGCACTGTCGGACGACCGTGCGTCATACAGGGCGCGGGGGCGGAGGTGGCAGAGCACGAGAGGCAACACTTCGTTGATGACCCATTCCTGATTCGTCAGCCGCGTAATGAAACCTCTGGTCGGTCCTTCTCCTTCTTGTTCGTGGCCGCGGGAGGTAATGAGTCCATAGTCGGTTTTGGTCGTCAACGGCTTGCCGAAGTCGTGACAGAGAATGCCGAGACCGACGATCACATCGTCGTCTTGCTGGCCGGTTCGCTCTCCGGCAAACCAGTTCAGGCAATGGAGTGTGTGAATCCACACATCACCTTCCGGATGCCATGTCGGATCTTGCGGGCAGCCTTGGAGCGCCTCGAGTTCAGGGTAGAAGCGAATCCAGCCGGTGTCGTTCAAAAATGTGAGGCCCAGCGACGGTTTGACGCCCTGGAGCAATAGCTTTTTCCATTCCTCCCATAGCCGTTCGCTCGGCAGTCCGTCCTGTGACAGAGTCTTGCAGAGTTCAACCGTCTCTGGCGCAGGGACCAGTTCGAGGCGGGCGGCTAGTTGCATGCCACGCAAGACACGTAGCGGATCTTCAGCGAACCGATTCGATGCATGGCGCAGCACGCGGGCGGCGAGGTCTCCCCGGCCGTTGAATGGGTCGCGAAGTTCCAGTGTGTCAGGATCCCAAGCCATGGCATTCATCGTAAAATCGCGCCGACTCAACGCTTCGTCGATGCTCATGTCGGGATCGGCCTGCCTCAGCAAGCCAGACACAGACTCATGGTCAGCGAGGAGGCGGGAAGGAATGGAAATGTCGACGGGAAGGCCATCCAGCTTGAAGACGCCGAAGGCTTTTCCGACAAACTGCGTGCGAAACTGTTTTTCCAGCAAGGCATGAAGCTGCCCTGGCGGAAGCCCGGTCACTTCAATGTCTAAATCATGCGGCTGTCGGTTCATCACAAGATCTCGCACGGAGCCGCCGACCAGCCACGTCCGACCGCCGGCGCGGCGGACCGTGTGCTCGATCCGGCGCAGCAGTTGTGCGAGGGTAGGGTCTTCGAGGCGAAATCGAACCGGCATTAGATCTCTGCGTCGCGGAGGAATTTGGCCGACTCTTCAGGAGACACCGGGTTGATATAGAATCCGGTTCCCCATTCGAATCCGGCGACCTGCGTCAGTTTCGGAATAATCTCCAGGTGCCAGTGATAAAACTCCCCGGTCCGCTCGTGGAGCGGCGAACTGTGGAGGATGAAATTGAACGCGGGACGGGCCAGCGCCTTGTCCATGCGCCGGAGGCATTCGGACAGCATCGGCGCGAGATAGTCGAATTGGGTCTTTTGGCTTTCTTCAAAGTAGCCGGCGTGGCGCTTGGGGAGGATCCACATTTCGAAGGGAAACCGCGGGGCAAATGGGGTCACGCACACGAACTCGGGATTTTCGGCTACCACGCGGCCGCCGTCGGCGAGCTCCTGCCGGATGATATCACAATAAATGCACCGTTCTTTCTGCTCGAAGTGGGTTCGGCACCCGTCGATTTCTTCCAAGACACTGGTGGGCACGATTGGGAGGGCGATCAACTGGGAATGGCTATGTTCCAGCGTGGCGCCGGCTGAGAGGCCATGATTCTTGAAAATGAGGATATAGCGGAACCGCAGGTCTTTCTTGAGGTCGATGATGCGGTCTCGATAGGCCCATAGCACGTCTTCGATATTCTTGGCCGGCAAATCGGCGAGTCCTTCCGTATGGCGGGACGATTCGATGATGATCTCGTGCGCGCCGACGCCGTTCATCCGATCGTACAGCCCCACTCCTTCGCGTCCCATCTCGCCCTCGACTTGTAGTGCGGGAAATTTGTTCGGCACGACGCGCACGGTCCAGTTCGGCGAGTTCGGCGCGGTTGGTTGCGGTCGATAGGCCATGATTTCTTTCGGCGTGAGACGCTCCTGTCCAGGACAGAAGGGACAGAGCGCGGTGGAAACCGGCCTTGAGGCCTGCAGTTGCACGAAGTCATGCGGGCGGCCGTTTCGTTCCGTCGAAATAATCACCCATCGACCGACAATAGGGTCACGTCTGAGATCAGGCATCTGTTCCTCCGCAGAGTGTAAAAGTGCTGAGTGCTGAGTCCAGAGTGCTCAGGATCTCAGATGAGGCAAGGTTTGACCACTCAGCACTCATTGCTCAGCACTTCTATCTATACGCGCCACAGGGTTGCGTCAAATTCAGGTCCGGGGACGGTCAACAGGGCCGGGCGCTGAGGGGGGTGGCGAGTTGATTCGAGCCCATGTTCTCGCACCACGATCCACATCTGAACGTCCTGTCCCGGCTCAAGGCGAAGATCTTTCCAGGGCAGAGCCAACTCCAGAACAGTCTTTCGACAAATCGAGCGATAGGACCCGATCTCCGCCCAGGTTTCCGGCCCCGTGGATTGAACCAATTCAAAATGATCAGGACCCGGTTGCTCCAGAGAGAATATGAGCCGGAACGTATGCAAAGGACCTTGGAGCGTGATCTCTACGTGCATGCCCTGGTATTGACTCTGTACGGCTTTGTCGAAATCGAATCGGAGGGAAAACCATTCACCGCTCCAGCTGAATCGGATGGCGGTGAACGGACCGTTATTTTTCCACATGGCCCCGAGCGGCGGCTGAGTTTTGATCGATCCAGCTCCACGCCATTCGAAATAATCCGTTACGATCCCATCGATCGTCGGAGTGAGCAACGCAAGGGGCTGAGTGATACCGTCGGTTTCTGGCGCGGGCACGGTTCTGAATACCGGCCGGTTCAGATGGTCCGGAGGCGTCGATCCCATGTATCGCCACACGTTACGAAGGTGCGTCCTGAACAGCCGGTCGAACTCCGTCTTGAAATCTGTCTGGAAGTCGTCGCCGTACCACCAAAACCAATCGCTGCCCTCGGCGGCATAGAGTTCATTCCAGGCGGCGCGCGAGCGGTCGGGAGGAAGGCTCGGCGCGAGGGCGGTGAGGCGCGCTCTGGTATGGCCCAGCATATCCCAGGCGAGATTATCTTCTTCGTGGCCGATCCAGATTTTGTAGTCGGCATTGATCCATGAGCCGGAGTGAAGCGACGACAACTGGTGCATGGGAGGAACGGCCGCGATCGCTTCGGATATGGTCGAGGCTCGGACGGTGACGCTATGTTCCAGATCCAAGCCGTGCTCTGAAAAGGCCGAATACAAGAGAGACAGGAACCGCTCGCCTCCGTCGTGGTAATGTTCCCAGGGATTTTCCCCGTCCAAAATGACGGGAATGGCGATCCGCTCCTGTGTCGTACTCTGAATAATGTGTCTTAGCCGTCTGATTGCGTCTTCGGCCGCGGACTCGGGCGTCGTTTTGTGATAGACGAACCCGAATGCATCCGAAATCTCCCGATCGCGGAACAGCATGGTCAGTTCTTGTCCGACCGCTCCGGTCCGATAGAATTGGTAGAGCGCGGTCTGCCGGCTCCATGGACGGCCCTCCATCTCCAGCGAGCGGGCCAGAATGCTCTCATCGGTCGCCAGCCAGCGCAGCCCGACGCGATGGGCGATGGGGAGCAGTTCGGGGCAGACCGAACCTTCCGACGGCCATAAGCCCGTCGGCGTTCGGCCGAACGTCTGAGCGTGGAAGTCGACGGCCCGCTGGAGTTGGGCTTCGGCGTCTTCAGGGGCGCGGAAACGGGCCGGGAGCGGGAGATCAGGCCTGGCGCGCCGGGCGATGTCGGTATCGATGATCAGCGGCAGAATCGGATGGAAGAAGGGCGTCGTCGTGACCTCGATTTGTCCCCGCTCCACAAGCGTGCGATAGAGCGGCACGACGTCCTGCACGACGACACGCTGCAGCGCCAACATCTCATGTTTGTCTTTTTCCGTGAATCCGCGATCTTTGTTGCGCAGCGCAGCCAGCCGAGGATAACGATGGACGGCGCCGTACCCGAACCAGGCAAGATTGTGCCAGACCTGCAAATCGAGAAAGTCCTGAGCGGAGAATCGGCGCGCGAGCTGCAACAAATCCTGTCCCTGTACGTCCAGTCCGCGTTTCACCAGCAATTCGTGGTAGCGCGGGTAGGGACGCACCATCGTGGCCCAATTGGCGGAAAAGAAATGACGGATGAGAAAGGCTTGCTCTTCCTGGGTCAGCTCCGACGCCGGGCGTTGAGCATGTTCAAGGAAGAGATCGCGCACAGCGCCGCTACCGATCTCTTGGAGTTGCACAAGCAGCGACGGAGTGAAATTGAATGTCGAACGCACATCTGGAAATTGTTCCAGCAAGTAGGCCATGTCGTAGTAAGCTTTGGCCGCATGGAGGCGCACCCAGGGCATACTGGCAGACCCCGCCACCGGATCGGTATAGTAGGGCTGGTGCATATGCCAGAAAAAACAGACGTGGACGTTCTTCATGGAGGCATAATGTGTTCGTTGTGAGAAAGTATGTCATAGGGGGGGAGGGCATGCAATCGACCTGGGAAAACGCTCTCTGTATGCCGGTTTATGGGGTAGCCGTATGACGGCGTGGTTCCGATATTGGGGTCCTGTGTGCGCGTACGCCGGTTTGATCTTCTATCTCTCGTCGCTGCCCCATCCGGAGGACAATCTTCCCTCGTTCACACAACTTTTCAGCGACAAGTTCTTGCACCTGGTCGAGTATGCAGTGCTCGGAGGTCTCTGCTACCGGGCCCTCCGTTGGGGCTCGAACGATTGGCTGCGGCAATGGGCCGGTCCTCTGGCCCTGTTGTTGACCTCCCTGTATGGACTCAGCGATGAAGTCCATCAGTCGTTCGTTCCGTTTCGGGATTCGAGCTGGCTCGATTGGGTTGCGGATAGCATCGGCGGGATCCTTGGAGTGGCTACTATCCATCGCCTGCCCAGCCTGTGGGCGATGGGGATGGTGCCGGGCATGCGCAGCCGGCGTTGACCGATTTAGCTGTCTTCGTGACAAGCGGGGACGCGCTCGCTATAATCCGGTGCGTATGTCCACGGCGAACCCTGCTCCTCCAAAAGCTCCGCTTGCTCCACCGGATCACGCACTGATTGCGCGGACGATCGTGAGCCATTTCTCCCCTGGGCTGTCGTTGCGTGGGGTCACGCCGCTGGCTGGCGATGCGTCCAATCGTCGCTACTATCGGGCTGCACTCGCGGGAGGTCCCCCCCATTCCGTCATCCTGATGCAGCTGGCTGAGCCGGAAGGATTCAAACAGTCCGAAGAAGCCGTGAGCGGAGCTGGGTGTCAGATCGACGAGCTTCCGTTTTTGAACGTGATGTCGCATTTGGCCAAAGCCCGCATACCGGTGCCGGCGCTCCATTACTATGATCAGGTCTCCGGGCTGCTGTACCTGGAAGATTTCGGCGATGTGACGCTGGCGGAAGCGGTGAGCAAGGCCGACGATGCCACGCTGGAGTCCCGCTACAGGCAGGCCATCGATATCTTGGTGCGGATTCAAGTCGGAGCGACTACGCCGGCGGACTCGAGGTGCCTCGCGTTTCATCGCAGTTTCGACGCACCGTTGTTGATGTGGGAGTTCGATCACTTTCTGGAATACGGGATCGCCGCGCGTCTGGGCAAGCCGATGTGCGAAGACGATGGGGCGGCGATTCGTCGCGAGTTCGAACGCATCGCGGACATGCTGGCGGGCCAGCCGCGCGTCTTTGTGCATCGGGATTATCATTCACGCAACTTGATGGTCGATGGGTTGCGGCTTGGCGTGATCGATTTCCAGGATGCGTTGATGGGGCCGGCAACCTATGATTTGGCGTCACTCTTGCGGGACGCCTACATCCAACTCGATGAACCGCTGGTCGACGGATTGGTGGACTACTATCTCGATCAGCTCGCGGAGCGGCAGTTCGTGTGGGACAATCGCGCCGCGTTCCGCCGTCTATTCGATCTGACCAGCATCCAGCGCAATCTCAAGGCGGCCGGCCGATTTGTGTACATCGATCGTGTCAAAGGCAATCCCAAGTTTCTGTCGGATATCCCCCGTGTGTTGAGTTACGTCAAACGCAACCTCCAAAAGTATCCAGAATTGGACCGGTTGCGGAAGCATCTCNNTGTGAAAGCCATGATTCTCGCGGCGGGACTCGGAACTCGTCTGCGGCCGCTGACCAACACGATTCCCAAGCCGCTGCTCCCCATCGCAGGAACGCCGCTGATCGTCTGGAACTTGCTTTTACTCAGGCACCATGGGTTTCAAGAGGTGGTCATCAATCTGCATCATCTCGGCCCGATGATCGAGCAGGCGTTGGGTGACGGTGCGAAGTTCGGGCTCCGGATCATCTATTCTCGAGAGCCGATGATTCTGGGAACGGGTGGGGGGATCAAACAGGCGGAGCCGTATTTTTCGGGGGAACCGGTCTTGGTGTTGAACAGCGATACCCTGTTCGAACTGGATCTCCAGGCGTTCGTCGCGTTCCATCGGGCCCGTCAAGCCGCGGCGACGCTGGCCGTGAGGGATGATCCCGACGCCGCGCGGTGGGGACTGGTGGAAGTGGGGGCGGGGAACCGCATCGTGCGAATTACGGGCAAGGGCTTGACGGACTCTGCTCCTACGACGCCTCGTATGTTTGCCGGGGTTCATATCTTGGATCCCCGCTTGTTGAAGGATGTGCCCGAAGGGGTGGCGTCGTCGATCATCGATCCCTATGTAGCGGCTATCGAGCGCGGGGAAGCGGTGTTGGGGTACGATCTGCAAGGCTATTGGTCGGACATCGGGACCGTCGAACGATATGCGCAGGCGGAGCAAGAGGCCCGTGCAGGATTGATTCGGCTGGAAGACCGCCAGCTCGCCGCCGCACGGAAATGACGCCTGGCAACCCCTTCGTTCGTATCTCGTGAGCCTGTGGTATCGGCCCTGCGAGGCTCGCGAGGTGGACGGTTCACGCAGTATGGCTGGCAGCGTTTCCTTACGCCTGTCAGGATTTGTGCCGCTTGACCAGCCGGGCCAGGTAGGTTCGTTGAAGCTTGAGAAACTCGGCGGCTTTGGTCTGGTTGCCGTTCGCCTGTTCGATGGCGCGGGTGATGATGTGTCGGCTGTGTTCAGCCATGGATTCATGATAGGGCAAGTCAAGATAGGAAAGATGGCCGCCGTCTTGGGCGGGTAGTTCCGCATCCTCTTGCAGCAGCGCCAGCATGTCGGGCTCGATCGTGTCCGTGGGGCTCAGCACGACGGCACGGGCGATGACGTTGTCCAATTCGCGAATGTTTCCCGGCCATGCGTATCGGGTCAGCGCGTCCAGCGCCTCGGCGCTGAGGGCCATGTGCGGACGCTTGGCATCCTTTGCATGCCGGCCGAGAAAGAACTGGGCGAGAGCCTGAATATCGCCGCGGCGTTCCCGAAGGGGGGGGAGCGTGAGCGTGATCACGTTCAATCGAAAATAGAGATCTTCGCGAAATTGCCCGGCCTTCACGGCTTTCTTGAGGTCTTTGTTCGTCGCGGCAATGATGCGGATGTTCACCGACACGGTTTTGGAGCCGCCGACACGCTGGAATTCTCGGTCCTGGAGGACGCGCAGCAATTTGGCTTGAAGCGGCAGCGACATGTCTCCGATCTCGTCGAGAAAGACAGTGCCCCCGTCGGCCATTTCCAATTTGCCCTTCTGCTGCCGGTCCGCTCCAGTGAAGGCGCCGCGTTCATGGCCGAAGAGCTCGTTCTCGAGCAGCGTTTCAGTCAGCGCCACACAATTGATGACGATGAGCGGCATAGCTTGGCGGGGGCTCCATTGGTGGATGGAGCGGGCGAACAGTTCCTTGCCGGTCCCGCTTTCTCCGAGGAGGAGAACGCCGGCATCGGACTTGGCGGCTCGTTGCGCGGCTTCAACCACCGATTTGACCGATGGACTGCTGCCGACGATGGAGGCATAGCGTCCGGCCACTTCGGAACGGAGGTAGTCAACCTGTCGGCGCAGCGAAACCCGTTCGAGCGCCTTCCGAATGACGAGGAGCAGATGATCCTTGTCGAGCGGCTTGGTCAGAAAGTCGTAGGCGCCTTCTTTCATGGCCTCAACCGCCGTGTGAATCGATCCGTGGGCAGTCATGACGATGATGGGCAACCCATCGGTTTGCTTCGATCGGTTCAGGTGTTTCAGCGCGTCGAGGCCGGAGAGTTTGGGCAGCGTCAAATCCAACAGCACCAGGTGGGGGGACTCCTGCGCGATTTGCTCAAGCGCCTGCTGTCCGTCGCGCGCAGCCACCGTGCCATAGCCAAGGGACTGCAGCCGATCTTCCAGCATCGCGACGATGTCGGCATCGTCGTCGACAATGAGGATCTTAGCGGTCATGCTCGTACCCCTCCCCCTCAGATAGCGAGGGGCGATCGCTCATCACTGTGCGCATGCCCCGAGCACCAAACAGAACCTGTTCGACCCTGAGCCATTCATATGGCTCTTGGCGACGGGATAAAGCCCATTGGTTTCTTACTCCATCACATTGATGACCAGCCCCGTCAGTGGCTTCGGAAAGAAATAGGTCGACTTGTGGGGCATGCGTTCTCCCGCTGTCGCGACCGCTTGAATTTCACCGACCTTCGTGGCGTTGAGCAGCAGTGCAGCGGTTCCGGTTCCCTGAGCCACCCAATTCAACGCTTCGTGGTCGTCTTTGGTATAGAGGATCGCTTCTTGTTCCTGCTGTGTTGGGCAGAGCTTGGCGACGATGAGCTGCTGGAGCAGCGACACGTCGAGTTTCGCGCGAGGCGAGGCCTGGGCGGAAGGGCGATGGGCCGGTTTGAGCGTGAGGGTCACATACTGCGAGTGCTCTTTCAAGGCCATTCCGAACACGGGAGCGGTTCGCCCGTTCGTTCTGAGGGCGGAAATGAATTGCGCCCGCGCCGCGTCCTGCGTGGCAGCGGAATACGGAAACTCCTGAAACTCGAACGTGTCACCCAGCAGGGCTTTGACTTGATCATATGAAGGTGCCGGGGTTGTAAGGACCCGATGTGTCGGGAGCACCGTCAGACCAGGGTCCTCGAGCGGCGCGAGTAGCATCAAGACGCCGTCGTAGGGCTGGAGGTCTGCAGGCGTGCCTGCCTGCCGGCGGAGTTTTTGATAGTTCAGGGCTGTTTCATACCGGTGGTGTCCGTCCGCAATGAAGAGGGGCTTGCTCCGCATCGCTTCCACGATTTGGCCAAGGATGGTCGGGTTGGTGACGGTCCAGAGCCGTTCGCGAAAACCGGCATCGTCTTGAAAGTCGTAACTGGCGGGCTTCCCCTTCACCTCTGCCTCGAGTAGTCCGATGACGGCCCCCTGGGGATCGGAATAGAGCGACCATATGGGGCTGAAATTCGCTCGGCAGGCTTCGATGAGATTCAGCCGATCGGTTTTGGCCGCGGCGCGTGTGTTTTCATGGGGGTAGATATGTCCCGAATCCAACGCCTCGAGTTTCACGACGGCGAGAAAGCCTCGAAGTACTTTGCTCGATGCATCTGGTCCGGACGAAGGAGGGCGGTACTCGATTGTATGGTAATACACGGCCGGTTGGCGGTCCCGCTTGAGCGCGCCGCTCGTGAGCCAATCGCGCAATGTGCCCGCGGCGCGGGTATAGCGGTTGTCGGCGGGGCCGTCGCCTGGCCGGTCGAGCCCCAATTCCAGTCGGATAATGTTGTGAGGGTGCCGGTTATGGAGCGCTTGTTGACCGGCTGCGTCGATGATGTCGTACGGGGGGGCGACGACGTTCTTGATGTCACCCACGATGGTTGTGTCGTACAGTGTGCCGTGAAACGGAAGAATCTGTGACATGATCAGTCCCCTGCCGTGTGTGTGATTGATGTCGAAGCGTTAGATGACGATGAGAAGGAAATTCCTTCCACCCTGCGCGGTGTTCTTTCCAAAGCCATTCTGCGGCGGATGGAGGCGGGAAGAACCGCTACCGGTCGCGGGTAATCATATAGTCGGCGGAGACCGCCAGGGCGCGCCGCGCCGGATTATCCTCAAAAAGGTCAAGCTCGCGCTTGGCGGCGGTGATATACGCTCGGGCCCGATCCATCGCGTACGTGATCGACCCAAATTCGTTCATCAGGAACAGAATCCGTTCCAGATCAGCGGAGCTCAGGGTTCTGGTCTCCATTCGGTCTTTGATCATGTGCGCGTCTTGTTCCGAGCAATGTTTGAGCAAATGAAGCAGCGGAAGCGTGGCTTTTCCCTGCCGCAAGTCTTGCCCGATCGTTTTCCCGAGGGATGCGCCGTTCGCCGTGTAGTCCAAGGTGTCGTCGGCGACCTGGAAAGCAATTCCGAGGTATTGGCCGAAGCGGAACAGGGCCTCCTGCTGGGCCTCGGATGCTTCGGCGAGGATGCCGCCCATCCGGCAGGCGGCGGCGATCAACCCGGCGGTCTTATGCTCGACGATCTTGATGTACTCGTTTTCGGGTATGGCCGGATTGCCGTTGTAGTACAGCTGGAGCACTTCGCCTTCCGCCATCTTCTTGCAGGCCTCGGCGAGCACTTCGTTGATTCCTTGGTTGCGAAATTCGACGACCCGGCACATGGCCCTGGTATAGAGGTAGTCGCCGACGAGAATGCTGATTTGGTTGCCCCAGACTCTGCGCGCGGTTCGTTTTCCGCGGCGGAGATCGGCTTCATCGACCACGTCGTCATGCAGGAGGGTGGCGGTATGGATGTATTCCACCAGGCTCCCGAGTTGATGGTGCTCCTTGTCGGCATACCCGCACAGCCGGGCGCTCAACAGGAGGAGCAGGGGTCTGACGCGCTTGCCGCCGCCGCTCAAAATTTGGGCGGCCACGGTGTTTACGAGAGCGACGCTGGAGTCGAGATTCTGTCTGACGCGATCTTCAACTCCGTCCAGCTCGTGACGATAGGCTTCCCACACGTCAGCCATAGTGTTAATGGTTGAAATCACGGGTCCTCCAGGCATGATTGCGGATGGTAGGGCAGAGGAGGAAACAAAGTCAAGCAAACGGCGACTGTCTTGTGACCAATCTTGACAGATGAACGACCCATCCAGTAAGTTTCTCTCTGATAATCGGCTGAGGGATTCAGCCTGGGAATGGGGTCAAGTCGGTCCAAATCTCCTCGCTCAAGGCACTCCGCCCGATAAGGAAACTTCCCCACATTTTTAACGGGATACGGGACATGAACGTTCCAGGGCTTCCCCGCAAGCAAGGGCTTTACGATCCCCAGCACGAAAAAGATTCCTGCGGGATTGGTTTCGTCGTCAACATCAAGGGGCAAAAGTCTCACGACATCGTCCGCAAGGGGCTCCAAGTGTTGGAGAATCTTACCCATCGCGGCGCGCAGGGGAGTGATCCCCATACCGGTGATGGCGCCGGCATTCTGCTGCAAATTCCTCATGTCTTTCTGAAGCGTGCGGCGGCTGACGCGGGAATCACGCTGGGAAATGCGGGCGAATACGGGGTCGGCATGGTGTTTCTCCCGCCTCAGGCCGACCCGCGACGTCAGTGTGAGCAGCTCATCTCCGAGATCGCCAAAGAAGAGGGCGTGAGATTGCTGGGATGGCGAGACGTGCCCGTGAAGAGCGATGTCATCGGGGCTGTCGCGCGTCGCACGGAACCCTTCATGCGCCAAGTCTTCATTGCGCGGGACATTTTGAACGAGGCGCAATTCGAGCGCAAATTGTATGTGGTTCGCAAGCGCGTGGAAACAGCGGTTCGCGAATCGGCCATTCAAGGGCGCGAGTTCTTTTATGTCGTCAGCCTGTCCGCCAGCACGATCGTATACAAGGGGCTGCTGCTTCCGCACCAAATGGCGGCGTATTATCAAGATTTGAACGATGACTCGCTCGTCAGCGCCTTGGCCTTGGTCCATTCGCGGTTCAGCACGAACACGTTCCCAACCTGGCCACTGGCGCATCCCTATCGGTTTATCTGCCACAATGGAGAGATCAATACCCTGAAGGGAAACGTGAACTGGATGAAAGCTCGGCAGGGACGGCTGAATTCGGACTTGTTCGGCCAAGACATGGCCAAGCTCTTCCCCATCGTCTCCGAGGAACAGAGCGACTCAGCCTGTCTCGACAATGCGGTTGAGTTCCTGACGATGGGAGGCCGCTCGCTGCCACACGCCATGATGATGCTGATTCCTGAACCTTGGGTCGCCAACCCGCAGATGGATCTCGATCGCCGCGGCTTCTACGAGTACCACGCGGCGATGCAGGAACCCTGGGACGGTCCGGCCGCCGTTTGCTTTACCGACGGCAAGTTGATCGGCGCCACCCTGGATCGCAACGGTCTGCGTCCCTGCCGGTATCAGGTAACGACGGACGGGTTGGTCGTGCTCGCATCGGAAGCCGGAGTCCTTCCGATGGATGTCCAGCAGATCCACCAAAAAGGGAGACTGATGCCCGGCCGCATGTTTCTCGTCGATACGGTGAAGGGCCGAATCATCGATGATGAAGAGGTGAAGGCCGACATCGCCGGCCGTAGGCCGTACCGATCTTGGGTGACCCAGTACCGCATTTCCCTGGACGAGCTGCCGGAGCCGCTCAACGTCCCGCAGCCCGACCATCCGACGATTCGCCAGCGGCAACAGGCTTTCGGTTATACGGTCGAAGAGCTGAAGATGGTCGTCACGCCGATGATCGTCGACGGCCAAGAGGCGATTTCCTCGATGGGAACCGATACGCCGCTGGCCGTTTTATCAGACCGCCCACAGTTGCTGTTCAAGTACTTCAAACAGCTGTTCGCGCAAGTGACGAACCCGCCGATCGATCCTATTCGCGAAGAGCTGGTCATGTCGCTCACAACCAGCATCGGTCCGAAGCCGAACTTGATGGATGAGCACCCTGAAGCCTGCCGCCGGATCCGTGTCAAACAACCGATTCTGACGAATGCCGAGCTCCAAAAGATCCGGGAAATCGCCGATCCGCATTTCAAGAGCCAGACGCTCAAAATGCTTTTCCGCGTCGCCGAGGGGCCGGAAGGTCTGAACGCGGCGGTGGACGGTCTCTGCCGCCAGGCATCGCAAGCCATTCGTGACGGCTACAAGTTTTTGGTCTTGAGCGACCGCGGCGTCAACGATGAGTGGGCGCCGATTCCCAGCCTGCTCGGTATTGCGGCGGTCCATCATCACCTGGTCCGCGAGTGCACGAGAACGGAAGTGGGGCTGATTGTGGAGAGCGGCGAGCCCCGCGACGTGCACCATTTCGCCTGCCTCATCGGCTTCGGCGCGGGCACGGTCAATCCCTATCTGGCTTTCGAGTCCATCGTGGACATGGAGCGCGACGGCTATTTGCCGCCCGGACTGGATTCGCAAACGGCCGAGAGCAAATATATCAAGGCTATCAATAAGGGCCTGTTGAAGATCTTCTCCAAGATGGGCATCTCGACCGTGCAGTCGTATTGCGGCGCGCAGATTTTTGAAGCGATCGGCTTGAGCCGTGAACTGATCGACCGCTATTTCACCGGCACGCCGTCGCGTGTGGAGGGCGTCGGCATCCGCGAGATCGGCGAAGAGGCGTTGCGCCGTCATCGCGTGGCCTATGAGCCCATAGCCATCCGCCAGCTCGATTTCGGAGGAGAGATCCATTACCGGATTCAGGGGGAGCACCATAACTGGAATCCCGATACGATCTACAAGCTGCAGCATGCCAGCCGGTCGAACGATCCGAAGACCTATGCCGAGTTCGCCCAGCAGGTCAACGACGAGAGCAAACGGCGATCAAATCTGCGGGGTCTGCTTGATTTCAAGTTTGCGGCAACCCCCATTCCGATCGACGAGGTCGAGCCTGCGAGCGAGATCGTGAAGCGCTTCAATACGGGCGCCATGTCGTTCGGGTCGATCAGCAAAGAGGCGCATGAAACGCTGGCCATCGCCATGAACCGTCTCGGCGGCAAGAGCAATACCGGCGAAGGCGGCGAAGATCCNNGAAGGCGGCCAGTTGCCCGGTCACAAAGTCGACGAACACATCGCCAAGTTTCGTTACTCGACGCCCGGCGTGCAGCTGATCTCGCCGCCGCCTCATCACGACATTTACTCCATCGAAGACTTGGCGCAGCTGATCTTTGATTTGAAGAATGCGAATCCGGACGCCGCCGTGTCGGTCAAGCTCGTGTCGGAAGTCGGCGTCGGCACTGTCGCAGCAGGAGTCGCCAAAGCCCATGCGGACAAGGTGTTGATCAGCGGCGATTCCGGAGGGACGGGGGCTTCGCCGCTCTCCTCGATCAAATACGCGGGGATCCCTTGGGAGCTGGGGTTGGCGGAGACGCACCAAACGCTGGTGCTGAACGATCTGCGCGGAAGGATCCGTGTCGAAACCGACGGGCAGATGAAGACGGGACGGGATGTCGCCATCGCCGCGCTGCTTGGCGCCGAAGAATTCGGTTTCTCAACGGCGCCGCTGATCGTCGAAGGCTGCATCATGATGCGGAAGTGCCACCTGAACACCTGCCCGGTCGGCATCGCCACGCAGGACCCCGTGCTGCGGAAGAAATTCAGCGGCAAGCCAGAACATGTCGTGAACTATCTGTTCTTCGTCGCGGAGGAAGCCAGGCAGTTTATGAGCCGACTCGGTTTCCGGACGATCAATGAGATGGTGGGGCGGGTCGATGCGTTGCGGATCACCAAGGCCGTTGACCACTGGAAGGCCAAAGGGTTGGACTTGAGCCCGCTTCTCACGGCTCCCGATGTGCCGGCGGATGTGCCGCGGTACTGCGTTCAGAAACAGGACCACGGATTGGCGGGTATTCTCGACAACAGCCTGGTCGAGTTGTGCAGGTCGGCCATCGAGAAGGGTGAGAAGGTCTCGCTCGATCTGCCGATCAAGAACGTCAATCGCACCGTGGGTACGATGCTGTCCAGCCAGATTGCGAAGAAGTATGGACTGGATGGTTTGCCGGAAGACACGATCTCGATCAAGTTTACCGGGTCGGCGGGACAATCGTTCGGCGCGTTTCTCGCGAAGGGCATTAGGCTGACGTTAGAGGGGGAGTCGAACGACTATATCGGCAAAGGGCTTTCAGGTGGAAAAATCGTCGTCTTCCCGCCGAAAAACGCCGTGTACAAGCCGGAAGAGACGATTCTCATCGGCAATACGTCGCTCTATGGGGCGACGCAAGGCGAAGCCTACTTCTATGGCATGGCAGGCGAACGGTTTGCTGTGAGGAACAGCGGTGCGCACGCGGTGGTCGAAGGCACCGGCGATCATGGCTGTGAATATATGACCGGCGGCGTGGTCGTCGTGCTCGGACGAACGGGACGAAACTTCGCGGCGGGCATGTCCGGCGGCGTGGCCTTCGCATTGGATGACCTTGGTGAGTTCCGCAGCCGGTGCAACACCGGCATGGTCGAGTTGGAGGCGGTGACGGCCAAGGAAGACAAGCGGTTGCTCCACGATCTGATTACAAAACACTTCATGTACACCGGCAGCCGCAAGGCCAAACAGGTGCTCGATACGTTTGAGGCGACCGTGCTCAAGTTTGTGAAGGTCATGCCGGTCGATTACAAGCGAGTCCTTGAAGAACGGAAGCGAAAGGCGAGCGCAGTCCACTAAGGAAGTGCTGAGTAGAAAGTGCTGAGGTTCTGATTGATGCTCAGCACTCACGTCTCAGCACTCATAACTGAGGAAAATGGGTGACCCGAAAGGTTTCATGAAATACCCCCGCGAGGGGCCTAAGCGAATGCCGGTCGAGCTGCGCGTGCTCGATTGGAAAGAAATGTATGAGCCCATCTCAGAAGACAGGCTCAAGACCCAGGGTGCGCGCTGTATGGACTGCGGTGTCCCGTTTTGCCAGGGCAGCACCGGCTGTCCGGTCGTGAATTTGATCCCCGAATGGAATGATTTAGTCTATCGCGGACGCTGGAATGATGCGCTCAAGGCCCTGCACACCACGAACAATTTCCCGGAATTCACCGGCCGCCTCTGCCCGGCTCCCTGTGAAGGGGCGTGCGTGCTCGGCATCAACGAAGATCCGGTCTCGATCCGTATCATCGAATGGAACATCATCGATCGCGGCTTCAATGAAGGATTGGTGACGCCGGTGTTGCCGGTGGTGCAGACGGGCAAAGCCGTCGCCGTCGTGGGGTCCGGGCCGGCTGGTCTGGCCGCCGCGCAGCAGCTGGCGCGTGCAGGCCATCGCGTCACGGTGTTTGAAAAGGCGGACCGGATCGGCGGTTTGCTCCGCTACGGTATTCCTGATTTCAAAATGGAAAAGTGGGTTCTTGATCGCCGGCTGGAACAGCTGAAGGTTGAAGGGGTTGAGTTCAAGACCGGGGTCACAGTCGGGAGGGACATCACCGGGGAACAGCTTCGAAAGCAGTTCGATGCGGTCGGATTGACCATGGGCGCGGAACAGCCTCGTGAACTGCCGATTCCTGGACGGGAACTGAAGGGTGTGCACCTCGCGATGGAGTATCTGACCCAGCAGAATAAGCGAACGGCTGGCATCCCATTTCACGGGGAACCGATTATTGCCAAAGGCAAGCGTGTCGTCATNNTCAATTCGAATTGCTGCCGGAACCGCCGCCGCAACGGGCAGGGGCAACTCCTTGGCCGCTCTGGCCCATGCAGTTGCGCACCTCGCACGCGCATGAAGAGGGCTGTGACCGGCAATGGAGCGTCTCGACCACCAAATTC
>DKBD01000214.1 GCA_002451055.1 Nitrospira sp. UBA6909 | reverse complement strand
GTGGATATGCGCGCCGTCGTCGTGTGTATGGGGATGCATGTGCCATCGATCTCTGTAGAGCTTGACGGCCAAGTTCGCTCCCAAGACGATGAGCAAGAGTCCCACCCCGGATTCCGCGATAAGCTCGAACTCATCCGGAATACGCATTCCAAGAGCCAAGACGACCGCTCCGACAGCCAGAAGTGTTGCGGTGTGGCCGATGCCCCACCATAATCCGACCGCGCTGGAGGCGCGAAGCGATGGTCGTTCGGCCAAGACCGTCGAAACTGCGGCCAGATGATCGACATCGAGCGCATGCCGCAGCCCCAGCAAGAAACCCAAGCCCAAGATGGCAGCCATTGACGGGTCACTCATATTGATCGCTCGGCGAAATCCAATACAGGCTGATGCTCAGGTCTAAGGGTGAGTCAAAGCGAGATGTTTCAGAGCAATCGCATATGACTCTCAACTTAACATCGACCTTAACAGTAACTTGCCAATCATCTTCAATATCACCCTTCCGTGGGCCAGCAGTCGTATTGTTACCCGCCCCGTGCGTGCATCTCCAGATGGGGATCTTCCCGCAACCGTTCGATGCCGATCAATCTCCCCTCTCGTAGCCCCACCGCCTCCAGTTCCTTACGAACTTCGGCACCTCGATCCCTACGGCCCATCCATCCGTCTCGCATGACCTGCCGCATATGTTCCGGACTGGCACCCAGGCGGAGAGGTTTCCGCAGATCCATCCCGCCAATCGCATACAGACACAGATACCACATGCCGTCGGCCGTGACACGACTTCGGTCACATTGTGCGCAAAATGGCGCAGTAGTAGAAGGAATAATGCCGAAACTCGTGCCGTCAGGCAAGCGGTAGCGCTGCGCTGGAGCCGTCCCCCGTCCAGGAATCGCGGCAATCGGTCCATAGTGACGGCTCAGCCGCTCCAACATCATGTCGCGGGACAGCACCTTGTCCATCGACCATTCATTGGCTCCGCCGACATCCATATATTCAATGAATCGCACCTCGGCGCGATAATGCCGGGCGAATTCGATCAACGCCACCAGTTCGTCGTCGTTAAATCCGCGGATCGCGACCGTATCGAGCTTAAGATCGGGAAACCCTGCTGCTCCGACCGATTCAATACCGTCAATGACGCGGGCGAACTCATCTCGACCGGTCAGCCGGCGAAACCGATCCGGTTTCAGCGTATCGAGACTGACCGTCACCCGGTGAAGTCCCGCATCATAGAGCTCCTGCGCCTGCTCGGCCAGCAGCACACCGTTTGTCGTGAGCGCAATCTCTGTGATGCCCCGATTTTGAGAAAGCAGCCGGATTAGGCGCGGCAGGTCTCGTCGCAGCAACGGTTCGCCGCCTGTCAGGCGGACCTTATCCACCCCCAGATCAACGAAGTAGCTCGTGAGCGTCGCAATCTCTTCGAAGCTAAGGACATCCTCACGTGGCAGCCACACATAATCCGTCTCCGGCATGCAATATCGGCAGCGTAGATTACAGCGATCGGTCACGGAGAGCCGCAAACTCTTCAACGGCCGCCCGAATGTATCGACCACAGGAACTGGAGAATTATCTGCCCCGACTGAATTCAATGACTTTCCTCTCTCCTCGGAAAACCATTCGCCCTTCACTCCTTACCTCTCACGCCCCTAAGGATGTTCTTCGACCCATACCTCCCCTTCCGGCGTATGCTCGAGCTTCCAGATCGGGGTAATTTGCTTGAGTTCATCGATCGCCCACTTACAGGCCCGAAAGGCATCGGCCCGATGCTCGGCTCCGGCGATAATCAGCACGATGTTCTCTCCGATCGAGATCTCGCCATAGCGGTGGATGATCAGCAGTTCCAGGATGTCAAAATCGTTCAACGCCCGTTCTCGGATCTCCCGCAGCTTTTTCTCCGCCATCCCCTCGTAATGCTCAAAGGTGATGCTGTCGACGTCGCGGCCACGCGAACGATCACGGGCAATCCCCAGGAACGTCGCAATTCCCCCGATTCGTTTCGAACGACTGCGGACTCGATCAAGCTCCTGATCGATGGAGAAATTTTCCCGCTGCACGCGGACAAGTAGCTTATCATCCGCCTGATCCGCCGGACTTCCCCCTGCAAAGGGCGGCAACAGAGCGATCTCGTCTCCGGCCTGAACGATCGTCTCTTCGTGCGCGACCTCCTGATTCACTGAGACCAGCACCTTCTTCTTATGAATCAACTCTCCGATCTGCGGATATCTTTCATCGAGAAGTTCAACCAAATCTTTCACTTTCTGGCCGTTCGGAAAGGCGAGGGATAGTGAGGCTTGATTTCCCGCCAGCATTTTCGTCATGCCGAATAACTTGACCGTCACTGTCATTGCTTAGCCTTCACCTTGATCTCAGCCTTCCCTGGTATACGTTCCAGACTTTCCACCGGACTTGGAAAGCAGGCAGACCTCGCTAAACGTCATCCCCCGGTCCACCGACTTGCACATGTCATAGATCGTCAAGGCCGCAACCGACGCGGCGGTCAGCGCTTCCATTTCAACCCCCGTCGGCCCGGTCGTCTTTGCCGTCGCCGTGATGGTGATCGAACAGTACCCTGCATGGTCCAGTTGAGGATCTTCCTTAAAAGAGATATCGACGCTGGCCAACATAATCGGATGGCACATAGGGATCAGATCCGGTGTCTTCTTTGCTCCCATGACCCCCGCCACTTGAGCCACCGCCAGCACATCACCCTTGGAAATCGTGCGCTGTTGAATTTTTTCCAGGGTTGTCGGTTGGAGGAGAATCTTGGCCTGTGCCGTCGCGATCCGCTCCGTCGATGCCTTGGTGGACACATCGACCATCCGGGCGCGTCCCGACTCATTGAA
>DKBD01000238.1 GCA_002451055.1 Nitrospira sp. UBA6909 | reverse complement strand
TCTACGGAGAGGAGAAGTTTATACTCCGTACTGTCATCCCGCAGATTTATTGTGGGTAAGGTAGACAATGTTGGATCCTTATCCAGTTTCCCGAAATTGCTGCCAGATTGGGCGGGGACAACGTACAAGCCAAGAGCAATCACGGTAAGGGGAAGGTAGGTTATCGTCCGGTCAAGCCGGATATCTTTTTTCTGTCGCCACACAACGAGGATTTTGAGGCCAGACACACATAAGAGCAGCAGCACGGTTGCCGAAATGGCCGACATGACCACGGCCAGAGTCGTATGCCCGAACGTTCCGAGTAGGAAATCTGTCGCTACCAGGACGATCAAGAGGGTCGGGCCATGGGTGATCACGCTGACGGAGGTCTTAAACCGTTTGCTTGATGTCAGCTCACCGGTGTGTTCAATGTCAAACACGCCCATTGCGGCCAGAAATGCAAAGAAGAGGAGGAGAAGAAGAGGTATCATGCTTCGTTCGTAGAAGATCGCCATCGGGACTTCGCCCAGTATCCACGACGCTCCAAATTCTGAGAGATAGGATTGAGTATAGATCGCCTCCTCGACGTAGGCCATGGTCGTGAATGCGGCCAAACCGATCAACACCTTTGGAATGTTCTCGGCAAACCGCCGGGCGCCTGCCGGAACGGGTCTAGAATCGGGGTCGTGTTGTGCTTGCATGAATCACCGGACGGAATTCCAGCCCATTGTGTATGGAGGCTCATTGTAACCGCCCATGCTCGCTTCATGCGAGGTGCACGAGTCGGCAGGACGGCGAGTCCCGTTCTTCGCGCATTGCTCGCTGGTGATGAGTCCTGACCGCTTACGTGCCTCACGGCGCGCTTGAATCGTGCCAGCCTCAGTGTTACAGTTTTGCCGCCCTGGTTATTCTTTGCCAGAAGAGAGGGNNCAATATGCCGGAGTGGCGGAATTGGTAGACGCAAGGGACTTAAAATCCCTCGGGCTCAAAAGGCCCGTGCCGGTTCGATTCCGGCCTCCGGCACCATGAGTAGCAAAGACGTTCGTGTCGGAAAGATGCAGGGGATGATCGATTTTCAACGTATCGCAGAGAGGGATTCATGAAAAGCTCAAACTCAACGATGATCATTGTTGGCCTGGTTGTGGTTCTTCTCGTCGGAGGAGTCGGAGGCTGGATAGCCATGAGCGCGCCCCCGGCCAATTTAGAGCCCTGGAAAGAGAAACAATGCAACGAATATGTTTCCGAATTGGAAATGCTGAACCGCTACAAAATATTTTGGTCGTTTATTCAGCGGAGAGTGGCGTTTAACGACTGCCTGGAAAAGATAGAAGCGGCCGGCGGCAAACCAGAAGCCGGTAATGCACAATAGCTCACATCATTCATGAACCATCATGAACAAGGTCTGGCAACGGATCAGGCTCGGCCCTTAGGGTAAGTCAGTATTCGTCTATTTCATCTGTCTCATCCACCAACTCGGCCGTGATCTCGGCTGGCTCAGCGGTCCACTGAGCCAGCGGGATGCCTTTGGCTTTCAGAACGGCCTCCTGTTCGGTCCCTGCCGCCATCGTGAGTTCATATATAATGGTTTGCCGCACTTGAAACATTCTCATGCCGTCACCTGCCGTTGTCTTTCTCCCGGTCAGACAAAATCGATCCGGTTCACTGTGCCGGATAGCTGTCGATGGGAATCATTAAGTGTGCATAGGGTGTTCCGGACCACATGATCCAGGGGCCCCCGTTCTTTCAGTCGGTGGAGATGTTCTTGAGCGAGGCCTGGTCCGGGACGAGCACCATGATGTGTGCGCCGAGCCCTTCGACCCAATCCTCGCCGGGCTTAGGCTCCTTTGATTTCTCGAGGCGTATCATCGGGTTCTCCTTTCGTCGGGTGATGCGGTGAGAGTAATTCTATGGGAAGGACCAAGGAATTTGGAAGTTCAATTTGAGAATACGAGAACAACCGGTGCCGTCTAGCATAGGTCGTGAAAAAGTACTATGATTAACCGTGTTGATCGAGAGTTTTCCGTGAATCTTCATTGCGGGGAGGTGCCACATGGCGTCAGAGTTTACATGTCCTTCATGCAATGCCGACGAACCACGACGACTCAGTGAAGTCCTGCGGCAGGAAGCAAAAGGGGGGGGGGACAGTGTTTTGGCTAAGCAGTTCTATCCCCCGAGCCAGCCGTGGGGGTACGTTCAGGGATTTTTGCTCGCCATCCCGGTCAATCTAGTGCTTATGATGACCATCGGCGCTCCTGGTGAGTCGGAGGGTGATAAGGCATTGGCCGATGTCCTCTTTACCGCTGCCTTCTTCGGTGTGTGGGTCGGCTATGGGATCTGGAAGAACAAAGGTTATGCCCAGAAGGTGGAAGAATGGAAGAATGCCATTGCGGCGAAGCTGCACTGTGGGAAGTGTGGCCACGTGTTTGAGAGTTAGGTTTTTCTCGTCCTCTGGTCCACCGCTTGGCTGCGTGGACGGCGCCGTGCGTCGAACGTATCTTCCCTTCTTGTATCGTCGCCTCCGGTTGAACAGCAATCAGCGGATATATGGGATGCATCGACGTCTAGGTGTACGACTCTTCCCCTTTATCGTCTTCGTTCTGGTGAGTCATGGGCCGGTCTCAGCCGGTTGGGAGGTGATCGAGAAGGACTACTTCGATCCGGGACTTCGGACTGTGTATATCGATCCCGACTCCCTCAGGAGAGAAGGGAAGTCGGTGACGGTCCGGCAATTGACTGACTATAAGTTGATGCAGGGCAGTGGCGGATTCGGTCGCTTTATGATGTCCCCCCATCGGTTTTTCTCGACGACAACCCACAAGCAAATCGACTGTAAGGCCAAACGCGCTCGATTGCTCTCGTACACCGAGTTCTTGGGCCACATGGGAACCGGCCCGGCGTCCAACGGGTATGTCGATAAAGACGCCTGGTTGTCGATCGAGCCAGAGACCATCAATCACGCTCTGTGGGAACTCCTTTGCGACAAGGAGTGATGATTTCGTTCCCTGGGCCACTGAGCGGTGCAATTGTAAAGCGCTGGAGAATGGAGCGCACCTAGAGGTGCGAGTCGGCGCTGGTGAGCCAAGGGGGCTTATGCCGTGCGCAATATGATGCACAGAACAAGACTTGCCCCTCACTCTGCATGGCGATTTGGCTTGCAATCGCGTTATGATGCCCCGTTTATTCATCCAGATAACGATTAAGACGACTTGAGGGGACACGATCATGGATGTGGAGGTTTCGTCTCGGCGGTTAATCGCGATTGGGTGTGTCTTGGCGGGAGTCGGGGTTGCTGCTGGGGCCTTCGGCGCTCATATGCTCAAAACCATACTGGAGCCGTCCGCACTGGCCGCCTACGACACTGGTACCCGCTACCAGATGTACCACGCTTTCGGGATGATTTTGGCCGGGATCGCGGTAAGAGCATTCAATGATTCGCGGCTGGCTACCGCCGGATGGTTCTTTGCTGCTGGGATGGTGATGTTTTGCGGCAGCCTCTATGGAATCACACTGGCTGGCCTGAAGTGGCTGGGACCGATCACACCGCTGGGTGGATTGACGTTTATTATCGGCTGGGGCCTCTTCGGATGGCGGATCGTGAAAGGTGGAAAAAGAGAAGGCTGCGGTTCAAGTTGAGGCTAAGGTCCAGCCAATAGAATAGAATGCGTCGAGATCTCCTCCCTCGGCCTTAGCCTTCCCCATTGGTCATGATTGGCAATCGGCGGTGCGTTTCCCGACGATCGATCCCCAGCCTCCGGTGTTATTCACAAACGACCCTTCGATTCTCAGCGTGTCTTTCTGTCTGTCCTTTTTGTGCCCATCCTGGACGAACAGCAGGCTGTCTTCCTCGACGTACCCGCCGCGCTCCCAGCGAATGTAAATACTGTCGCCGAGCACGATGGTTTCAGCTGGTAGCGGAATGTTGTCCGGTCTGTATCCTGGGGGAGGAAACAGCATGACCATCTTCTGTTCCCGGTGATTCTGATGGTTGTGCAAGGTCCATTGCCAGGTTCCGCAGAGGCGGGCGAGGCCTCTGGCTTGTCGGACACGCTCCTTCCAGTTGTAGAGCGACCACCATGAGGCCATTGCCCGTTGCTGTGCCTCAAAGGCCAGCTGATGGGCAGCGAAGAGCATTTCGCGTTGTTGCGTCTGTGGCGTAGATGAGGATGAATCAGGGACAGGCTGGTCCGCCATCAGCCGAAAAAAATCGCCCAGATTCAGTAAGCGGCTTGCGCCGTTCATCCACTCTTGCCGTGCCGGGGGAGGCAACGTTGGAAGCACAGAGGGAGGATTCGCTGTCTGTGTCCGATGGACCGACTCGGCCAGCTGCCATGCCGCCAGGGCCGCCATGAGTTCATGGGCGGACTGAGCCAACTCGACAAGGCCCAATTCCTTCACCATCTGGGCCGACAGGCCTTTGGCGCTCAGTATGCCGGTCGCATCCTTCAAGCCGAGGGAGGGGCCGATGGCCGATGTGAACAATGTGATGGCGGCGGCATTCGAATCGATTGCGGCGAGCTCGGCTGTGTTTCCCGCGACCACGTCGAACAGCACCGCCGGCGAAACTTGTTCGGCAGGGGTTGCCGTCGCCGGCATGACGGGACAGAAAATCGCAGCCGCCCCGACGATCATTCCCGCGGCAATTATCCAGGCGCTTTGACATGTGAGACGGTTACGAAACTGCACAGCCGCCATCATTCTTCTCAAGATCAATATCGATAGTGAGAGGCGCACCGTTTCCGATTATGTGCCTTGGAAGCAGCTTTTAAGAAAGTTGGCGGTGCGTTCCCAGGCCAGCGACGCGTCGTCGGCTCTGTAGGCCTCCGGTTTCATGTCATTGCAGAATGCATGAGGGGCGTCGTGATACGTATGGATCTCGGCCCGCTTCCCATGCTCTGCGGCGGCAGCGCGGAAGGCATCGATCTCTTCCGGTGTCGACCATGAATTTTTGCCGGCCTGGTGATACAGCACCGGCGATGACAGGTCCTTCAGTAATTCCAGCGGCTGAATCATCTTGCCGTAGTATGAGACGGCTGCGCGCACCCGCTTGCGGTGGCAGGCGAAGCGCAGGGCATAGGAACCGCCCATGCCGTACCCGACTACGCCATGAATGTTTCGTTTGGCGATGGTGCGTGTGTTGAGGTATTCGCAGCAGGAATTGATGTCCGTCAGCACCTGCGCCTCAGTTTGTTTGTCCATCAGCGCCGAGGCGACCTCGTCGTTGGCGGTGACCATCCCTCCCAGCCGGCCGTAGAGGTTGGGGACGATGACCATGTAGCCTTCGCAGGCCAGGCGGGCGCCGATATCCTTGATTTGTGCGGTGAGTCCCCACCAATCGTGGAGAAGGACCAAGCTCGGATACACGCCCTGTTCCTGCGGCCAGAACAGCAGACTGTCAATCTGATGTTCTTTCGGCATTCGTGTTCTGAAATAAGGATCGACCATTTGGTCGGTGTGCGTGGGAATGGGGACTCCGCTGGGAAACCGCGCGGTCCCGGTTCCGATTTGTTGCAGTGTAAACGGGGCGGTCTGTGTTTTCGTCATGAAAATGACTATAGGGAGCCGTTTGCGGGAATGTCAATGCATTCCATTGACCGGCGGCTTCCTTCGCTTTAGAGTGAATACGTTGCGGAGTCTCATGATGATGAAAAAGCCCCCTATCGGAGTCGGGCTGATCGGTGTCGGACGCCATGGGATGCGCTATGCCAGGCACATTCTGGAGGATCTTCCGGCCGCTTCACTCAGAGCCGTTTGTCGGCAGCATCCCCAACGGGGTCTCGATCTTCAAGGCGCTGAATCAGTCACCGTGTATGGGCAAGCTCGTTCGCTGATCGAGGATCCGTCCGTCGAGGCCGTGATCGTTGTCACTCCTCCGATCTTCTCCCCTGAAATTTGCCGGCTCGCGGTCCAGGCGCGCAAGCCCCTGTTGATTGAAAAGCCCTTGGCGGCCTCGGCGGCCGAGGCGCGGGCCATGGTGTCGGCGGCTCGACAGGCCGGTGTTCCATTGATGACGGCACAAACACTGCGGTTCGATGCGTCGATTCAGGCGATACAGAAACGCCGAGAAGCTATCGGGTGCTCGGAGCGGCTGCTCTTAACCAGCCATATCCAAACGAGAGAGACCGCACCTGGCCATGCCGAGGGGTACGGCAAGCGCGGCGCGTTATTGGAAATCGGCGTGCATCTGCTGGATCTGGTTCGATTCCTGACCGGAGAGGAGGTGCGGGATGTTTCGTGTACCATGAACCGGCTTCCCCCGACTGCGCCGGAAACAGTCGTGTCCGCTCATCTGACGACGCGAGGGGGAACGGCGTGCATCCTCGACATCGCCCGTCTGCCGGAGGAGCGAATCGGAGTGGCGGAATGGATCGGATCGGGGGGGCGAGCTCGCGCCGATTGGCCCCATCGCCGATTTTGGTGGGCCGGCCAGACGGACGAGCGAGAAGAGATGGAGTTTCCTCCATCTCAGACGGTCCTTGCCACCCTCATTGCGTTTCTACAGGCGATTGAACAGGGCGGGCCCATGCCGATTACGGGAGAGGATGGATGCCGCGCCGTGGAAATTGCCGAAGCCTGTTACCGCTCGGCGGAAGCAGGCGGCGCGTTGATCACGTTGCAGGAGCCAATGGA
>DKBD01000173.1:12373-43842 GCA_002451055.1 Nitrospira sp. UBA6909 | reverse complement strand
TCGTAAATGCCTACTGGTCGATCATCCTCGTGGATGTGCCGGACTATCGTGTGGTGCCGAACCCGCTGAATCGATTCAACCTCAACAGCTACTCGCCACTGAGCAGTGAGGCCGACGGGTCGCTGAGAATCCTTCTCTCGAGCAAGCCAAACCGCGCAGTGCCGAAGTCGAACTGGCTCCCCGCGCCGGCCGGAAAGGCCTTCTCGTTGACTCTCAGAACCTACGTCCCCAAGGACCTTGTGAAGCGCGGCGAATGGTTCCCGCCGACGATCAANNCTGCCGGACAAGGCCACCGTCGCGAAGACCTATGACTTCATCGACGTGGCACGCGGGGCGGAAGCGTTCCTGAGCGGCATGCCTGCGGCTTCCGTCTACGCCATTCTCGAGGGCTTCAAGGAAGCCGGCATGAAGCCTGGGGACATGGCCATCACAGAGAATCTGATGGATGCACGGTCGATTTTCCTCACGCCCAATTCGACCACGCCGTACTGCATGCTTGAATTGAACCTCAAGGACGGCCCGATGGTGATGGAGGTGCCACCTGGGGTGCTGGGGCCCGTTGGTGATGCATTCTTTCGTTGGGTCACGGATGTCGGCGTGACCGGACCGGACCGAGGCGAGGGCGGCAAGTACCTCTTCGTCCATTCGTCCTACCAAGGCGAGATTCCGCCGGGCTACTTCGTGGTGAAGGTCCCCACCTACCGGAACCCGGCTTTCTTCCGCATCTTCGTGAAGAATGGCGACATCGCCGGGGCCGTTCGTGGAGTGAAGGAGAGGTTCCGGTTGTATTCCCTGGCGCAGTCCAAGAACCCGCCCGCGCAGAGGTTCGTCAACGTGTCCGGCATGGCCATCAACACGGTGCATGCCAACGACTTCAAGTTCTACGAGGAGATGAACGCCGTCATCCAGTACGAGCCGGCGGACGCCTTCGACGCCGAGATCCTAGGCCTGTTCGCCGCCATCGGGATCAAGAAAGGAAGTCCGTTTGTGCCGGATGCCCGGATGAAGAAGCTACTGACCGAGGCGGTAGCCATCGGCAATGCCACTGCCCGTTCAATCTCCTTCGCGCCTCGCTCCCAGAGCACCTACTACTACCCAGACCGCCATTGGTATGCCAGTTTCGCCGGCACCTATGACTTCCTGGATGGCGGGGCTATGAGTCTGGACAACCGGGTCTTGTGGCATTACATCGCCACCGGTGTGACCCCTGCCATGGCCACTCCCAAGGTCGGCACCGGCTCGGTCTATCCGATGACCGTCCGTGATTCAAAAGGCAACTACCTCGACGGTGGCAAGACCTATTCCGTGACCCTGCCCAGCCCCGTTCCTGCCAAGGCGTTCTGGTCCTTCATGGTCTACTCCGGACAGCACCGCTCGATCCTCGAAACCGACCAGAAGCTAGGCGGGCTCGACAGCCTCAACCCGAAGGTCGCACCTAACGCGGATGGATCGTACACAATCTGGTTCGGACCGAAGGCGCCGATGGGCCATGGGGATAACTGGGTCCAGACCATGCCAGGAAAAAGCTACTTCGTGTTCATGCGCCTTTATGGGCCACTGGAATCCTGGTTCGACAAGAGCTGGAANNAAATGGGGTCAGGCTTTGCTATCTAGACTATGTGGTCGCTAATGGGGTTCGGCTTTGATATCGTGACTGTCTACAGCGATCCAGAAAAATCTGAGTGGTCGAATCGACCCCTTGGATGCGGTTCCGCATTGCCATTCTGAGACCGATCCTGGCTTGCCCGTATACGACCACTGAGACTGGCTTCGTGCGTTTCATCCATCGACACACCCCACTCGGCTTGACTTGGGCTGTATCCTGTGGGATACATTGGTGCGAATGATCGTTGAAGAAACCGAGGTCTACCGCGAATGGATCAACTCCCTTCACGATCGCGCAGGACGTGCTCGGATTCAGGTTCGAGTGGACCGACTTGTTCATGGGAATCCCGGACAGCATCGTGATCTCGCTCACGGAGTGTCTGAATTGAAGATCCCGATCGGTCCTGGCTACCGCGTCTATTACACACAGAGAGGTAATCGCCTCTTGATTCTGCTTGCCGGGGGAGACAAGTCGTCACAGAAGAAGGACATCAGAATGGCCATTGAGTTGGCGAAACATCTATAGGACGAGCGCCCCATGCCGAAAGCCGCGAAACAGAAGACCTCCCAGCCAAAGAAAAAGACCAAAACAATCCCCTATGACGTCGCGGCTCAATTGCGGACGCCTGAGGAAATGGCTGCATACCTCGATGCCTGGCTTGAGGAAGCCCCTGACGATGCGGCAGGAATTGCCCGGGCTTTGGGTGACATTGCGCGGGCGAAGGGAATGGCTCATGTGGCACGAGAGACCGGACTGAGTCGTGAAAGTTTGTACAAGGCATTGAGCACCAACGGAAATCCCAGCCTCGCGACCATTCTGAAGGTCGCACGGGCTCTCGGTATTAAACTTCACGCCTATGCAGCCTAACGCGCTTTATTCATATGGGTTTATGAAGAATTCACAGATGTCAGAGAGCTACAAACCCCATGGTTTCCCTACGTCAAAGCTGTATCGGGATAGGCAGTCTGGTGAATTGAAACGGCATCATCTTCACAAAACCGTCTTGCAGCGTGCGGTCAAAGAAGCCGTTCGGGAAGTCAGAATTGCCAAACTAGCCAGTTGTCATACCTTCCGGCATTCGTTTGCCACTCATTTACGCGAGGACCGTTAGGATATTCGGTCGATCCAAGAACTCCTCGGGCACAAGGACGTCAGCGCAACCACGATCTACACGCATGTCCGTAATCGGAGGGGTGCACAGCGTCGGTAGCCAGGCAGACTGGCTCTGACCAGGGGCGACGGACCGGGATATACTGCGGGCTGTGAGCCGGATAGACTGCGAGTTGCACAGTCTATCCCGACCGGCTGGCTGGATGGACGATTGGACAAGCACTGGCGTTTCCAGTAGAGTTGCCTTCTCTGTGACTCCTTAGTCTACCGCGCAAAACTGCACAGGCACTCTGCAGGAGACTTGATAGTTAGGCGGAACGGGAGCACCGGACCCCATGCAAGCGATAGAGGATGCAGCTTGCGTCTGAATCACATCACGCTGATTGTCTCGAATCTCGGCGCCTCTCGGTCGTTCTATGAGAAGCTCGGATTGAAACCCATCGTATTGGAAGAGCCCCGATATGTCAGATTCATGCTTCCGGATGGTGATGAAACGCTCTCACTTGAAGTTACCGGGGAGACACCGACTGAGTGCCGTGCGCAACTCTACCTAGAGTGCGAAGATCTGGACGAAGTGTGCGGTCGGCTTAGGACTGCCGGACTATCTTTCCATTTGGATCCGACGGATATGGATTATCTTTGGCGGGAGGCGCGGCTGAAGGACCCTGATGGGCACGAGGTCAGGTTATATCGAGCCGGGGAGAACCGCTTGAATCCGCCTTGGCGGCTGCCGGAAGGAGGCCCCGCCTAACGCCGTAATGACTCATGCCCGTCGGGGGATGTACAAGACGAAGAAGCCATGTTCGGCGGGCGCGGGCGGATTGACTCGTCCGCACCCGCCTCTTTTGCTGGTGACACATGAGCAACGGGACGTTCGAAAAGATCATCTCCGACGACTTGAAGTCCGACCTCGATATCACCTTGATCGACGAGGCCGGCGAGCTTTACGCGCGCGTGAGCTGGATCCGCTGGGACAGCGGCTTTCGGGACAGCGATTTGCGCGTGGAAGACCGCATCATCGGAGTGAACGGCACGCCCCTCACGCTGCCCACTGATCCCAAGGAACGGCGCCTCCGGCGAGACCACGTGATCGGCGGACTCTATGAATCCAAGCTCTTCGCGGAGCTCGGGTTGAAAGACGGCTCGCCGCTCGAGCTCACGGTCCTGCGTCGCAACCTGCCGGGCCGCGGCTGGAGCCAGCTCGATGTGACGGGTGCGGTGCGCGCCGAGCGCATCTACTACACGCCGGCCGGTAAGCCGGCGATCGCGCCTGGCGGGCCGGAGCGCCTGGGGAAAAACGACGTCGGCGACACGTGGTCGAGCTGGCTCGAGCGTCGCGAGTTCGAATGGAAATGCGTCCTCGACGGCCGCTGGCTCGGCAAGTTCAACAGCCGGCTCGAGCTTGCCCATCACCTGGAGATTAAGCCGCGCATCGATGCAGCGCTCAAGGATTATCCCGGCGAATTCTCGAAGCGCCTCGCCGAAGACTGGGAGCGCGTCGCGGAATCCCTGCGCGGCCGCACGGTTGAGCTGCCCACGGACGCGCTCGCGTTCCGCGAGCAGAGCGACATCATCGAGAAGGACATCGCCGCGGCGGGCGAAGCGGCATGGACGGCGTTTCTCACAGCCCACGGCGTGGTCAATGAGCTCCCAACCCTACACCTGGTGCGCGATGACCGCACGCCGATCGTCGGCAAAGTGATCATGTTGCCAGGCCTCAGCTGGCGCGAATCGGTCAAGGACGGCGACCGTCCCGTGTTCGTCACCTCGCACTCCGGTTACAACTGTTACGTCGCCGCTGATCAACCGTCGATGCACAGGTTCTGGACGCGCCTCGCCGAATACCAGGCGCGCGTCGAGCCGCGCGTCCCCGAGCAATATGACGTGATCGGCCGTGTTTCGCCGGAGAGCAAACTCGTGGTCACACCGCGCGGCGGCGCGAAGATCGGTCTCAACATCGAGGTGCTCGCTGTGCGCGTGCCGGGGCACTTCTTTGCGGACGTGACGGGCCAGGCGGCATCGTTTGCAGGCGCGGAGCACGCCATCCCGCGCGACACGGCGGCACCTCAGGACGACGCCAGCGCAAGCGATGTCATGCGCGCCTACGTGCAGGCGGTGAAGACGGGCGACGAGAAGCTGTGGCTGGCGCTGTACGCCGACTGGGTGGCATGGAGCGGCGAAGGCCGGCCGTATTACCGCCCCTTCGACCCGTACAAGAATTACACGTCCGACTACACGCGCGCCCGCAATCTCATGCTGCACAAGGTCGCGCATGTGGAGCCGGTGTGGGAGAGCGAGCCACGCGTGATCCTCAAGGGTGACGAGTTCGACGGCGCACCTCAGGTGGAGCAGGTGCATCTGCTCATGGATCACGTCGGCCAGTTCGAAGACGGTGACCACGTGTTCTGCACCAACGAGCTCACGCGCGTGTGGCAACTGCAGCGCCGCAACGGCGGTCCCTGGCGCATCACCACGCGCAACGTGTTGTAGGAGGCGCCATGTCCGACTTCTCCAAACGCCCCGACGAACTGCTGAAAGAGATGGAGGTATTCAAGTCCCTGCTGCCGGAGCAGGCCGTCAAGAACTTCGAGGCCGCCATCGCAAAGTACAAATCCTGGCGACGGGACGCGCTTGAGGACCTGCTCAAAGTGCTCGAGGAAGACGACGATGATGACTCCGCGCGCAGCTGGAGCGATCTCACCGGTACCATGCGTGCCGAGGCGCCGGAGTTCTTCGAAGACGCGCTCAACAACATTCAGTTGCCCACCGAAGCCGCGGCGACCGCCTATCGCTGGCAGCTCACAGTGATGGCGAATGAGGGCAAGTTCTTCGAGGCATTGGGCAAGGCCAACGCCGCGCAGGTTCGCGACTATCTCTGCGCCAACCGCGAAAGCCTCAAGGCCTACACCGAGGTGCTGGATCAGAAGTGGCGCACCATCGTCGACGAAGGCAATAAGCTGCAGTCAGAGGAGAAGAAGCTCTACGAAGAGATGCTCGCGACAACGAAGCGCATCATCGATGAGCTGACGCAGGCCGACCGCACGATGAAGGAGAAGATCAGCTATGCGGGCACGTTCCCGCTGCTTGCCGTTGAAAAACTCGGCGGTGCGGCAGCGGATCTCGCGGGACTTCCCGATGGCGTAGGCGAGGCGGCCGAGAAGGCGGCCGAGTACGCGCGGGAGAAGTTGCAGGCCTGGATCGAGAGCAACCAGGCGCTCCAGGGACGCGCCGTCAATTACCGCGCGCTGGTGCAGGCGGAGAAGGGCGGCGTGTTGCCGCTGTTCAAGGAAACCCGCCAACAGGTGTACGAATACTGGGACAAACACAACCTCGACCGCGCGCGCGACTGGATGCAGAGNNGAGCCGCTCGAGAAGCTCAAAGACAAGGCCGACGACTTGAGCGGTGAGGCCAGAGAGCAGACCTTGCAAGCGGTGGATCGCGCGCGCAAGCGCGTGGAGGAATCCGTGCGAGCGCGCATCAAGCAGTTTCAGGCCGAGGTGGGCGCATCCCTCAGGTGGTTTGAGTCGGATGAGATCAAAAAGACGTTGGACCGCTCGGAGCTCGAGGACAATCTAGGCTAGCCGATGGCTAGAGAGGAAAGAGTGCAGAGAGTGCGGGGTCTGATCTTACCTTGTGCATTGCCGGCGAAGGACAGGACAGATCGCGTGAATCCGCCTTGGTCGGTCACTTGTCAGTATCCTTGACGCATTCCGGTGACAGGCCAGCTGTTTTCTTGCCATGGCGGACACGCTCAACTCGTCTTGCAACGCGATCAGGAGATTGGGCCGGCACTCTATTTATCGTTGACAGGGTGATCATCCCCCTATATACAGATGGCCAATTCCTAGTTGGCGAACCGTCCATACATCTGAATACGATGCTTCGCGAACGGAACATCCAGGAGGATGTTCGTGATCGGGAGATGACTGACGCGTCGCAGAAGCCGGGCTTGATTATCAGGCGGAGAGCAGGAAGTTGTCCGATCGAAACTGGACCGATCGTGAAACAGGCGGTATAGTAGACACTCAGATACGGAGTTGAAGGGATGCCTACCACTACCCAATTTGTCGTCAGCGGTCAGAGTAAGCCTGGGGTGATCGCCAAAGTGGCCTCGGTGCTCGGAGAAGCCGGGGTCAATATCAAGGCGTTTTCCGCTCCGGAGGTGGCAGGCACCGGTAAGTTGCGTTTGCTGGTTGCGGATGTGGAGGCCGCTCGGTCCGCTCTCAAGGCCGCGAAGATCAAGTTTACGGAAGAGACGGCGCTGCTGCTCAGCCTTGAAAATAAACCGGGCGCCTTAAAACGAGTTGCCGATCTGTTGACCAAGAGCCGAATCAATATCAAATGCGGCTACTGTACGCCGTCCAGAGAGGGGAAACGGGCTATTGTCGTGTTGACTGTCTCGAATACCGCAAAAGCCCTCACGTTGCTTCGTACCCAATCACTCGACGAGTTTTAACCAATGCGGCCGCTGCCGCTTCCAAGAATAGTCCATGGATTGGCCGCCGCGGTAATTTTGTTCGGCGGGATTGCGCTTCAAGGTTGTAGAGCGTCTCACCCTCCGGTTCACCGTTTCCCCGGATACCCGATCGGATTTGTCGAGCGCGGCGTGGCCTCGTGGTATGGACCTGGCTTTCACGGGAACAAGACGGCCAACGGCGAACGGTATAACATGCACCATTTGACCGCTGCTCATCGGACATTACCTCTCGGTTCCATCGCTGTGGTCCGTTCCATGACCTCCGGCCGCAAGGTTACGGTAAGGATCAATGACCGCGGCCCGTTTATAAGGGGGCGAGTGCTGGATCTCTCGCTGGCAGGAGCGAAAGCGATCGGCATGACAGGCAAAGGAACGGACAAAATCGAACTTCGAGTGGTCGGCTATGCTCCCAGGCCCCAAGGAATGGGAGTATTACGAGTACAGGTCGGCGCTTTTTCCGACCCCGAGAATGCCAGAGCGCTGTTTGCACGGGCTCGGAGCGAGTTTGCGGGAGGGCGAATCGTGGGAGTCGATTTGCCGGAGGGGCGTCTCTATCGGGTTCAAATCGGTCAGTTCTTAATGGAGGCCGAAGCCCAGGCTGCAGCGGATCGCCTGGACCGCATGCTCAATCTCCAATCCATCGTCGTGCGGGATGACGGATAGATCTAGCCGTAACACGGAGATGCTGTTTTCGCAAAGCCTTGATTTGCCTGAAGCTTTATTTGAATTGCTTGCCTCAGAATCCCCCCTGTGATACATGTATCTCCTGTGAAGTTCATGAAACAGGCTCTGAGCAGTCTTGTGCCGATACCCCCTGAAAGGTGTGCACAGGAGCAGCATCTTTGTGATACACGCCATCTCGTCGGGCCAGCCGCTCTGGTAGAACGTCCGTAACCAACAACCGCAATGGATATCCTCATCCTTTTGGGATTGATAGGGTTGTCCGCCATTATTTCCACTGCCGAGATCGGGTTTTTCTCGGTCAACGAAACACGTCTGAGAGCCATGGCGCAAAACGGAAGCAAACGGGCCGCTAAGGCGCTTCAACTCAGGAGCGATCCCCAAAGGCTCTTCTCGACCATTCTGGTGGGAGATCGGCTGGTCAGCACCGCGATCCCCATGTTCGCCACCTTTATGACGCTCAATATTTATGGGGGCAAGAGCGTCTTCGAAGAAGCCATCGCGGTCATGGTGGGTATTCTGACATTCGTCCTGCTCGTGTCCGTGGATGTCATTCCCAAGACCTTGGCCGCCAAGTTTGCTGTCCCGGTGACATTGAACTTGGCGTACCCAGTCTACTGGGTGCAGGTGATGTTAAAGCCGATCCTTTTCTTAATGGTGCCGTTAATCTACAAATTGACGGGAGGGAAGGGACTGACTCATCCATTGGTGACGGAAGAAGAACTGAAGATCATGCTGGACCAAGGCGGAATGGCCGGCGAAATCGAATCGGAAGAAGTGAAGATGATCAAGAATGTTTTTCAACTCAAGGACATTACGGCGGAAGACGCCATGACGCCGCGCATTTATGTGCTTGCGCTGGACGGCAATCTTCGGCTCAAGGAGGCCCAGGATCTGCTGTACAAGTGCAAGTACTCACGCATTCCCGTCTACGACGGCAACCTCGACAACATCACGGGCATTCTTTCCAAGACTCAAGCACTCACGGAGCTGGCGAAGGACAGGTCCGATGCGCGCCTTCGCGATATTGCCAATCCACCGCTCTTTGTCCCGGCCGGAAAGACCGCGGATGATCTAATGAAACAGTTCCAGCAGGAAAAACGGCACATGGGCATCGTGGTCAACGAGTTCGGCGGTGTGATGGGGCTGGTGACGCTCGAAGACCTGCTCGAAGAGGTGGTCGGCGAAATTGCCGATGAAACCGATATCACCGAGGATCTGATCAAACGCATCGGGAAAAACCAGATTTTGGTGCACGGGCGGACAGAAGTCCGCAAGGTAAATGAATTCCTCAAGGTCGAGCTTGGAGATGAGGCGTTGACGATCGGGGGGCTGATTCAGGAAAACCTTGGCCGGATTCCCGTCAATGGGGAAGAAATTCGTATCGAAAATTGCCGCCTAGTCGTTCACGAGGCAGATCCTCGCTCCATCCGGAGCGTTCAGATCTTTAAAGAAGAGAAAGCGGCCGTCCCTGTCGAACCAGCCAACCTCAACCCCGTAGGCTAGCCTCTTTCCTGCTCCTTGACGAGGGCGAGGAATTCGTTTTCATCGAGGACGTTCACCCCCAGCTGCCGAGCATGATCGAGTTTCGAGCCTGGATCGGCGCCTGCTACCACGTAAGACGTCTTTTGGCTGACGCTGGATGAGACGGTGCCTCCCATCTGTTCCACCAGGGCCTTGGCCTGGTCGCGGCTGAGTGTCGTGAGCCCGCCCGTGAAGACGAAACTCTTTCCAGAAAAGGGAACCGAGGCTCCAGCCTGGACAACGCGCGTACTTCTGATGGAAAGCCCTGCATTCTTCAATCGATCGATCACGAGCCGGTTTGAGTGTTCTTGGAAGTAGGAGACCAGACTTGATGAAATCTCCGGTCCAATCTCTTTGATCGCCAGAAAACGCTCTTGGTCTGCCGACATGATGGCGTCCAGAGAGCCGAACTCCCTGGCCAATACTGCAGCGATGTGCCGGCCGACTTGGCGGATTCCCAGACCGAGCAGAAAACGGTCCAACGACACGGTCTTGCTCCGAGAGATGGCTTCAAGCAAGAGTGTGGCGGAGCGTTCGGCGAAGCCCTCCAACCCCAAGATTTGCTCACGGGTGAGTCGATAGAGATCCGAGAGGTCCCGGATCAGTCCATGATCGACCAGCTGCGCGACCGTTTTTTTCCCCAACCCCTCGATATTGAGAGCCGGTTTGGACGCGAAGTGTTCAACAGCTCCTTTCAGCTGCGCGGGGCAGGCTGCTTGTCCTGTGCAGTAAAAGTAGGCGCCTTCTCTGGCGACCGCCGCCCCGCACGCGGGGCAATGGTCTGGCATGGCAAACGGCGCCGACCGCGTTTCACCCGGCATCGGCACTCGTTCGGCGATCGCCGGAATGACGTCGCCGGCCCGCTCGACCTTGACAGTATCGCCGTCACGCACGTCTTTGCGAGCCACTTCATCGGCATTGTGAAGCGTGGCTCGGCTGATCGTGACGCCGCCGACTTCGACCGGGTTCAGGAGCGCGAGCGGCGTCAAGGTGCCGGTTCGGCCGACCGACACGATGATCGTATGGACTTTGGTGACTTCTTTTCGCGGGGCGAACTTGTAGGCGATCGCCCAGCGGGGGCTTCTGGATTTCGCCCCGAGGTGCTCTTGCCAACTGCGCCGGTCGACTTTGACCACAATTCCATCGATCTCGTACGGAAGGTCGTCGCGCCCCTGTTCGGTTTCGCGGTGAAACGCCATGACCTCCTCGATCGTGTCGCAACGCCGGCGGAGAGTGGGAGTTGGAAGTCCCCACGAGGCCAGCGAGTTCAACTCGTCCCAATGTGTCGGCGGAGGCATCCCGTCCATAGCCATCACCTCGTAGCAGGTNNGTCTCATCCCCCCGCTCTGCCATCCGGCGGTTCAAGGCATGGAATTCGTCGAGGCGCATGTAGACTTCACCCCGCACGGAGAGATGGGACGGCGGATGGCCGCCGGCCTGCAAGTGCAACGGCAAGGAGCGGATCGTGCGGAGATTGACCGTGACGTCTTCGCCTGTCGTGCCGTCTCCTCTGGTCGCCCCCCGAAGAAAGATTCCTCGGTCATAGACCAGTTCTACCGAGAGGCCGTCGAATTTTGGTTCCACCGTGTAGCGGATTTGGTCTGTCTCGAGCTCCCGCTTCATCCGCTGATCGAACGCCACCACATCCTGCCAGTCGACCAGCGAGTCTAGGCTCAACATCGGCCGCTCGTGCGGCGCCTTGTCGAGTTCATCCAAAGGAGGAGCGCCGACTCGTTGTGTCGGAGAGTCCGGCGTCACGAGTTCCGGATGGGCCTGTTCCAGGTCAACCAGCTCTCGAAACAACCGGTCATATTCACCGTCGGAAATTTCCGGGCGGTCCTTCACATAGTAGAGATAGTCGTGATGCCTGATCTGATCCCTGAGACGGGTCAACCGTTCTTTGAGGGAAGGGGGGGAATTCGGCGCAGATTGGTCGGAGGCGTTCTTATCGAAAAGGTCGTGCTGCATCGGAACGGCACCGAAGCGGGTTTGGCGGCACGACCGTACCATAGGGTTGCGGAGAGGGTCAAACCAACGACGTTCTGTTCACCATCCTTGGTTCGCTTTGACTTTCGCCGCGTCGGCCACTATTCTAATCCTTTCTCCGGTGGTCTGCTTGGAGTCGGCCAAAGGGGCGTGGTACAGGCCTCGATGGGCAGTGGCGTCAAAGGAGGGATGTATGCAGAAAGGAACAACGAAAGTGGATGGGCGAGCGTCAAGGAGGGCGCTGACTGGAACGCTCATGCTCTGCTGCTCGCTGCTCAGCGGATGCGTCGTGCTGGAGGAAAAATACAACGCCGAAAAGGCAAGAAGCTTGAATTTTCAACGGTTATTGGCGCAAGAGGAAAGACGAACGGTCGAATTGGACGGCGAGGTGAGGCGAACCAAGCGTGAATTGGCTGATTTCGAGGCCCGCAACCGAGAATTACTTGCCCAAGTACAGGCGATACGTGAACAAATGACTCGCCTCCAAGAAGAAGCCGAGGCCGTCAAAGAAGCCACCGTTCTCGAACGGAAAGCCATGGAAGATATGAGGAGGACCGGTAGTCCGCCACCGAAGCCGAAGCCGAAGGCGAAACCGGCCGTGCCGCCGACGCAGATTCTTGGCGATATCGGGGGATTTTCGTCCGGGTCGTCCAAGAGCAAAGATGCGGAGAGAACGGCGGAACCGATGTCTTCTGTCAAAGCAGGCACGACCATCCACGTCGTCAAGCCGGGAGAGACGCTCTTCCGTATCAGCCGGCGATACGGGATCGAGACCGAGAAGTTGAAGAAGATGAACAAGTTGCCGGATGACATCATCGAAGTGGGCCAACGGCTCATTGTGGGAACAGAATAGCGAGCGGAACGGGATGGCGGAGCCGGCGTATTCACTCAGCTTCGACGAATTTCGGTCCTACACGAAAGAGGGTAACCTCATTCCGTTGTACCGAGAGATTTTGGCGGACCAGGACACGCCGGTTTCGGCCTTTGCCAAGATCGACCACGGTCCGTCGGCCTATTTGCTGGAGAGCATTCAAGGGGGAGAAAAGTGGGCGCGGTATTCCTTTCTTGGGAGTGGAGCCCCCGTCGTCATCGTCGAGGACGAGGGGGATCTGTGCGTCAGGAAAGGAACGCGCAGCCAGCGAATCCCGGGTCGCGGTGCGCCTTTGGACCGATTGCGGGAGTTCATGGAGACCTATCGCCCGGTGACGGTTCCAGGCTTGCCTCGCTTCGTGGGGGGAGCCGTGGGCTACATCGGGTACGACATGGTAAAGACGTTCGAGGATCTTCCAGCCAAAACCAAGGAGCATCTCGGCCTGCCTGATTTTGCCTTCCTGTTGACCGACACGTTGCTGATCTTCGACAACGTCTCGCAAAAGATCAAAGTCGTGGCCAATGCGCATGTGAAGTCCGGTTCCGAGCGCGACGTTCGTGCGGCCTACCGCGCGGCGGCGGACAGAATTGAAAAGATGATCGCGCTGTTGCGCCGGCCTCTTCGGCAACCAAAAATCAAGCGTCGACGGTCTCCCATCCGTTTTACGCCGAACATGAGCAAGGCGGATTTTGAAAAAATGGTGTCTCGGACACAGGAATACATCAAAGCCGGAGACATCTTTCAGTGCGTGTTGTCCCAGCGGTGGGAGACCAACTTGCAAGCGCCGCCGTTTCAACTCTATCGGGCGCTGCGCCTCGTCAACCCGTCTCCCTACATGTATTACTTGCGTATCGCCGGCGTGGAACTTGTCGGTTCCTCGCCGGAAATCCTCGTGCGGTGCGAGGACGGGCTTGTCTCGGTGCGTCCGATCGCCGGCACGAGGCGCCGCGGCGTGACACCCGAGGAAGATGCGCAGCTCGAACGCCGTCTCTTGGCCGATGCGAAAGAGCGAGCCGAGCACATCATGCTGGTCGATTTAGGCCGCAACGATGTCGGGCGGGTGGCCGAGCGGGGATCGGTTCAGGTGGAATCGTTGATGAGCGTGGAGCGATACTCGCACGTCATGCACATCGTGTCGAATGTGACCGGGAAACTGGACAAGTCCAAAACCGTGTACGATGTGTTGAAGGCATGCTTTCCGGCCGGCACCGTATCCGGCGCGCCGAAAATCAGAGCGATGGAGATCATCGAAGAGCTGGAACCCACCAAACGCGGCCCCTATGCCGGCGCCGTGGGGTATCTCAGCTTTTCCGGCAACATGGACATGTGCATCAACATCCGGACGGTGGTGGTGTCCCGCCATCGGGCCTTCATCCAGGCTGGAGCGGGCATCGTCGCCGATTCGAACCCGGAGCATGAGTACGAAGAAACCTGCAATAAAACCCGGGCGATGATGAAAGCGATCGAACTGGCGGAGCAGGGACTGGAATAGAGAAGNNCATGCTATTGGTCATCGATAATTACGATTCGTTTACGTACAACCTGGTTCAGTACCTGGGTGAGTTGGGCGAGGACGTCCAGGTGTATCGGAACGACGAGATTACGCTTGGAGAGATCGAAGCGCTGCGCCCCGGCCGCATCGTGATTTCCCCCGGACCCTGCACCCCCAAGGAAGCCGGGATTTCCGTCGAGACGATCCGTGTGTTCGCGGGCAAGATTCCCGTCCTCGGTGTCTGCCTGGGGCATCAGTCTCTTGCCGCCGCCTATGGCGGGGAAATCATCCGCGCGCCGCGTTTGATGCATGGCAAGACGTCGCTGATCAAGCATGACGGCAAGACGATCTACCGGTCGTTGCCGAATCCGTTCGAGGCGACGCGCTACCATTCGCTGATCGTCAATCGAGTGAATCTTCCCGACTGTTTTGAGATTGCGGCGGAGACTGCCGAGGGAGAGATCATGGGGATTCGCCATAAGACGCTGGGGGCCGAGGGAGTGCAGTTTCACCCGGAGTCGATCCTGACGGCCGTCGGGAAAGATTTGCTCAGGAACTTTCTCACACTCTGACCATCCAGGCTGATTCACCGACATGATCAAAGATGCGCTCGCCAAATTGGCCGACCGAACCGACCTTTCCGTACAGGAAGCGGAAACGGTCATGGCCGAAATCATGAACGGGGCGGCGACGTCCGCGCAGATCGCCGCCTACCTCATGGGGCTCAGGCAAAAGGGAGAAACGATCGATGAAATCGTCGGCTCGGTGAGAGCGATGCGATCATGCGCCATTCGGATCAGGGTCGGCGCGAAAATCGTGGTGGATACGTGCGGCACCGGCGGCGACGGCGCGCACACGTTCAATATCTCGACCACGGCGGCCTTCGTGGCCGCCGGTGCCGGGATGACCGTGGCCAAACACGGCAACCGGTCCATCTCGTCCCAATCCGGAAGCGCCGACGTCCTGACCGCCCTCGGCGTGAAGATCGATCTGGAACCGGACCGTGTGGCGGAGTGCATCGACGAGGTGGGTGTCGGCTTCTTGTTCGCGCCGCTCTTTCACGGGGCGATGAAACATTGCGCCGAGCCAAGGCGGGACTTGGGGATCAGGACGTTGTTAAACGTGTTGGGGCCGCTGGCGAACCCGGCCGGGGCGACGCATCAAGTGCTGGGTGTATACGATGCGAAGTTGACTGAAATTCTGGGGCGGGTCTTGCTGGAACTGGGGACGCAACATTGCCTCGTCGTGCATGGTATGGACGGGCTGGACGAGATCACGTTGTCGGATCGCACGAGAGTTTCCGAGGGCAAGGGCGGCGTCGTGTCGAGCCGTTTTGTCTCCCCGGAGGAATTCGGTTTGCGGCGCGCGGCGAGAAAAGAGCTTGCCGGAGGCACGCCGGCGGACAACGCGCGCATCACGCAAGAGGTTTTGCGTGGCCGGAAGGGCCCACAGCGGGATGTCGTGTGCCTCAATGCCGCGGCTGCCATGGTGGTTGGCGGGAAAGCGAAGACGTTGCAGGACGGGTTTCAACTGGCGCAGCAAACCATCGATTCAGGGGCCGCCGCCGAGAAGCTGGAGCGGCTCATCGCGTATACCAACAAGGCGCAGCGGCCGTGATTCTCGATCGCATTCTCGAGCACAAGAAGGCAGAATTGCGGCACAAGCAGAGTCGCTCCTATCTGGCCGAGCTCAAGGCGATGATCCGAGATGCGTCGCCGCCGCTGGGGTTTGCCGTGGCGCTCGACGCCACGAGGACCGCCGCGAGTCCGGCCTTGATCGCGGAAGTCAAAAAAGCTTCGCCGAGTTTGGGGCTGTTACGGGAAGAATTCGCCGAACGATTCGATCACCTGGCCATTGCCCGCGCGTATTTTGATCATGGAGCGTCTGCCGTCTCCGTGTTGACGGACAAGGATTTTTTCCAGGGCGACCTTCGCTATCTGGCGGACATCAAAAAAAATCTGNNTTGCTGATCGTGGCGGCGTTGGAGCGGCGGCAGTTGATCGACTTCCATGCGTTGGCCTCTGAACTTGGGATGGACGTTCTCTTCGAGACGCATCACGAGCGAGAACTGGATGTGGTCTTGGAGTGGGTTCCCGCCGCCAGGATGATCGGGATCAACAATCGTGATCTCAAGACCTTCACGACCGATCTTGGTGTGACATTTCGCTTGGCCAAGAGAGTCCCAGCCGATAAACTCATTGTCAGCGAAAGCGGCATTCATTCTCGTCAGGATGTCATGCGGCTGGTCGAGGGCGGGGTTCATGCGATGCTTATCGGAGAATCGCTCATCAAGGCGGAGCATACCGGTGACAAAGTGCGGGAGCTGCTCGGGGTCGCGACGTCAAGCGCGCAGCCGACGTAACCCCCGGGGGATGATTCATGGTGAAGGTCAAGATTTGCGGAATTACCGATCGTGACGATGCGCGTGATGCAGTGGCGGCGGGGGCTGACGCGCTCGGATTTGTGATGTATAAGAAGAGCCCCCGTTGGGTCGAGCCCTCCGTGGCGCGGACCATCATCGCGGAACTTCCTCCGTTCGTGCTTCCGATCGGCGTGTTTGTCAACGAAGAGGCCGACACCGTTCGGAAGCTGATGGATGAATGCGGGTTCGCGTTCGCTCAACTGCATGGGGACGAAACCGCCTCGTATTGCCACACGCTCGGACGTCCGGCGCTCAAGGCGCTCCGCGTGAGGGATCGCAGCTCGTTCCTGGCTCTGGCGGAATTCCAGGGACGGGCGGGCGTGCGTGGGTTTCTCGTCGATGCGTTTTCCGATCAGGCGTACGGTGGTACCGGGCAGACGGTCGATTGGGCGTTGGCGGCGGAAGTAGCCAGGACGGTACCAATTCTGTTGGCCGGCGGCCTGACCCCGTCGAACGTGGCCGAGGCCGTTCGGCTGGTGCGTCCCTATGGCGTCGACGTCAGCAGCGGCGTCGAAATGAGTCCGGGGAAGAAAGATCGGGCGAAAGTGAAAGCATTTATCGAAGCGGCGAGGCTTGTGTCATAGTGCCGTGCGGCACTATACTCCACCGTTAAAATACAGCCGCCGATGGACGGTTCCTTGTCCTGCGGTTCAAAAATTGAAGGTTGAGACTTACGATGTCTGCATTGCCTGACAGCCACGGTCGGTTTGGACCCTATGGAGGCCGGTATGTGCCTGAAACTCTCATGCCGGCGCTGCTTGAACTGGAAGCGCAGTATGCGAAGGCGAAGAAGGACCGCCGATTTAAAAATGAACTGGCCTACTACCTCAAGGAGTATGTCGGGCGGCCCACGAGTTTGTATTGCGCCGATCGACTGAGCGCGACGCTGGGCGGGGCTAAAATTTATCTGAAGCGCGAGGATCTCTGCCATACGGGCGCGCACAAGATCAACAATGCGATCGGGCAGGTGCTGCTTGCCTTGCGGATGAAGAAGCCGCGCGTCATCGCCGAAACAGGAGCGGGGCAGCACGGCGTGGCGACCGCTACGGCGGCCGCGATGTTCGGGCTGCAGTGTGAAATCTACATGGGCACGGAGGATATGCAGCGGCAGGCGCTGAATGTCTTCCGTATGCGGTTGCTTGGCGCGACGGTGACCGGCGTGGAAGCCGGAAGCCGCACGTTGAAGGACGCCATCAGCGAAGCCATGCGCGATTGGACGACCAATGTCCGAACCACACACTACGTGCTTGGCTCGGTGCTCGGCGCGCATCCTTATCCCATGATGATCCGCGATTTCCAATCGGTCATCGGTCGAGAGGCGCGAAGACAGATCCTTGCGGTGGAGGGCAAACTACCAGATTATCTGGTGGCCTGCGTCGGCGGAGGGAGCAACTCCATCGGCCTGTTCCACGCCTTTCTCNNGGCAAGCATGCGGCGCGGTTTTCAGGGGGCAAGCCGGGAGTTCTGCAGGGCACGATGACCTATCTGCTCCAAGACGACAACGGCCAAATCAACTTGACCCATTCAGTCTCGGCCGGCTTGGACTATGCCGCCGTCGGCCCTGAACATAGTCTCTATCATGATCAAGGCCGTATCGAATATGCCTATGCGACGGACGACGAGGCTTTGGCGGCCTTCGACCTGCTCGCTCGCGTAGAGGGAATCGTTCCTGCGCTGGAAAGCGCGCATGCCATCGCGCATGTCGTCAAGCTTGCGCCGAGGATGAAAAAATCGCAGATTATCGTCGTAAACTTGTCGGGCCGCGGCGACAAGGATGTGCAGCAGGTTGCGCGCATGCGGGGCGTATCGCTTTGAGAAGCAAGGGGGGACGCGTGGCGAGTCATCGGCGTAAACAATCCACGAGCGCGAAGCGATCCTCGTCCCGCTCCTCACCCCTTACCCCTCGCCCCTCGCCTGCTTTGAATAGGCTCGACCTCGCGTTTCAACGCCTGAAAGACGAGAAAAAGAAGGCCCTGATCGCCTATATCATGGCCGGNNGACGGGCCGGTGATTCAGCAAGCGGCCCAGCGCGCGTTGGAAAACGGCACGTCGTTACGGCTCATCCTCGAGTTGGTGAGGACGCTTCGGCAGCGCACGAACATCCCGATCGTGCTGATGCTCTATTACAATTCCATCTATGCCATGGGTCACGAAGCCTTCTGTCAGGCTGCGAAGGAGGCCGGTGTCGATGGGTTGATCGTGCCCGATATGCCGCCGGACGAGGCGGGGCCGCTCAAGGGGCCGGCCGAAGCGGCGGGCCTGCAGCTCATTTTCTTGCTGGCTCCGACCAGTACCCAGGACAGGCGCAAGTTTGTCGCGCAGCAGTCCCATGGATTCGTCTACTATGTGTCGCTCACGGGGATTACCGGGGCCAAACTCACGAATATGGCGGACGTCGGCGATAACGTGGGAAAGATCAGGAAGGTGTCCGAGACTCCGATCGCCGTCGGCTTCGGCGTGGCCACTCCGGAGGATGCCGCGAGCGTGGCGAAAATTGCGGATGGAGTGATCGTCGGCTCCGCCATCGTGCGGCATATCGAGTCTCACCCGAAAGATCGGGACATGATCGGGGATGTGGCCGAATTCGTCCGGTCCTTGAAGGCGGCCATGAACGAAGCGGCGCAGTAATTGCGCCCAATCGGTTCGAATGGTGCCGCGAAAAACGGGCCGAGGTCACTGTCTGGGCTGGGGAGGCATGTAGGCGATCATTTCGAGAGCAAGTTCCTTGGCGATGGTTTTGAGGTTCGGCCTGAAAAACATGTAGCTGCTTGAACGCTCATGGCGCGCTTTCCAGACCGTGGTTCCGGTCGTGGCATCGATGAGGCGCAGGCTCAATCCCACGCGGCCCACGTTGTCGCCTTCCTTGCGGACGTATTCCCATGAGTTGACCCGCACCACCAAGAACGAATCCACGTTGAGCGCCTGACCGAGGGCGACAGCCGACTCCTTGTCTGACTGGCCGGTCATTTCCAGCCGGGAGAAGTAAAATACCAGCGAGTCGAAGGCCTCCTTCGAGGCCTGAAAAATATCCGTCACACTCTCTGGCGGCATCACCCGTTCGATGTGGCCCATCCTTCTCAAGGCGAGCGCCAGTACTTCTTGAATATCCTCGCGCGCGCCGTCGTATTGACTCGCCATCGGGGGCAACACGGCGATGGCCTGTGGGCGGAACACCTTGGCGCCGGGCCCTTCCCACATTTCCTGCAATCCGCCGCATCCGGCCGACAATAAGACGGCTGTGAGTGCCGATCCGAGTCGCATCTGTTGTGAGAACGACGACATGCCGTCAGTATACCATGTGGAACAGCTAGAACGTTGCGGAGATCGAGCCAGACACGAGAGCACCTTCCTCGCGAAAGTCATACCCACCTCCAACGTCGGCGCGCAAGAAGAAAAATCGCAGCCCCAACCCCGCCGTCGGAATGAAGGGGGCTGCGGCGTCCTTCACATTCTTGAAGGTGCCGATTCGCAGTGAGAGAAACTCGGTGAGAAACGTCTGCTCCGCTCCCAAACTCAAGATCTGGCTCTTCACTCCGGCGATCAGGGTATTGTTCGAGGTGAAATCCAAATCAGCCGTGAGGGTCAACGTCGACCAGGGGTTGATGGCCATACCGCCGCGGATCTGAGGCTCCAGCCTGATCTCGCCTCCGTGGGCATCGTCGAAGGTCGGTGTGTTGATATCTTTTGCCACGACTCCGAACCGAAGCCACGAGGTGGGTTTGTAGATGGCGCCAAGGTCGATGCCGTAGGTCGTCGAAATGGTCGGCTTGCCGAAGTGGTTGCTGATGTTGACGCCTTGGCCCCCTTCCAATTCGACGCGGCCGAAATAGGACGCCCCTTGGATGACTTTTGCCGTGATGCCGATCGCCAACGTTTTGTCGGAAAAAGCATAGGCATACGAAAAGGACAATTGCCGGGCTTCCAATCCCCGCAAGGCCATGGCGCCGGCCACGGATACCGAAGAACCGGTCGTGGTGACTTGAAGCGGTGTGCTGATGAACCCACCGCCGGTCGCCACATCTGAGACGTTGATGCCGATGGCATGCGCGCCGATATGGCCTTTAACGTAGAAACCGGCCGCCCCATTTATCGACAAGGTGGCGCCGGGATGATTGAGACGGTTGGCGATGTCCCGCGCCAGGGCCACATTCTCGATGACATTCGGGTTGTTGGGGTTGAAGTCTTCCAGATCTCGAATGGCCTCCCCGAAACCTCGGCGGTCGATCGCGAGGCCGGTGCCTTGGGCGCGAATATCGACGGTCTGTGTCATGGCCAAACCGGCCGGGTTCCAATAGGTGGCGAGGGCGTCCGTCGTCACTGCTACGCCCGCGCCGCCCATGCCGGACGCCCGCGGCCCGACGGTGACGAATTCCACGGCCAGGGCCTGTGAGGCGGGCTCAGTCAGACCGGCCGACAGGAGCAAGTATAAGAGGGCTCTGAACCGCCCCGACCCTCCCGGAGCGCGCATTGACTTCCAGCCGAAGATCAGACCTGCCATGATCGTTCCTTGAATGTTAGACGATCATCCCGTCCTGCATGTAAACGATGCGGTCAGCTTGGGCGGAGAGCTTATCATTGTGGGTCACGATGACGAACGTAATTCCGCGGGCTTGGTTTAGGTCACGCATCAGGCCGAACAAGGCGTCTCCTGTATGGGAATCGAGGTTGCCGGTCGGTTCATCGGCCAAGACCAGATCCGGTTTCTGCATCAGCGCCCGCGCGATTGCCACCCGTTGTTGCTCGCCGCCTGACAGTTCGCCTGGTTTGTGGTGTAGGCGTTTCTCCAAACCCACTTCCGTGAGCAGCGCCTTCGCATCGGATTCCACCGAGGCGATGTCGCGCCGTTGCACAAGAGCCGGCATGCCGGCATTTTCCAACGCGGTGAACTCCGGCAGCAAATGATGAAATTGGAACACGAAACCGATTCGCTTGTTTCGGAAGTCCGCCTGTTGGGCATCCGATAGCCGGAACAGGTCTTGGCCGTTGAACGTCACGGTCCCGCTGCTGGGTTTGTCGAGCGTACCGATGATGTGGAGCAAGGTACTCTTGCCGGCCCCTGAGGCTCCGACGATCGCGATCATCTCGCCGCGCTGGATTTCCATATTGATCCCTTTGAGAACCGGCAGTTCGTAGGCTCCCATCGAGAACGATTTATGGAGGTCGGTGACTTTAATCATGTTCAGTCATGAGCGGTGAGGACGGAGGGCTGAGGCTCGGAATTTTGGAATGAGCGTTGCGACTCAGTCTTCGGCCCTCAATCCTCAGTCCTGCGAATCTATTCATAGCGTAACGCGGCCACTGGTTCGAGCTTGGCGGCCTGATTGGCCGGATGGACGGTGGCGGCGAAGCTGATCAGGATGGCCGATCCGGCCACGAGCAGCACATCCTCGGCCAGCACATGCACGGGAATTTTGGAAATATAGTACACGGTCGGATCGAACGTCCAAAACGTCTGGATCAGCCATAAAAAGGCATAACCCAGCGGGATGCCGATGGCCGTGCCGGACAGCCCGATGATCAACCCGTTCAGCATGAAAATCCGCCGGATGCTGCGCTTGGTCGCACCCATTGCCTTGAGAATCGCGATCTCTTTCTGCTTTTCCGTGACGATCATCGTGAGGGTGCTCACGATATTGAACGACGCCACGATTGTGATCAAGACGAGCAGCAGAAACATCATCGTCTTTTCCAGCTTGAGGGCCGAAAAGAGGTTGCGATTCATCTGCATCCAATCTCTGGCGCCGTGGCTGAATCCCAACTCATGTTCGATGTTGCGGGCGATCTCGTCGGCACGGAACACGTCCGTCACCTTCACCTCGACGCCGGACACACTGTCTCCCATGTTAAAGAACTTCTGCGCTTCACCAAGCTCGATATAGGCAAGAGAGGAGTCGTATTCGTACATGCCGGAATGGAAGAGCCCCACGACGGCGAAGGTCCGAATCTTGGGCACCATGCCCATGGCGCTGATCGGCCCCACAGGAGAGACCACGTTGAGCGTATCGCCGGGAAACACGCCGAGGCGTTGCGCCAGTTCCTTGCCGAGGATGATGCCGGGTCGGTCCACCAATTTCGGCTCTCCCAGCGGATCATCGGCCGGTGCTTGCCTGACCGTGACGGGGGTCAGCAGGTCGGTCAGTTGACCGGACGACATGTTCTTGGCCAGTTCAGTGACCTGGGTTTCGCGCTGCGGGTCGATGCCCCGCAAGACGATTCCCTGCACCCCGGATTGCGAGGTGAGGAGGACTTGCCGGAGTACGAAGGGCGTTGCGGCGACGACGTCTGGAACCGACCGTATCTTCTCGACAAGCGGGTCGTACTCGCCCATGTTTTCTTTCATCCGTTCCTGCACGATGACATGGGCCGTGGTGCCGAGGATTTTGGCCTGAATGTCCTCCTTGAAGCCCGTCATGATGCCGACCGTGCCGATCAAGGCCGCCACTCCCAGCGTGATGCCGGCGATCGAGACGAAGGTGTTGAGCGAGATCGTCCGGTTACGGCGTTTGGCGCGCAAGTAGCGCAGGCCGACGAAGACTTCGTAGGGGAGGGCCATCGCTACTTCTCAGGCCTCANNCGGTCGATGCCGATGCCTTCGCCGGCGGTCGGCGGCATGCCAAACTCCAGCGCGCGGAGAAAGTCCTCATCGACACGATGGGCTTCTTCATCGCCAGCTTCGCGCTGGGCCGCTTGGCCTTCAAACCGCTCTCGTTGGTCCAAGGGGTCGTTCAACTCGGAAAAGGCGTTGGCGATTTCCCTCCCCGCGATATAGAGCTCGAACCGGTCGGTCAGGGACGGGTTCGAATCCTTGCGGCGGGCCAGGGGTGAAAGCTCGATCGGATAATCGGTAATGAACGTGGGCTGCTGCAAATTGGGTTCGACGGTTTCCTCGAAGATTTCATTGACGATATTGAACAGCGAGGCGTTGGGGTCGACGGGCACATTCAGCTGTTTGGCCGCGGCCAGTGCTTTGTCCCGATTCTGCAACACGGATGCATCGAGCTGGTTCACCTCGCACACGGCCTGGTGGTACGACCAGCGCCTCCATGGAGGGGTCAAGTTGATCTCCTTGCCCTGATAGCCGATGACGGTTGTGCCGAGAATCTGTCGGGCGAGCGTGGAGATCATCTCCTCGGTCAAAATGATCAGATCGTGGTAGTCCGCATAGGAAACGTAAAACTCCAGCATCGTGAATTCGGGATTATGAATCGTCGAAATGCCCTCGTTCCGGAAGTTCCGGTTGATCTCGAACACGCGTGGGAACCCGCCGACGATCAGGCGCTTCAAATACAACTCCGGCGCAATGCGCAAATACAAATCGACGCCGAGGGCGTTGTGATGTGTGACGAAAGGTTTGGCCGTGGCGCCGCCGGGAATCGGATGCATCATGGGCGTTTCGACCTCGAGGAAGCCCCGTTCGATCAGAAAGGATCGGATGCCGGCGATGATCCGGCTCCTGGTCGCAAAGATGTGGTGGACTTGAGGGTTGGCGATAAGATCGACGTACCGCTGCCGATAACGGGTTTCGACATCCGTCAGTCCATGCCATTTTTCCGGGAGCGGACGGAGCGCTTTGCTGAGAAATGTCAGCTGATGCACCTCGACCGTGAACTCGTTTGTCTTGGTGCGGAACAGCACCCCCGTGACGCCGATCCAGTCTCCCAGGTCGAGCTGCTCCGTGACCATATAGGCCTGTTCGGTGAGCAGATCCTTTTTGAGATAGACTTGCAGGCGGTCGGAGCCGTCCTGCAACACGGCAAACCCGGCTTTTCCGAAACGGCGGAGGCCCACGACGCGCCCCGCGATCGTACAGGGGATCTTTTCTTGATCGAGGATCTCCTTGGTTTTCTCGCCGTGCTGTTTGACGAGCTGTCCGGCCCGGTCCTTCACTTCGAAGCGGGTGCCGTACGGCGCCACCCCAGCCTGGCGGAGATGATCGAGTTTCTTGATCCGTTGCTGCCGTTGTTCGTTCAGTTCGTCCATATTAGTGTCGTCCGTCGTTCGTATCTCGTCGCAGGCACGCGGCGATGCTCAGACTCGCGAGATACGGTGTTGTGCTAGATGTCGTCCTCCGGCCTGCCGACAGTCGATGGCTGATCGGCTCCTTTTGCAAGCTTCTTCTTCAAATAGGCCTCGATGAACCTGTCAATCTCGCCGTCCATGACGGAGGAGACGTCCCCGGTTTCATGGGCGGTCCGATGATCTTTGACCATCTGATAGGGTTGGAAGACATACGACCGGATCTGGCTGCCCCACGCGATGTCCTTCTTCTCGCCGACGATCGCGTTGAATTCCGCTTCTTTCTTCTGCTGCTCCACCTCGAACAAACGGGCTTTCAAAATCTTCATCGCGCCGTTTCGGTTCTGCAGTTGAGATCGCTCGTTCTGGCATTGCACGACGATCCCGGTCGGCAGGTGTGTGATGCGGATCGCCGTTTCGACCTTATTGACGTTTTGGCCGCCGGCTCCGCCCGAGCGGAAGGTGTCGATTCGGAGATCTTTCTCCTCGATCGCCACGTCGATGTCTTCGCTCAATTCCGGATAGACGAACACCGAGGCGAACGAGGTGTGCCGCCGTTTGTTGGAGTCGAACGGGGAGATGCGCACCAGGCGGTGCACGCCTGCTTCGGCTTTCAAATAGCCGTAGGCGTACGGGCCGGTCACCGACAAGGTCACGCTCTTGATGCCGGCTTCGTCTCCAGGCAGCAAATCCAACGTCTCCACTTTGAATCGCTTGCTTTCGGCCCATCGCACATACATGCGCAGCAGCATTTGGGCCCAATCCTGCGATTCCGTGCCGCCGGCCCCCGGATGAATTTCGAGGATCGCGTTGTTCGGGTCCAACTCGCCCGACAGCAACATCTCCACACGCAGGGCTGCCAGACGTGGTTCCAGCCGACTCAACTCCGCGCTCAATTCCTGTTCCAGTCCGGCGTCGCTGCTTTCCGTCGCTAATTCCAACAGGGCGTTCAGGTCGCCCAGCTTGGACTCGATGTCGCGCCAGGTTTCCAGCTCGCGCTCGATCGTGGCCTTTTTCCGGCTGACGGCCGCAGCGGAGCGGGCGTCGCTCCAGAAGTTCGGCTGTCCCATTTGGGCTTCTAGTTCTTGCAGATCGGCGGTCATGCGGGCGAGGTCAAAGATGCCCCCGTAACTCGGAGACTTGCTCTCCGACAGCNNCGGGTTCAATGGCGGTTGTGCCAGGGGTGGGTTCCTCTGTACGGAAGTACCCGTACAGCCACAAAATCGCAGTGATTATAGCACAGCCGTAGGCAAACACATCGCCGTAATAGCTATAAAATGTGCGGGAATGACCGATCGGGATGGAAGCCCGCAACGCGTGTTCGGTGAAGAGGGGCGTCTGGTCCAGGATGCGTCCGAAGGGGTCGATGAATCCGGAAATCCCGGTGTTGGCGGAACGGGCAAAGGCCAGATGGTTTTCCACCGAGCGAAAGACCACCATGGAAAAATGCTGCGCGGGCGCTGAAGAGGGTCCGAACCAGCCGTCATTCGTGATGGTCACGAGGAACTCCGCTCCATTGGCCGCAAACTTGCGCACCAGATCAGGGAAAATCACCTCGTAACAAATGGCTACCCCGAACTTGACGGATCGTGTGTCGGACGGATCGCTGCCGCTCAACGACTTGGGGGTGAACGATAAAACGGTTGCGCCTGATCCCGCTTCGAAGTCGCCGATCCCTTCTACTAATTTGTCGAGAAAGAACAGCACCGAGGATTTCAGCGGAATGTATTCTCCGAACGGCACCAAATGGTGTTTGTCGTATCGGCCCAGGAGATTGCCGTCCGGCCCCAACAGATAGGCACTGTTCAAGAGATAGGGTTTTCGGTCCGGGTAGAACCGCAACGCCGGGCTGCCGAGGAGGATCGGCGATTGCGCGCGGGCCGCCCAGTCGATCAGCTGCAGCTGGTAGTCCCCCTCCCGCTCCAGGACGAATGGCGTCGCGGATTCCGGCCAGACGACCAGGTCAGTGTCGGTGCCCAGGCGGGCGGTCAGCCGGTCGAACCGCTGCATCGTCTCGTCTCGGTACTGATCGTCCCATTTGACCGCTTGGTCGATGTTGGGCTGAACCACGCCAATGATGATGGAGGATTGTGATTGTTTCGGGTCCTCTTCCGTCAGCACGAGGGAACTGTGGAGCCATGACAGCAACATACAGGCTGCCGCGGTCGTGAGCAGTTCCCAAGGGAGCTTGGCCGGGTGAAATCCGCGGAAGAACGGCATCAGCCATAAAATCAGTTCGGCCAGCGCCACATTCACCAGGATAATGAGGAACGACACCCCATAGACTCCGGTGTGGTCCGCGATCTGGATCAGATCCAATTCCCGGTATTGCGAATAGCCCAGAAGACACCAGGGGAGCCCCGAGAGAGCATAGGTGCGAAGCAGCTCAAGGGCAACCCAGAAACAGGGGGCGAAGAAAATGCCGTATCGCGGAATGATCTCGCGCAGCCAGACAAAGGCGAGACTATACAATCCGACGTAGAGGCCGAGGTAGGCCGTCAGCAGCAGGAGGATCGCATCGCTCACGATGAGGGGAACCTTGCCGTAGGTGGTCATGGCCGTGACCACCCAGGCCATGATGCCCGTAAATCCGATGAGACCGGCCAGCCAACCGACCCAAAAGGCGCGGCGTCGCGAACATTGGTCGAGAGCGAGATGCAGCGGAACCAGGGCGCCCCAAGCCAGTAGCCCGAGATCAAACTTGGGAAAGCACAGCGGCAACAATAGGCCGCTCGCGCAGGCTAGAGATATCTGGCGCCAGTGAATTGGGACCATCGCGGGTTACGATAGCGAAAGACCCTGTGACTTGCAAGGGAACCGTTGTTGCGATGAATGAAGTTTGCCGTGCGTTTCCTTGGACAATGGAGTAGGGTAACCGGGTATGGAACGGCGTCTACATCGGCGGGTGCGGGCCCACATCAAGAGTCTGCTGCAGGAAAATGCCCAAGAACAAGAGATGGAGGGCAGGGTTGTCGATCTGTCGCTCGGCGGCGCCAAATTCGAGAGCCCGCTGACCGCGACGCCTGGCAAGCAGGTAACGGTCAAGTTTGTTGTGCCGGGCGCCAGCACACCGATCTACATCGAGCATGCGGAGATTCGGTGGGTTCATGATCGGGCGTTCGGCGTCAAGTTTCTGGAGATCCGGCCGAACCAATTGGATGAACTGGAACAGTTGATCGACGAATACGTCGCGGCCGACGCACAGCCAGAGAGCAACAACCGATCGGATTCTTGAACGCCACCGCGACGAGGTACCGCCTCACCAGCCACATGCGGCAAGTTTCCGCCGTCGAACCGTGAGCCCTCCCATAGGTTCCCTTCTTCCGGCAAGTCCTCGGCAGCCTCATTCCTGGGCGTGGCCGTCGTACAACATCGAGATATACTCCAGGGTGAATGTGTAGGTACAGTATCAGGATTTGGACTGGGACGGCACCGCGCGCGGACGCGGGGAAAGGTCTCGGATCCCCAGGCTATGCCTGAGCATATCCTGATGTGGCTTGACGAGATGAAAGAACAGAGTCGTCACTTTTCAGTTTTTCCTACCGCTATGGTTTGTGGTATGTAAAACGAGTGCGGCATGTTCTGATGCCCCATTCGATTCAGATATTCCGTCAAAACGCCGGCCCCGCGCATATGAGCACCTTTAGGACGGGGACCGCTCATTACAGATTGAAGGAGATCGGTATGGCCAGGAAACTGTCGCCGCCAGAGATGATGAGGAATCTCGCGATTGGGTACTGGGTTTCGCGCCTGGTTCATGTCGCGGCAAAACTCAGATTGGCTGACTTGCTCAAGAGCGGTCCTCGAACGGTGGAGGATTTGGCCTCAGCCGCTGATGTGCAGCCCTCGGCCCTCTATCGCCTCCTCCGCGCGCTGGCAAGCGTCGGCATTTTTGCAGAAATCAAAGGCCGGCGGTTCAAACTCACACCGCTCGCCGCGACGCTTCAAACCGGGGTTCCCAACTCCATGCATGCCTGGGTAGTGATGATCAACGAAAGATGGATGTGGGAGAGCTGGAATGAATTGCCCCACGGAGTGAAAACCGGCGAGATGCCGTTTCTCAAGGCTCACGGGATGCCGATTTTTCAGTATCTTGAACGTCATCCGGAGGATCTGGAAGTGTTCGGCGAATCCATGTCCAGTCTCTCCCGAACGGAAAACCCGGCGATCGCAGCCGCGTATAAATTCTCCAAGATTCGGACGTTGGTCGATGTCGGCGGCGGGCACGGCAGCCTGCTGGCCGCCGTTCTGAAGGCAAATCCTCGGCTCACAGGCGTGCTGTTCGACCAGGGCGCCGTCATCGCCCGCGCCGAGAACGACCAGCATGTCACGGCCAAAGGCGTCGCGGAACGATGCAGACTTGTATCGGGCAACTTCTTTGAGGCGGTGCCGAAGGGAGGAGATGCCTACATCATGAAATACATTCTTCATGACTGGAACGATGACGAGTGCGTCAAGATCCTCGCCAATTGCCGGGCAGCCATGAGTGAGAACGGGAAAGTGTTGGTGGTCGACAACGTTGTGTCCGCCGGGAATAATCCTAGCTGGGGCAAGTTGCTTGACATGCAAATGCTGATTATCGGAGGCCGGGAGCGCACGAAAGAGGAATTCGCCGCCTTGTTCGCGGCGGCTGGACTGAAATTGACGAGAATTGTGCCGACGAAATGCCCGCTGAGCATCGTGGAAGGCGTGCGAGCGTAATGGCTCATTGGCTTCCGGAAGGGAGACAGTACCCAACTTCTTAGAGTTGCACCACGTCAATACGCGCGACCCATTGGTCGAGCGGTCCAACTTGTTCACCGTACTCATGACGGCGAGTCACCCCGGTGTACTGCGTACGTCGTCACCACCACTCAGACCTTGCGTTCCGAACGGCAATCCGGCGAAGGTGATCGACGCCAGGTGAATCGCGATCGCTGCCGATCCCACAAGGCGAGAATCTGATAGGGGAGAATTTCATGTGCGGCCGAAAGAGGCTTTCATATGCTGTTGAGCGAGTATAGAATGAAAAATCACGCTCGACGAGATTGTCAGGCAAGGAGCCCAGGAGCATGGGGCCGGCATGCGTCTTGATGGCGATATGAATGATGAAAAGGAGTTGTTTGGAGGGAAAGGTCTATGACAACCGTGCCGCTTAACACAATCCACTTTATTCTCGCGAGCATCTGGGTCGGAGGGATGTTTGCGTTTCTGATCGCAGTGTTCGCCGTGACCGGGCAGCGTCATCCCGGGAAGACAAGTTGGTTGAGTGTCAGGATGGTGGAACGATTATCAGCGCTGGAGTTGCTTGTGCTGGCCTCGGTCTTTGTCGTCGGGCTGATGGCTGCGTATCCCATGGTGGATCCTCTGTATGCCGCTGTGTTCGTGACAGACTCCGGCAGGGTGCTCCTCGCAAAAATCTCGATGATCTTGGTCGTCCTGGTGATCGCCTCGCTGATCCACTTCGCGTGGCTTCCTGCACTCGGAAGGCAAGCGGAATCGGCTTCTGCGGCCAAACGCAAACTCCGAATAGCGGTCGTCCTCCAGGGCCTGCTCGCGCTCGCTCTGGGGATGGCAGGGGGCATGTTGTCGCACATGCATCCGCCCAATCACGCGGTCATTCACGATTGGCCTTACCCGTTCCGTTTTTCGATCATGAACACATGGGGCATGGGCATCCAGGACGTGGTGACCCGCGTATGGCTCGGGGTGACCCTCCTTATCCTGGCGGTGGGTGCAGTTCTCATCGGTCAGAGGATGAGTTGGCAGACGAAGTGGCGTCTGGGTGTACCGATTGCACTGACGGTCAGTGCGCTCGTGGTGGGGGTGCCTGCTCTCACTATTCCCGCTTATCCGGAAACCTATCGTCCGACGCCGGTTCCATTCGTAGCCAGTTCCATTGCGCACGGCATGCAGCGGTTTGCCGAAAACTGTGTCCCCTGTCATGGACCGCAAGCGAAAGGCGACGGCGTCCTCGCCAAGACATTGCCCACGAAACCGATCAATTTGCTCATGGAGCCTCACGCGAACATGCACACTCCGGGCGATTTCTTCCATTGGCTGACCAATGGAGTGCCCGGGACAGCCATGCCTCCCTGGGGAGAGAAGTTTTCGGAGGAAGAACGGTGGGATATCGTAAACCTTATTCATGGCATCTCGCGAGGCTATCAAGCGCGCCTTGTCAACCCTCGCGTGTTTCCCGATCCACTCTACCTTGCTCCCCCGGACTTTTCCTATGTGGCTCACGACGGGACCACCAGCAAGTTGAAGTACTTTCGCGAAGAGAAGAACGTGATGTTGGTTTTATTTTCCTGGCCAGAGTCGCGTGACCGGCTCGATCGGCTGAAATCGCTTGCCGTGGATTTCAAGAGCCGCGAGACGGCGGTGCTGTTGGTTCCAATGAAGGGTCTGGATCAGCACGAGATGGAAGCCGTCACGAAGGACACGCCGTTTCCGGTGGTGATTGAAGGAGCGGACGATATCACCCGCGCATATTCTTTGTTCCGTAGGACAATCAGCAATCCCGATATCATTGGTGAAGGGTCGGTCCCCCCACACATGGAGTTCTTGCTGGACCGGTACGGGTATTTAACCGCGCGATGGATTCCTTCATTGGACAAAGATGGTTGGACCGATACNNATGAACCACGATATGTCGGGGATGAAGATGTAATTGTCTTCTCGTCGCCGGCTCGTGTGGCGCGTTGGTGGCAATACGTCAACCTTTTTGAGGTTGGTTCGAGTGGGTGTGGGGTTTGCGATGGGTTCAAGATGGATCCCGTTCCTTGTCGGGCTTTACTTGATCGCGCTTCCGGCAGCCACGCAATCGGCGCAGCCAGAATCGGAACAGGGAACCTGGCGTCCGGCTGCTCCCATGCAGACGAAGCGGACGGAGGTGGCGGCAGCGGCGCTGGATGGGAAAATTTATGTTGTCGGTGGATTTGAAAAGCCCAGCCTGGGCAATGTGCTGCATCTCTCGATCACGCCGTCCCTCGAAGTCTATGATCCTGTAGCCGACCAATGGACGGCCAAAGCGCCGTTGCCGATCGGTCTGCACCATGTCGGGATTGGTGTGGCAGGTGGGCGGCTGTATGTCATTGGCGGGTATAGCCGATCGGCGCTCAGTGTCTGGAACTCCGTGGCGACGGTGTATGCCTATGATCCCGCGACGGACATTTGGACCGAGCGTGCGTCGATGCCGACTGCACGCGGTGCCTTGTCTGTGACGGAACATGGCGGAAAGCTCTATGCCATAGGCGGCTACGATCGGAAGGCCAATAATGCGCAGGTCGAAGTGTACGACC
>DKBD01000173.1:0-12305 GCA_002451055.1 Nitrospira sp. UBA6909 | reverse complement strand
GCAGGGACATTCCGTGAAAATGAGGCCTATGACCCAGTGCGTGATGCCTGGCAGACCATGGCGCCGATGCCGACGGCACGCCACGGTCTTGGATCGGCGGCGGTGCAAGGGCGCATCTATGTCGTCGGCGGCGGACCGACTCCCGGCGGTTCCTTCAGCGATTTGAACGAAGTCTTTATCCCACCGTCATCGCGGCGCTCCATTGACTAACACCGAACCACATCGTGAGATGTTGCTTGGCAAGGATGAGTTCACTTGACTCTCCGCAGCGTGAGGTCTATCGTAACTTCCGTGGGGGGAGTTAACGCCCCGAGGGAATATGGTTCATAAGGGGGTCGAGCGTTGAGGATGGTGTGCAGGCCCAGCTTGTACTGGGAAGCCTAAAGTCCTCCCAAGATCTCCGCCGTACCTAATCGTCCTCGGTTAGGTGCGTGCTCCTCCCACCCTAATCCCCTCATCATCGCGATCTCAGTGATCGGCCTGGCCATGAAAATTTTCAGGGTTTCCTGACGTCACCATTCTATGTACAATGCCGCGGGTTTTTTTGTTACCTTGATGCAACGAGGATGAATGACTAGAAAACACGCTACGACTCCATCGAGTTCCGCTCCTGCCTCCGCCACATCCGAAACTGAACCGTCCGTTCCGAAGAAAGCCGCAAAGCCGGCACAGCAGGTGACGGCGGTCGAAATGGGCGCGCGGCAGCGCGAAATTTCCGTCGCAGAATTTTTCACGAAGAACCGACATCTATTGGGCTTCGACAATCCGCGGAAGGCGCTGTTGACCTGTGTGAAAGAGGCGGTGGACAACGCGCTGGACGCCTGCGAAGAGGCCGGCATTCTGCCCGATGTGACCGTCAAGTTGGAGGTCGTGTCGAACGGTGTGCCGATTGCGCCAAGTCAGGCCACGCGGTTTCGCGTCACGGTGACCGACAACGGGCCGGGCATCGTGCGCCAACAGATTCCGCGTATCTTCGCCAAGCTGCTCTATGGCTCGAAGTTTCATCGGTTGCGCATGAGCCGAGGGCAGCAGGGCATCGGCATTTCCGCCGCCGGCATGTACGGCCAGTTGACGACGGGCAAACCCGTGAAGATCATTTCCCGCACCAGCTCCCGCGCCGCCGCCCATTTCTTCGAAGTGCAGATCGACACGAAGAAGAACGAGCCGCTGGTGCATGAGAGCAAACAGATCGAGTGGGATCAGCCGCAGGGCACGCAGGTCATGCTGGAAGTCGAGGGCAAATACCAAAAAGGCCGGGCGTCGGTTGAGGAATGGCTGGAGCAAACGTCCATCGCCAACCCCCACATCAAGTTGACGTACCACACGCCCGAAGGGGAGACGAAGGAATATTCCCGTGCCTATCACGAACTGCCGCCGTCGCCGCGCGAGATCAAGCCGCATCCCTACGGTATCGAGTTCGGCATGTTTCTCAAGATGCTGCAAGACACGAAGGGCCATTCGCTCTCGGGGTTTTTAGCGAGCGATTTTTGCCGAGTCTCGCCGCAGCTGGCCGATGAGATCTGCAAGGAGGCGAAGGTGTCGCCTCACACGAAACCACGCGATCTGAAGGGTGGGGACGCCGAAAGGTTCTACCGGACGATTCAAGAGACGAAGATCATGGCGCCGCCGACGAATTGCATCTCCCCGATCGGCGAGAAAGCGATTCTCTCCGGTCTCTATAAACAGATCAAAGGCGAGTTCTACACAGCGGTGAGCCGGCCGCCTGCCGTCTATCGCGGCAACCCCTTCATCATCGAAGCGGGGCTGGCCTACGGGTCGAGGCCGGAAGACCGGAACAAGCCGCAACAGCCAGCCGTGCCGAAGGCGGAGGGCGAGGGGGAAGAGGAGGATTCGGAACTCGCGCGCGTGATTCGTTATGCCAACCGAGTGCCGCTCCTCTACCAGCAGTCCGCCTGCGCGACGTTCAAGGCCGTGCTCGGCACCACCTGGAAAAACTACGGAGTGGCCCAATCGCGCGGGGCCTTGCCCGCCGGGCCGATGGTGATCTTCGTCCACATGGCTTCGGTGTGGGTGCCGTTCACGAGCGAATCCAAAGAAGCGATCGCCGATTACGACGAAATCCAGAAGGAAATTCGGCTGGCGCTGCGCGAGTGCGGCAGACGCTTGGGATTGTTCGTGCGGCGGCGTGAGCGGGCCGCGAGTGAATTCCGGCGGCGAAACATCTTCGAGCTGTACATCGAGGAAGTCGTCGAAGCCTGTAACCGTCTGAAGGGCGGCAAGCTGCTGAAAGACAAGCTCAAGATGCAGCTTCAGCAGATCGCGACGTCGCGCACCGGCGGAATGAAAACCGATGAGGCTCTCGGGAAGGCCGGTGTGGGCCCTGAAGGGTTGCCCCATTCCATCATCGTGACGGGGGAAGGTGTGGAGGGTGACGTGGAGCCGGTCGATCAGGCGCGGACCGATACCGCTCCATCATCGGTGCCGGTTGAAACGGATCTCCTCGGCGATGAGGTATCATCGGAGGTCGAGTCTGAAAAGAAAAGGACGAAGCCGGCTGAAGCGCAGGGGAAAGCTGCCAAATCTTCCAAGGGGAAAGCCGGACAGGCGGCACTCTTTGATTCACCAGATAGGTCCAGTAGGCGAAACACATCAAAGAAACCAGTTCCCGCTTCCCAACCGAGAGGAAAGAAGTAAAACCCATGGCGACCAAAGAAACCAAGGCCACCCCGGTTGAAAAGAAACTGATCGGTTTGGCCGACATCGTCATCCAGGCGGCGGACCGATCGAAGGACCCGACATTGTCGATTCCCATCCGAGCCCTGTCGAACGTGTCGTTCAACGAGCGCAAGGGTTTGATCGAGATGGGTGATAAGAAGCAGACCCGCACATTCTTCAACGTCGGCATGGCGAAGAAGTTCATGCAGACGGTGTTGGTGGCGGACGCGCTGGCGGAGTTGCAGCGGGCCGACCTCACGACCTCGCTCCGCGAAATCTACTACCGGACCAAACACACCATCAAAGATTCTCACGAGAACACCTTCGATACGCAGGATGAGTCCGATCCTGTGATCGAAGACTTGGAAGTGTCGCTGGCGGCGCTGCGGGAAGAACTGCATGTCCGGGCGGAGAACAGCGGCAGCATCGTCGGACCGGTCGTGTTCGGCGACGACGGCGACCGTGTGGATTGCTCGAAGCTGGGGAAGGGCGGCTATTCCGTCCCTTCCATCGTCGAGCCGGAATATCTAGAGATCCGGCGCTGCACGGCGGATTTCCTTCTGCTGGTCGAGAAGGGCACCCAATGGAACCGGCTGTCGGAGGACAAATTTTGGCGGCGCTACAACTGTGTGCTGCTCACGGGCAACGGCCAACCGCCCAGGGGCGTGAGGCGCTTGGCGAGGCGGCTCCATGAGGAACATAAGCTACCGGTCTATGTGCTGGTCGATAACGACCCCTGGGGCTACTACATCTATTCGGTCGTGAAGCAGGGGTCGATCAACCTGGCGTTTGAAAGTCAGCGCATGGCGATTCCGAAGGCCAAGTTCATCGGTTTGTCCAGCGCCGATCCGGAACGGTACGGTCTGCCGCGAAACGTCGGGATCAAACTCAACGAGAAAGACATCGCCAGGGCGAAAGAGTTGATGAACTACCAGTGGTTCAAGAAGCCGGCCTGGCAGACGGAGATCAAGAGGATGCTGACGAGCGGCTTGAAGTATGAGCTTGACGCGCTGGCGAATAAAGACTTCCAGTACCTCACGAAGAAATATCTGCCGGGAAAACTCAAAGAGAAAGATTGGCTGGACTAGTCTCCACCATTGTCTTTCCCGCAAATCAACGACGACGCATCAGCCATGAGGACCTTGCCTGTCTGGACCTCGCCTCTTCGCGATTGGCAGCGCCGCGCCTTGGAGGCGGTGTGCGCGCATCAATCGGCTGACTTTCTGGCGATGGCGACGCCCGCCGCCGGGAAAACGCGGTTTGCGCTGCGTGTCGCGCACGAATTCCTGGGAAGCCAGAGCGCGTCGCGTGTGTTGGTCGTGTGTCCCACCAGTCACTTGCGGGCGCAATGGGCCAATGCCGCCGGCAAGATGGGCTTGCAACTCGATCCCGCGTTGACGAACGAACAGGCCGTTGAAGCGTCTGATTACCACGGCGCCGTGGTGACCTATCAACAAGTCTGTCTCGCGCCGGAGATCTTTCAGCGGGCCTGCCGCGCCAAGAAGACCTTGGTGATTCTGGACGAGCTGCACCATGCCGGCGACGGCAAGAACTGGGGCAAGGCGCTACGGACGGCCTTCGAGCCGGCGGTGTTTCGCCTGATCCTGTCGGGCACACCCTTCCGCTCGGACAATAACCCCATTCCCTTCATCCGATACGAGCACGGAGAAAGCCGGGCGGACTTTGCCTACAGCTATTCCGAGGCGATTCAAGACGGCGTCTGCCGGCCCATCGTCTTTCCCAGTTATGAGGGTGAGCTGACCTGGTTTTCAGAAGGCCGCGAGCACACGGCCACGTTTGAAGATGGATTGACGTTCGACCGGCAACGGGAACGGCTGAAGACGGCGCTGTTGCAGGAATCCTGGTTGGGTTCAGTGATCGCGGACGCCCATGCGCAGCTCACCCAATTGCGCAAGGAAGAGCAAGCGGACGCGGGAGGACTGATCGTGAGCATGGATCAGGACCATGCCCGTTGGGTGGCGGAACTGGTCGGACGTATCACGGGCGGCAAAGCGGCGGTCGCCGTGTCGGATGACCCAACAGCCTCCGGAGTGATCGAGGAGTTTGCCGGCCACAAGAACCAGCAGTGGCTGGTGGCGGTCAACATGGTGAGCGAAGGGGTGGACATTCCGCGCCTGCGGGTCGGGGTCTATGGCACCAACGTCCTGACGGAAATGTACTTCCGGCAGGTGGTCGGGCGGTTCGTCCGGATACAGGAGGGCGTGCCGAATCCCCAACGGGCCTGGCTCTATCTGCCCAAGGATCCGGTCTTGGCGCATTACGCGCGGCAGATCAAGACAGAGCGGGATCATGTCCTCGAAGACATCATGCCGGCCGGACAACGGGACCTCTTCGGCCGTGTCACCGTCTCGGTCAACGAGTATCGGCCGCTGATGGCGGTGGCTCGAATGGACAGTGTGATCGGCGAGGAAGAGGTGAAAGGGGAGGGCAGCGCGACTGCCGTTGCCGAACCGCCTGTCTCGCTGCATGAGCGGAAGCAGGATCTGCGGGACCTCCACCGGCTGCTTGTCGGCACCGTCGCCAGAAACAGCGGGATCGATCATCGCCGCCTCAATGCCGAATTGATCGCGCGCACCGGAAGCCGTGTCGACCAAGCGACGGTCGAGCAGCTGCAGAAGCGTGTTCAATTGCTGCAGCGGTGGAAAGATCAAGGCTACGACGGAAAAAGGTGAAGGGGTGTACGAACCAAAGAATGGTCCAGCTGAGTGGCTAGAGAAACCGAAGCATGTTCGCAATTTCTTCTGAAGTGGTGGTCTCATGGAGCGCGATCAGGCGCGCGAGCAGTGTGCCTATAGGTCTCACCGGTGTCACGACAATCCCCGCATGAGGTCGGCCATCGGACAGATAAGACTGGTGCAGCGTCACAAAATGGCTAATGTTGTGTGTGACGACCACACGCCCATGGGTTGCGGCGTCTTGGAGGATAGCTGCATCCGTCCAGCCCTGCTGATGGAGTTCATAGACGTTGTAAACATCGATGCCTCGCTGTCGTAGCTGCGGGGAAAGGGCGGCATGGATGTTTTCATCCAGACAGAAGATTAACGGGATGGTGGCGTCTTTCCTTGTTCATACGCCTTGGCTTCTCGCCGGATTTCCTGTTCGATTTCCGGGAGATGGTCGTAGGCGTAGCTCAACGCATCGTGGATCTGCGCAGGGGTGAGGTGCGGATAGGCTTGTCGGATGGTCTCCACGGTATCTCCATCCTGCGCTCGCTGATAAATCAGACGGACTGGAATACGGGTGCCCACGATGACGGGATCGCCTCCACAGATCGTGAGATCCTTGTGGACATAACAATGTTCGGTCTTCACCGCGTGGGACATGCGCTATTCCTTCAGCCAGTGGTACGACCTCACCGTATCAGCCCGCCCCAGAATCGTCAAGCCAGCCGACGACTCCGTTAACGACCGAGCCGAGAGACAGTCGATACCGTTCTCCCCACCGTGCTTCATCGCGACAGCCACAGATCAGTTCGTAGCCGCTTCTTTCTCGCGCAGGTACTGATCGAACAGGAAGGTGCCGAACGGGAGGATAGAAGCGATGAAAGCCTGCAGGGAAAACCGGTTGTCCCATTGNNGGATTCATCGGCCTCGGCCTTTCTGCGTCTTTTCATGAAATGGGAGGTGTACGGAGCCGGTATTGTCATGGACTCGTGATGGAGGTGTCAATGAGGCGCGTACCCCTTTCTCACCATCAACCACTCAGCAGCTTGACAAGTCATTAGGATGTCATGAGAATCCGTAAACTATCGGGAATGCGGCAAGGGAATATCCTGACCGAGATGATTGCTGGGTTTGGCTTATGAGCGCCTTCGTAGAAAGTGCAGCAGAATAAATGGAAACCACCAATACCGCCAAGAACCGTCTAGTTCAGACATTCCAGTTCTTAAAGGAACTAAACGAGCTTCGGAATCCCGTGGCGCGTGATTTGTCTGGAGCGGAAGTCCTGTGGCTTGATAGCTGGCCTTTGCATCCGTGTGTGCAGGTGTGGCGTGGCGATCGTTTGGAGGACGGTACTGATGATGCAGTTGTGACGGAAATGGAGCCGCTCATCCGCATCCAACGAGCGCGGCTGACACCGTGCCCAAAGCCGCCCGAGATTCTTGACGGTTGGCTGAAGCCAGGGTGGCAATCGGTAGGTGAAGAGGCCAAGGTGCTGGAATCTCGTAACTTCCAGGGCAAGGGAAAGCAAACCATTACCGTCGCTTTTGGGGAGGACCAGGAGCGAGTTGCAGCGATGAACGCGTGGACCACGACACGCACAAAGTGGGCGGATGCAGAGCGGCCAGCGGTTGCAGCGCGTCAGCTTTTTGAGCGGATTCATGCGCTTTGGACAATGATGCAGCGCGAGGGCGACCGCGTAGAGCTCGTACTTGCGGACGGAATGCTCAGTGTGAAGGAGCATTCCATCGAGCATCCGGTGTTAATGCAACGGGTGAATCTAGAGTTCGACCCGTCGGTGCCAGAGTTTCGGTTCAACACGGGGACAGAAAAGGTGGAGCTACATCGCGCATTGCTCCGGTTAGTGCCGAGTGTTGAAGGGCAAATGATCGCCCACTTTGACAAAGATCTGGGGGAGCAGCCGGTGGAGCCGCTTGGAGGCGAGAGTGTAGAGGGATTTTTTCGTCGGCTTGTGCAGGGGCTGTTCAATGATGGCGAGTATTTCGAAGGAAAAGCACGAGGAGCGGCGGCCAACCGCCCGAGTATCTGGCGTGCACCTGTAATTTTCCTCCGTCCGCGGACGGCAGGCCTCAGTACGACGCTGGATTATATCCTGGAGGATTTGAGCGACGAGGGTACTCAGGCTCCGGAAGGGCTCTCGCGTATCGTGGGGGTGGAAACCGAGGATATGTCTGAGATGCTGGATAGCGGCGGTGGCGAGTCACCAAGGATAGTGACTGGGCCTGATCCGGACATCCTTTTCAGTAAGGCGGCCAATGCGGAGCAATATGAAATCGCGGCACGGCTGACAAAGGCGAAGGCCGTACTTGTGCAGGGCCCGCCGGGCACGGGCAAAACGCACACAATTGCGAATCTGCTCGGCTACTTACTTTCGCAAAAGAAAACAGTGCTCGTGACAGCACACACGACGAAAGCACTTCGGGTGTTGCGGCAGCAGGTGGACGAAGCACTCCAACCGCTCTGCTTAAGCGTGCTTGAAGGCGATGCGGATAGTCAGGCGCAACTTTCGCATGCGGCTCAGGACATTGCTGATCGGCTATCTCGTTCTGATGCAGCGAACTTGCGACGTGAGGCTGGTGTACTCCGCGACAAGCGGCAGAAGTTGTTGGACATCAGAGACGCTCTTCGGAGGCAGCTCCGGGATGCGAGGTTCAATGAAGTGGAAGAGATCGTGCTTGGCGGGGAAGGACAAAGCCCAATCGAAACGGCAAAGCGTGTAAAGGCAGATGCAGAGCGCGACGGATGGATACCTGGGCCGCTTCAGCCGGGTGTCTTGTGCTCTCTCTCAGAATCAGAAGTCCGAAAGGTTTACGCTTCGCAAGGCATCCTTGCGCCAGCGGATGAGGCACAGCTTGCGGTGTCTCAGCCAGCCCTGACGGAGTTGGTTGCGCCATCAGATTTTCGTCTGCTCGCGGTGGAACGAGCGGGTGCGGGCTCACGTGCTCAAGCACATCGGCCAGAGCTTTGGAACGGAAACGTTGCTGCCGGTTACACTGCGACGCAGCTACAAGAACTTCATCAGCGCGTTCAGCAGGCGGCAGCGATGTTGGCCGAGGAGCAAAACTGGCTACGGGAAGTGCTTTTTTCCGGGTGGACCGGCGGCGGTTTGCAGGAGGCGTGGCAAGACTTGCTGGCAGTTGTAGATACGTTGGTGAGTGAAGCAGGGATAGCTCATCGGCTTATTATGGCGCATGGGCCCGAGCTTCCACGGGACCGCCCCACAGATGAAATAGCAGTTATACTTGGCGAAATTCTTAGGTTTCTCGAATCGGGTGGGGCGTTCGGTTTGAAGACGAAGCTGACGCGCCGGACGTGGCACCACCTAGTCGAGGTATGCCGCGTAGAAGGTCGAGAGCCGCGCACAGTGGATGAGTTTAGTGCGTTGCATGCGATGGCGAAGTTGGAAGAAAGCAGAAACCGCTTTGCTGCCCGTTGGCATCGCGCCGTGGAATGCCTTGGTGGGCCGGCGGTCGAAAGCCTTGGGCGTTCACCGGAGCGGACAGCCCAAGGGTATGCTCTAGAAATACGTAAGCGTCTTGAATGGCGAGGAGGTGTATGGGAGCCACTCATTGCCGAGTTATGTGCGGCAGGCTTTCGCTGGGACACGTGGTTAGCCGCGCATCCGCCTGTACCAGGCGACCACGGCGAGTTGGCGCGAGTGAAGCGTGCAGGTTCACAGGGGCTGGTGGAGATTGTCGAAGCGCAGGCGGCGTTGCTCCGGCAAGCGGAGTTATCAGCGGCCTTGCAAGGGCAGCGGACTTACCTCGCTGGCTTTCCGCAAAGCGATATCGCTTCAGTGCTACTCCAGGTGCAGGACGTATGGGATGTGGAGAATTATGAGGAGGCTTGCCGCGAACTGGCGCGGATTGAAGGTCTCCGTGACACATACGCAAGCCGTATGACTCTGCTCGGAAAGCTGGAGAAGACCGCGCCTGCTTGGGCGTACGTCATCATGCAACGTCAGAAACCGCATGACACTTCGCAGCCGCCGGGCGATGCCGCTACAGCCTGGCGCTGGCGGCAGTGGCTTCAAGAGCTAGAGCGGCGTGCAGCAATTTCGATGACAGAACTTCAAGAGCGGCTCGACCGTACGGAGTGTGATCTGCGGCAACTGGCGGCGCAGATCATTGAGCATGAGACGTGGGCAGCACAGCGCGAGCGTACGGGACTGGAAGCACAGCAGGCCTTGATGGGGTTCGTGCAAACCATCCGCAAAGTCGGTAAGGGAACAGGGAAACGCGTTCCTGAATTGTTGCGGCAGGCACGGCAACTCCTTGGCGCTGCACGCCGTGCGGTGCCGGTCTGGATCATGCCATTAAGCCGGGTCTATGAAAGTTTCGACCCGCGCGAGACGAAGTTCAATGTGGTGATTATTGACGAGGCAAGCCAGAGCGATGTAACCGCGCTTGCAGCTTTGTATCTTGGGCATGAGCACGTTGTGGTTGGCGATAAGGAACAGGTTACACCCGATGCCGTCGGCCAACGTGTGGACGAGGTACAGCGGCTCATTTCCACTGACCTTCAAGGCATCCCGAATAGCCATCTCTATGATGGGCAGACCTCAATCTATGACCTAGCGGAAACGGCGTTTGGTGGGGTGGTAGCGTTACGGGAGCATTTCCGCTGCGTTCCAGAGATCATTGAGTTCTGTAACCATCTTTCTTACAACCATGCTATTCGTCCACTGCGTGAGCCACTCTCGGCGAGCGTGCGTCCGGCGCTCGTGCCTCATCGTGTGTATGGATATCGAGATGACCGGGGCAAGACCAATCAAGTCGAGGCGGAAGAAATTGCATCTTTGCTTATTGCGTGTCTCAATGATGCAGAATATGCACAGAATGAATCGGGGCGCCCGACCAGCTTCGGCGTCATTTCATTGCTTGGCGATGAGCAAGCGTTGCTGATTGAGAGCCTCCTCCGACGAAGGCTCGCACCGGAACATTTTGAGAAGCATCGAGTGCTTTGTGGGAATGCGGCGCAGTTTCAGGGTGATGAACGAGATGTCATTTTTCTCTCGATGGTTGATGGTCCGCCCGATGATGGCCAACTTTCTTATCGAGATGCTGGGCCTAAAGATATTTACAAAAAGCGTTACAACGTCGCCGTGAGTCGTGCGCGTAACCAGCTTTGGGTGGTGCACTCACTCGACCCGGAAACTCATCTCAAGGCAGGCGATCTACGCCGTCGGCTTATAGAACATGCTCGCGACCCACATGCGCTTCTTCGAGCGATGGAGGAGAATAGCAAGCGAACGGACTCGGTCTTTGAAACCCACGTGCTCCAGCGACTACTTGCGGCGGGTTATCGAGTAAGATCGCAATGGGCGGTAGGTTCCTATCGCATTGATCTAGTGGTTGAAGGGAAAAATCGACGCCTTGCTGTGGAATGTGATGGTGAGCGGTGGCATACACCAGAGCAGCTTCACCGTGACCTTGAACGACAGGCGATCCTTGAGAGACTTGGATGGGTCTTTGTTCGTATTCGCGGCAGCGTGTTCTTTCGTGCCCCCAATACCGCAATGGCACCTGTTTTTTCAAAACTGGATCAGCTTGGCATTGAGCCAGTTGGAAATGCTGGGGTTGGGGGGCCTGACCCCGTCGAACCTTTACTGAACAAGATAAGAAGGTCAGCGGAAAATATCCGACAAGACTGGCGCGCTGAACAATCATCTTCTAAATAGGAGTGAGGGTCAGGAATGAGGGTCAGGCCTTGCTATCTGGACTATCCTGATCTCTGTCATGATGCTGCGCCTCAGGGGATAAGGGTTAGAGAACTATTTCGTTGCAATTAAGAAGTTGGTAGCTGCGTCGGTTCGGACGGGGGACAGCCACCACGCGGGGAAGGGTGCCAGTCCCCGGGCTCTCACGGGGGTGTCCGAAACGGGCTGATCGCTCCTCAAAAATCGCACGCTGGCCCTGATTTTGTCGCTCCGCCCGCCGGATGTGGTAAGCTTCCGACCTCATGCGGATTTTCGTTCTCGGGGTCGGATCAACCGGTTCCTATCTCGTCAAGCTCCTGACCCGCCAAGGCCATCATGTGACGTGCGGCGATCGTGATCCGGAACGGGCTCACCGTTTCCTGGGCGCCAAGAGCCCTGTTACGGTCGAACGGGTGAATGCCCGCGATCTTCGGAGTATCGTCAAGGCTGCGCGGGGAACCCAGTTGGTGGTGAACGCCCTTCCCGCCGTGCGTAATCGGATCGTGCTTCGTGCCGCTCTCCGTTTGCGGGCTCATTATCTCGATACTGCCGCTCATTTGACGACCAGTCCCTTTCGCGCCGAGCAGTTGCAGTTCTCACGACGGTTCATGGAGAAGCGCCGGTCGGCCGTCATTACAGCGGGGGCTGCACCGGGACTGACCAATCTCCTTGCGGCCGCTGCAGCGGATTTGCTCGATTCGGTCGAGGCTGTTCGGGTTCGGCTCTACGAATCGACTGAAAGCGAGCATCCGGTATCCCAATGGTCGGCTGAGGTTTCCTTTGACGAAGCCGTCTCGCGGCCCCGCGTCTACCGCGACGGCCGGTTTTCGCTCGGCCAGCGATTCGGCGAGCGCGAAATCTTTCGTTTCCCGGCGCCGATCGGTCCAGTGCCGGTCATGCTGGCGGCTCAAGATGAAGTTGCGACGGTGCCCCATGCGATTCCGCTCCGATCGATGGATGCCAAAATCGGCGGGCCGGATATCGACCGTCTTCGACGATGGTATCGCCAGGGAAAGCTCAGGAAATCGCGAGGACTCATGCCCTCACGCTTTCCACGCACACCGACGCCCGGCACTGTCGATCGTCTGATCCAGCAGGGGCTTCTTCGTAATGCCCGTTTTATGGCGGCCGTGGTCGTCGATGGCATCAAAGATGACCACCGGATGACAATTCGCTGGGATGCCACAATGCCGAGCCTGTATCTGCTTTACCGGCAGGGGGAGTCACGG
>DKBD01000014.1 GCA_002451055.1 Nitrospira sp. UBA6909 | reverse complement strand
GGTCCACTATTCCGCCACAATGTGCGTATCGGTTTCCTCGACTCCATCGATGGCGTGGACTTTACTGATGACGACGTCCGAAAGGGCGCGCTCGTCTTGCACGTTGATGAAGACGAAAATGTCGGGTCGCCCGAAACAGGGATGGGCCTGTTCGACGCCGGAAATGTGCTTCAACGCCGCGACGACGTCTTTGGTCTTCCCTGCTTTGACTTTGATCAGAATGTAGGCTCTTGTTGCCATGGGCCCTCCTTTACAGCCAAATCGTCACTGGTTAATGGTGAAGGTTTCATGCANNCCATTTTTTACGAGCTGCATGAACTGCCTGAAGTCTTCCACCGAGAGGTTAAATGATCCAAGTCCTGCTGTCAGAGATTCAAGCTCTTCCTGGGGAGCGGTCAGAGCGGCATGAGCGAGCGCGTCCAGCACGTCCGGGGTCCATCCCTTGGACTGAAATTGAGCCAGCACCTGCGCCACAGGCTCTTCCCGCCGACTTGTCAGGGCGCGGCGCAGGAAATCCTGCACCGAGGGATCCGTGCTTGTGGTGAACAGGGACTGAAGCTGGATGACGGATTTGATGATGCGATCGGCTTCTTTGGTGCCCTCCGGCGGGAGTACCTGCGCCTGTTCGAGGGTGGCAAGTACGGCCATCGCGGATCCGACATGGGGAGAAGGCGCGTTCCCTAACCGTTGTGCCGGAACCGGCGCGGTGTTGTGTGCCGCCGGTGAAGCGGGAAATGTCATCCCCGTGAGGCAGGAAAAGAAAAACAGGCCGATGGCCAGGGCGATGCCTGGACGTCGCCCTTCCGCCGATTGTGTTGGGATCGATAGGTCCCATTCCTCTGGGGATGGACACTGGAGGCGCATGGCGCATGATTATACAGGGTTCAGTGGAGGGCCGCCAGCGGCGAATCGCCGCGAGCCCTTCTATTGAAACCCTTCGGAAGGATATCTATAATCCCGTCTGTTGCCGGGCGCAGAAAGGCTGTTTGGTTCATGCTCGCCAAGGTTACGAGCGCAGCGCTTGTCGGTCTCGATGCCCACCTCGTGGATGTCGAAGTCGATATTTCAGGCGGTCTCCCGCAATTCTCCGTCGTCGGCTTGCCGGACGCCACTGTCAAGGAAAGCCGCGACCGGGTTCGTTCCGCGCTGAAAAACTCGGGCTTTCATTTTCCCGCCAAGCGCATCACCGTCAATCTCGCCCCAGCCGGCATCAAGAAGGAAGGATCGGGACTTGATCTGGCGATCGCGATCGGCATTCTGGTCGCGGAAGAGGTGATTGCGCAAGAGCATCTGACCCGTCGTGTCTTGATCGGAGAGCTGTCGCTGGATGGACGTGTGAAACCGATCACGGGCGCCCTGTCGTTCGGGCTTGCCTGCCGCAAAGGGTACGATCTGCTGCTGCCCGCCGACAACGGTCCTGAAGCGGCGTTGGTCGACGGCGTGAGCGCCTATCCGGTCCATACGTTGCCGCAGGCCGTGGAGTTTCTTACGGGAGGGCAGGTGATTGCGCCGAGCCTGTCGGATTATGGGGTGCTGGAGTCGTCCAGGCCGGCGGAGGATGAAGACTTCAGCGATGTGCGCGGCCAGGATCATGCGAAACGGGCGCTCGAAGTCGCGGCGGCCGGCGGGCACAACGTGTTGATGGTCGGCCCGCCCGGTTCCGGCAAGACGATGCTGGCTCGACGCCTTCCGTCGATTCTCCCGCTGTTGGATTTGGATGAAGCGATCGAAACGACACGCGTGCACAGCGTCGCCGGGCAGCTGGCTCCCGATCGACCCCTGTTGATGATCCGTCCCTTCCGTGCCCCGCATCACAGTATCTCCGATGCCGGCCTGGTCGGCGGAGGCACGGTTCCAAAACCGGGAGAAGTCTCGCTCGCCCATAACGGTGTGTTGTTTCTCGACGAGTCTCCTGAATTCAAACGAGGGGTGTTGGAAGGGTTGCGCCAGCCGTTGGAAGACGGCCATGTCACGTTGACCAGGGCCAGCGGATCGCTCAAGTACCCCGCCCGGTTCATGTTGGTCGCCGCCATGAATCCCTGTCCTTGCGGGTACTACGGGGATCGGACCAGACCCTGTGTCTGCTCGGCCATGCAGATCCGCCGCTACCGCGCGAAACTTTCCGGGCCGCTGCTTGATCGGCTGGATATTCATCTGGATGTGCCGCCGGTGCCGGTCCGGGAACTGCGCACGGAGCTTCCTTCGGCGGAAACGTCTGCGGCGATCCGTTCGCGGGTCGTGGCGGCTCGTGACCGCCAGCGCCGGCGGTATCGGGCCGAGGGGATTTACACGAACGCCCAGTTGAAGCCGCGGCAGGTGAAGCGGTATTGTGGACTCGATCAGCCGGCTCAGGACTTGCTGGAACAGGCCATGATCAGGCTGCGATTGTCGGCGCGGGCACATGGACGCATTCTCCGTGTGGCGCGGACCATTGCCGATCTGGCCGAGTCTGATAAGATTGACGCCATGCATGTCGCTGAGGCCATTCAATATCGGTCGTTTGACCGTAATCCGGACGTGTGAGGAGTTCAGTGTTTCCAACTGTACGAGTGTTTCTGTGGTGGTTTCTCGTGGGGGCGACGATGTCCCTGGCCGTCATCATGGTGCAAGGCGGTATCAGGGAGATTATGGAAGCTCAAGGATCCGTCTGGGATCTCAAGCTGGTCGAGCTGTTGACCACGATCATGGGCGGGGGATTGCTGGGCGGCTGCATCGCGCTGATCCTCGACCGCATCAAGAAAGCGTAACGGAGGATGGGAAAGGTTGAGGCGAAGGTCGAGGTCAAGTGGGAGAATGACCGTTCTCTGAGCCCGAATCCGATCCTAGACCTGAACCTCAACCTGCTTAAAGGACTATGAATATCGAAGTCGGCTCTAATCTTTATCGCAATTCCGACGGCACGATCGAAATCGAAGGCGTGCCTCAGATCCAGGTGGCTCAGCATCCCTCGACCGGCGCCCTGCTGGTCAATTTTGCGTTGTTCGACGCCGAGGGGCGGATGTTGGCCAAAGTGGTGGACAGCACGTTGATGTTCAATGAGCGGCGCGCGTATGACGTGAGCAAGACGGCTCAGAGTCTGGTGCTCACGGAAGCGGCGTCGGGGAAGGTGGTCCTCCAGCTCGACATGAAACCGCCGGACCTCATCTCCTTTTCCAAGGGAGAATTCCACACGATGAAAGGGCGCCTGTTCGAAGTGTCGGCGAAAGAATGGAAGATCGCCAAGCAGACCAAGAGCGGGCAAACCGTCGACGCCAAGGGCGGCGCCGTGTCCATCGGGTAGACCTCTCTTTTCCTTATAACCCTAGCCAACGTGTAGTCCTGGCGAGTCCATGGCTGGCTGTTCATCGATCCATGGTACGTATGATCGCGGCCATCAGCCGATGATTATGGTAAGCGAGCAGTCATGATGCTGGATTGCAAGACGTGCCCTCATGTTGTGCCTGATATGGGAGGGGACTCGTTGTTCCCGTTGTGGTAACAGCGTGGCAGCAACCCCAGTGGATATTAGCAGCGAAGGCATTATGTAGATGGGCAATGACCGACCGGTTATTGCATGGCAGGCGGCGTTGGACATCGCGTCCAAGATTTTCTAGAGTACGCCTCCCTGCGAGTTCCCTATGTCATTCTTGTTTCGTTTTTCTCGTGGCTTCTCTGTGCCATGTCCTGTAACGCACAACTCTGGTACATGCGTTAAACGACCGCGTTCGACCCTGAGCAGACGTCCACGACCGACCGCTATCAGAGGGGGGCTTTGCCGATCCGCATATGAAGCCGTGATAAATGGTCCTGTAGTCGCAACTCATTGAAACGACAACGAGCATATCGCACTCTTAACGAACAGTAGTGGCGTGTTATGCGGATAAAAATTGCAGATCTGGCTCTTATGCGGATCGGCCTAAA
>DKBD01000269.1 GCA_002451055.1 Nitrospira sp. UBA6909 | reverse complement strand
AGCGTCTCATACTGGCAGCAACTGCTCGAGCAATCGGGGCTGAAGCTATTGTGGCTGGGCCTCGACCTCCACTTAATTTGATTCCAGTACAAAGCGCTTATGTAACGGTTGTACAGGGCGGGCATTGTCATGCCCCACGAGGGAACGGAACTTCTGGATCTGTTCCGCGGACACTTCGATTGGATCGTGCATGATGGTCCACAGAACTCCTTCATGACAGGGTGGTGTGGTGTACGATCCGAAGTAGCTGTAATAGCTGCGTCTCTTCGGTAGTAGATCCGACGGGTTAATGAGATGGCTCCGGTCCTCAATGAATTCACCGGCCTTTTGGGGAGCGTGGTTCAGGAAGGTTTCAAAGAACGGATTGTGCTTCCCCTCCATCATGAATACCGCCACTACCGCTGCCTCGTGACGCTCATTATGGTGCACGAGGTGCAGCTCCATCGGGTAGTGCTTGTGATCAATTGTGTGTTCGCTTGGGGCGTGGAAATGGAATTGTTCAAGGAGGTACAGGTCGCCGTGAAGCATTATGGTGCTGTCTTTGTCAAAATGAAGCATGGTTTGACCATGCTTCGGATACCGGGATTTGACGGTTTCTGAAATCGGCTCAAGTTCCTGCAACGTGTGGCCGTTGTTGATGACATGGAATGGCGCATCTTTATAAGAAAACACAATTTCGTCGAGCGAGAGCGGGCGACTCTGCAGCAAATCAACGGGAGATTGCGCCATACCCTTCTCGCAGAGGGAGAACTCTGGCCCTAGATTTCCCCAATGCAACGGCCCATGGTCGCCCTCGTAACCCCAAGGAATAGGGTGAGACTCATGCGCATATGAGAAATTGGCCAGTATGGTCAAAGCGGAAGCAGCAACCATTATCGATAAGACCCTCATGACGATTCCTCCCTCAGTTTGATTAAACTGCATGATTTACTGGCGGATGGCCAAAGCAATTGATCAGCGGAATGAAGTTGCCCTTATAGAGATTGCATCGACCATATGTGCTACTCAAAACCGGTGCACGACCCCCGCTCCCACGTTTGTGTTGTGATCAACGGTCTGTATGACATTGACGCGACGATTCACCCTCTGAACGTACAGCGCCAGAGCAGTGCGATCGGTCAACTGGTATAAGAGTCTCCCTGTCCCCTGAAAGATGTTTTCATGCTCCCCATTTCGTTCATCGTGATGAATTCCACTGGTCCAGTTGTTCCGTTCGTAGTGAAAATCCAATTCCAACTCAAGGTGTTCCACTAATTCGACATCCATACCGGCCGAAATGAAATGATGGACGTACGATGCGTCTTCCTCAGCCTCAAATTCGTGCCGGCCGCTGGCCATGCCACGTTCATAGTGATAACCGGCAAAGAGTCTTACGTGTTCCATCGCCCGCCAATAGACATGGGGTCCAATGGTCCAGAACGTCGTATTGCGTCGGGCGAACGCATCGTTGTAGAGTCGCTTCCCCACTCGCCCCTGCAATCGTACTTCCCAATTCTCTGACAGCCGCTGTTCGAGCCTGATGTATCCGATGTGTGACGTCACCCTCTCCTCTGCGAGCAACTCCGGTTCGGCTCGACTTACTTCACTCTCCCCAAGAAGTTGATCCGGTGCGGCAAAGTAGCGAAAACGGAGCGCGGTACTGGCATTAAAGGAATGTAAGGCTTCGACTGCAACGCTTGCCTGACTCCACTCAGGATTCACCGCAAAAATAAACCCCTGAGGTTTGACCGAAAAGGCTGTGCGGCCCAATCCTGTCGTGACCGTGTTGGAAATCAGGAGGCCCGGCTCAAAGACCATGTCATTCCCGCGTCCAGTACGAGTCACATCCAAGACCGGCTGAGAAGGATCTCCATCGAGACCTGATCGGCGTGTCGCTGAAAATAGAGCGACGTCATCGTTATAGAATATGGTGCCGCTCGCTGTGATGGACCATTCCGCCAATGCTTGAGGCAGTCCTGTCAGCGAAAAGATGGCGAGTAACAGCCAAACCCTCACGGGCTTTCCACTTCTTTTTGCATTGACTAAGACGCCTAACGCCCCATCACGTCTGCTCATGACCGACGGTGATAAGCATCGACCGACCAGCGCCGCATCCACTGCCTAAGTTGTGTGCTGAGGGAAGGTTGATGAGTCACTCTGGAGGTAGGCGGTGCAGCCTCAGTAGCCTCTTTGCGGGACATGCTCAGAGAGTCCAGACTTGTACTCATTAATTACATCACCCAGGCCTCGAGCTATGCCTACTATTACAAAGAGCTGAAGCCAGAATCAAGTAGAAATGTGCTCTGGCGCACATACCGCACCGTGCGTATATGCTCATCGCATGATGGCATGTACGGGAGATTAGAGATATATCGAGCAAACTGAGGCGAGAATCGGAATCGGCCTTCAATCGTCGCGGCACCATTGTTAACTGTATTCTGTGTGTGTTTTCGCTCACTTCCTCTTTCGTGGCCGACAACTCACCGGTTGACCATCTACGCAGATCAGGAAAATAACCAGCCGTAATATTCTAGCCGCCGAGATCCTTTCGATTGGATGCTACCTGCTTACTAGCGGGGAGAACTGGGCAGACAGTTTGCAGAGATTCCAATCTGAGCCTTACGAACGAACGGATCAATAGACGCGATTCGTTATAACGGCGAAGGCAGAATGGCCCTACCTGGCCACATGAGCACAGTCGTTGAGTGATACCAACAATCACCATGCTGATCAGATGGACTAAGCGAGAACGACATCACCACTCCGATTTGCCATAAAAGGAGATTCACCATGCGTACTATCTACTTGCTTGCGATGTGTCTATGGTTGAACGCGTGCACAGCCACATCGCCGTTTCCTCAAGAGGTAGCTGAAGAAACCTCAACCGACACTTCTGCCATCAAGGCTTGGAAGGAGCAGGCAGGCTACGCTTCCGGCACTAGTTTCATCTCCAGAAAAGTGCAATTGGGAGGGCGGATCACGCAAGTCATTCCGAAACCAGGGGGCGTTATCATTATTGCACAGGAGCAGCCAATCGATAGACATCTTGGTTATGGTTCCACGGGTGCAGGCCGGGAAGGTGCATTCAAGTTCGCAATCGTGTTTTCCGGTTTTCCAGACGATGAGATGTTGAAGGTAGGCAATCACCTTGTGGTAGTCGGAGAGCTGGACAGATCCCGTCCCGAAGCGATCGGTTCGATGCCGCTGATACCCCTACCACACCTTCTTGCGCAATGTCTCCACATCTGGAAAATGGAGAGGTTTGGGACCGACGCTCTCGCCTATGAAGATACGAACTCCCAATTGGAAGGACAAACTTTCTGCCGCAAAGAGGGCAACGGAAAGAACTTGTCGACCGGCAACGATCGGCGGTTTCAAGTTCCACGTACAACGGGCGAATTGCAACCAGTTGATAATAGCGTACGTGTGCCGCATAGACTTCCAGCGGCGTTACCAGGGAGAGACATTTCCTTGGCCAAGGACTGATGGAGCGGGCCATTGGTATTTTCGTTGGCCCCCGCTTGTCTTGGGCCGTGCTGGTCGGCAATGAACACCTGGATCAATAGGCGGTATGCTACCGCTTACGTTCCACCAACTCTTTTCACCGATCATAGGTCAGCGTGCCCCATAGCGAGTCAGCCACAAGCAGCATCGTTGTCGTGAAGCGCAGGTACACACTCGCGACATCCGTACCGAATTATTTGATCACCTGTTGGCCTGACTCGCTTCTCGCTGGATCGACGATTGAGGAAGCTGGGCGAGGAGTGAGGGGGAGTTGGAAGCTCGACGAGGCCCGAGCCATGCTCGAAGCACGGCCAATGGATGCCAATCCCCACCGGCCACACAAATCGTTGTGCGCCTGACTCCAAGCAAATGTATCAGTCACCGCCAGGAAAAACGGAACGTCGAAGACGCCCTGTGCCCTGGTTCAGAGCTGTCTCGAACTTGGGCTACCGTCAGGGAAACTTGCACCGGCTCCTGTGCCATATATAACCCCCATTTCTCTCACCATCACGACCGAGCTCCGGCGGTCACTGTCTGGCAAGCTGTGACAGGCACGTGCGTTTCATTGCGTAGCCCCCTACGTTTGGGGCATTGTGAAAAAGCAGGCGGCTCAGCGATAAGTGGAGATCGCAAATCAAGGGTAACTGCCGCCATGCCTCAAATCATTAATCTGAGCGACCATGCCAGTGACGAAGAAGTGCACTACTTGACCTCGCTACTCATCTATCACCTGGTCGAACGATGCGGGGGGCAATTGGAATTCACGACTCAGGAAGTTCGACAAATCCGCGAGAACCTCTCGACCAAGATGGTTCAGATCCAACTCGGAAACGATCTCCGTCTCCGCATCATTGACCGCCTCCCAGAACTGCAGTAACACGTTCTTGTGGCACTCAGTTCTATTATCGATGAAGAACTGCACATAATCTCATCCTAGCGTTGCGCTCTCCTGGCCATTGTGCTAGCTATCCTACATGCTGCGCATCACACCCCATATAGCCATTCCAGATTCAGACATTGAAATCCGTGCGGTGCGAGCGCAGGGGGCCGGCGGGCAGAACGTGAACAAGGTCTCGACCGCGATCCATCTGCGATTCGATATCAGAACCTCATCACTGCCGCCGTTCTACAAGCAGGAGCTGTTGAAGCTTCGGGATCACCGGATTTCCGAAGAGGGCGTGATCACGATCAAGGCCCAGCAACACAGGACGCAAGAGAGGAACCGGGAGGCGGCGTTGGACCGATTACGGATGTTGATTCAGAGTGTGGCGATTCCACGGAAGAAGCGAAAGCCGACCACCCCGACCAAGAGCTCCCAAGAGCGACGGATTGGCAGAAAGAAGCGGCAGGGACGGTTGAAGGCGTTGCGGGGAACGCTAGACTGACACCATCGCAATATCTCTGATGAAGCCTGACTCCACGCTTGTCGCTCCCGCGGGCTGATTGCAGACTGAAACAGGGCATTTCCCGCGAATTCAGAATACCCCACGAACGAGGACCGCCTGGTCAGAAACGCGGTTTGTAACTTGCGGCAGTAGCCTTGGTGTGAACTTGCTGCAAAACGGCTTGAGCCTCGGGGATAAACGTGGTCCGCTTGTGCTTCTTGGCAATCGTCAGGGCATCGGAAGCCAGCATCATGGCTTCCTGATGATAACCTCGCTCGCACCGAACCCTGGCGAGCGCCAGCCTGGCATTCACTGATTTCGGCGCCCTCGTGACGACATGCTGCAGAAGCTGCTCTCCCTTTTCCATGTCACCCCCCAAGATGCCGGGAAGCTTGACCAGCAAGGTCCCTTTGGCAGAGAGTGCGTCGATGTGCCCTGGGTCAAGTTCGAGCGCCCGATCGAGTTCGTTCATCATACGGCGAAATCCGAAGACCGAGGTGACCGATTCTCCGTCGAGCCGAAGCTGCTCGCCGAGGTTGCAAAACAGCGCAAAGTGCGCGTCGGCGCTTCCCTCGTCAGCTGCCACCGCCTGCTCCCCCAGTGCCTGCCCTTGTCGAAAGTGAGCGAGCCTGGCATCACGATCTGCTACCGACCGCCCCTGTTCACATTCCTGCAACGCTCGGTCTGTGAGATCCTTCACAGGACTCTCCGCCCGTACGGGCATCGGCTGAAAAGAGATCGCGGCTGCAGCCACACCGACCATCATGGTGAGCTTCATGGAGTTCATACGGGCATCCTTGGGCAAGATAAAGGTCATTGGCACGAATGTCTTACCTAGCAGCTACCTACAGCAAGCCTGGTGCCAGTTTAGAGAAGAAGTTCCCAGTATAGAACCGGTTGATAAACGGAGGTCTCGATGAGAAGCGGCTCGCCATTAGTTGTATAAATGAGACGAGTCGCGGTGAGAGAATGCACGGACCGGTACGCAACCCATCTATGCCAAACCCGGCGAAATCTGCTCTGTGATTCGGTTTTCTGGTGATCCGAGCCGGCTATTCCCCCGGAGCCATCATGCCCAGAATATTGAATCCCCCATCCACATAGATCACTTCACCGGTAATTCCACGGCCCAAGGGGCTGACCAAGAACAAGGCCGTATCTCCGACTTCACCCTGTTCAGTCGGACGGCGGAGGGGGGCGAACTCTTTGTGCAAATCGACCATCTTCGTAATCCCCGATACTCCCCGTGCAGCCAGTGTTTTGATCGGGCCAGCCGAGATGGCATTGACGCGGATGTTCTTCGGACCAAGGTCATACGCCAGATATCGAACGGTGCATTCGAGCGCCGCCTTCGCCACCCCCATCACGTTGTAATGGGGTACCACGCGTTCCGCGCCGAGATAGCTGAGGGTGACGATGGAGCCCCCTTCGGTCATCAAGGGCATCGCCGCGCGCGCCACGGCCACGAGAGAATAGGCACTCACGTCGAGCGCCGTCGCGAATCCCTGCCGCGTGGTGTTCACAAACTGACCTGTGAGCTCCTCTCGTGGCGCGAAAGCTAAGGAATGGATGAGGAAATCAAGCTGCCCGAATTCCTTTTGTACCTGCTGCATCAACGAATCGATCTCGACATCGCTCGCCACATCGCAGGCAACCGCTTTGGCGCCAGGAACCGTGGCGGCAAGTTCTTCGACATTTTGCTTCAACCGTTCATTCTGATAATTGAAGAAGAGTCGCGCGCCCTGACTCGCCGCAGATTGAGCAATGGCCCAGGCGATACTGTGCTTGTTGGCCACACCGATGACCAGACCCTTTTTCCCTTCTAATAACATACTGTTCCCCTTTTCAGATGGCAAATCGATACGACGCGCCTCGTGGAGAGATGAAGCGTGAAGGGAGCCGAAACTCGAATGACGCTTCGCAAGCGATGAGGAACGCCGGGACCGAAAGATACCATGATTTGCAATGAGTGTGAACTGACTTCTTTAGCGATAGTGTCGTAACGCCAGGGCATGTTTCCAGCACGGCTTCCGGCGCGAGATCCCCCGATGTTGTCAACACACAATCGACGTCTTCAGCAAGGACTTGACCAGGAATCCCAGCCCCCGAATCACCAATTCAGCGCTGCGCTGAGGCAGTTTAGTTTTGGTTTAGCCAATCCGCCACAGGATCTTGCAGGGAATTCCCTTCGGTTGTTTATTAGACGAAATTCTTAACCTATGAATTCTACAAGCAAATGACCGGATCTCCCAAATTAACCAGAACGGCATTGAGCTTGCTCAGAGTAACTCATGAGTGCCGAATGAGCGGCACAGAGGTAAAATATCCAACTATTTTTCAGGGGGTACCAGTTATGAAGCGCATGTTGATGGCAGTCATGGCAGTGGCAGTGGCAGTGACCTTCACCGCTCCTTCGTTCGCGGCGGACAAGAAGAAGGAAGAGAAGAAGGGCGGTCAGGTAGTGGTGTTCGGGGAAGAGAAGAAGAAGGAAGAGAAGAAGGGCCACGTGGTCGACACCTTCGCCGATGCCGATAAGAAGAAGGAAGAGAAGGGCAAGTAAGCTCTTTTCAACCGGCGAGGCTAGTTGGCTTGAGGGGGTTTCCGCGGGACGTGGGAACCCCCTCAAGTCGTGTTATTGCCGGTGCGCTCTGATATGGACGGTCTGCAAGCCTATGATCGTCTTCGCATCTCGAATTGTCCCGTCCTCGATTTTTGCCACGGCCTCAGACAGCGGCATCTCGATGACCTCGAGCACTTCGTCTCGGTCCAACTGCTGCCTCCCCTTCGTCAGCCCTGTCGCCTGGTACAGGTGAATCACTTCATCGGCAAACCCCGGAGCCGTGAAGATGCTGGAGAGGAGCTCGAACGACGAGGCCCGATAGCCGACCTCTTCTTCCAATTCCCGCAACGCGCAGCTCAGGGGATCTTCTCCGGGATGCAGTTTCCCCGCGGGAATTTCATAGATGAACCCCCCTGCCGCATGGCGGAATTGCCGAATCAAGATGACGGTGCCGTCCTCCTTGAGCGGAACAACAGCGGCAGCACCTGGGTGACGGATCGTTTCGAGATCCACCGTTTCCCCGTTTGGCAACTGAACGCTGTCGATGTTCAGGGTCACGACTTTTCCGGTATAGATGTTTCTCGTCACAGCGGATCACCCACCATTGTTTGGCACCCCTGACCCCTCACGCCTCAGTGGTTTTTTGTAGAAAGGAGGCTTGACGACTGTGGCCGGAAGCGTCTTGCCTCTGATGTCGATGGCGATCGATGTTCCAGGATCGACAGAGGCCGAGTCCACGTAACCCAGTCCTATGCCCTTTTGCAGGATGGGAGAGAGATTCCCGCTGGTCACTTCTCCGATCGGCTTGCAGGACCCGGCATCGAGAATCTTGAACCCGTGCCGTGGGACCCCTTTTTCTAACAGCTCGAAGGCGACAAGTCGACGCCGTAGCCCCGTTTGTTTTTGAGACGATAGTGCCTCGCGGCCGATAAAAGCCCCCTTCGTGAAACTGACGGCCCATTCGACGCCGGCTTCGAGCGGCGTCGTTTCTTCATCGATATCGTTGCCATAGAGGAGATAGCCCATTTCCAGCCTGAGAATGTCGCGGGCTCCAAGCCCAGCCGGCTTGATTCCGAACGGGCGGCCTCTTTCCAACAGGGCGTCCCAGACAGTTGCGGGTGACCCAGACACATAGAACTCGTAGCCGAACTCGCCGGTGTAGCCGGTTCTGGCAACAATGCAGTGAGCATCGCCGATATTGATCGTGGTCGCCTCTCTGAGCTTGAGCCCCTCTAGTGTCGATGATCCAAGAGTCGCCGCAATCTCTCGCGTGGCGGGACCCTGCAATGCGATCTGAGCCATTTCCGCTGAGCGATCATGGATCCGACAATTGGGAAAAGTGCGGCTCTGTTCCAGCAACCACGAAAGAATCTTCTCTCGATTGGACGCGTTCACACAGAGAAGATACTCATTCGGATCGGCCATTCCATAGAGGAAAACGTCGTCCTTGATCCCTCCCTGATGGTTGCAGACCATCGAATACTGGGCGCGCCAGGGACGGAGTGCGGCCACGTCATTGGTGGTCACCGCTTGAAGGAATTCTCCGGCCGAGGAACCGGTGACGGCAATACGTCCCATGTGGCTGACGTCGAACAGTCCGGCCTTGGTTCTCACCGTCTGATATTCATCCACGACACCGCTGTACTGGATGGGCATTTCCCATCCGGCGAAATCGACGAGCTTGGCGCCTGCGGCTCGATGTTGGTCGATGAGCGGGGTCTGTCGCATCGGTATCATGCCAGGGGCCGGCGGCCGGTTGAGTCAGAAAATGACATCGAATGTATCTGCTCGTGATCTTCAGCCCTACTACTTGACTCCCAATAACTCGACGTCAAAGATCAATGTGGCGTTCGGTGGAATGACTCCTCCGGCTCCGCGTGCGCCATAACCAAGGTCTGGCGGAATCGTCAACTTTCGCTTGCCGCCGATTTTCATGCCTTGTACACCTTCATCCCACCCCTTAATGACCCTTCCAGCCCCCAGGGGGAAGGAAAACGGTTGACCCCGATCGACGGAGCTGTCGAATTTCCGTCCATTCTCCAGCCAGCCGGTATAGTGCACGGTCGCGGTCTTCCCAGCCACGGCAACATCTCCGACGCCAATCGTGAGGTCGACGTATGTGAGTCCTGACGCGGTCACCGTTTCCGCAGTATTGTGATGCCTCTCATTAGCAGCCATAGTAATCCCCCCTTCCATTGGCGACACGAGCACCAGTGCTAGCACAGCGATTGGAGCGAACGCTCGTCTCATCACTACCCTCCCATCCCTGCATGACCGAGATGCTTCCTGCGATCATCTGCCCGTCGCCCTGTTATCGGGCTCATCAAAGATGGCCATGCTGGCCGTATAACTATGAAGGAAGTTTCGGCCGCCGACCGGTCCAATCTCGCCTTGAGCAAAGAATCCCGCGATGGGGATGGCCCCCAACCAATCCGCTATGGCCACGGCGTCGTGATGGGGTTTTCCAAACAACCCTCGCCCACGGCCGCAGCAACTGAACATGAGCGCCCCAAGGGGAGCGCAGCGATGGGCGGCTCGATCGGCTGCCAGCAGCTTCTTCAACTCCTCACTGGCCGATTGCGCATTACGCAGGTGAAATTGGACCGTTTGGCCTTCTTGCACGATATCGCCGACCGCGATTGAACCGGTCACTTGGTCGGCCCCGACGAGATTGCGGACCAGAAAATCCCCCGGCCCGAAGCTATCCCGATGTTCGTCGATCGCAATGCCGATGTGTAATGCGCGATGGGCCTGATGGCGTTCCGCTTCCGGCAGCGCTTCGAACACCTCCTGTAATCGCTCCAACGCCGGGGCGCCGCCAAGCTCGTGGATAACATTGCGCTCGGCTCTGGTGACCACGAGCCGCTCGCCGACCAACCGACACCCTTGGGAGATAATCGGACGAATCGCCACGGGTCCTGACAGCCGAACCCCCACCAATCCATCCGAATGATCTTCGTCTTGTAAGATCAATCGATTCTCACTGGTGTCCTGCCCTCCCCCTGCCAGCCCTCCGATTGCCATGGCACCTGGATAACGTTCATCGATTAGCTTCAGTGCTTCCTGCATAGGAGTCGTAAAAGGATCGGCGAGCAAGAGAAACGAGGAATGGGCGGCGCTCGGTTCAGGCCAGTCATATAGTCGAAATTGGTCCTGTACCGGGGAGAAGGTCAAGCGAATAGGCTCGATGGCTACATCCGGCAATGATGCCGCCCAGAGGGTGACTCCCGGAGCAGTTTCCAGCTCTTCTGCTCCAGCAATGATTCCTTCACCGCTGCACCCGATGAGGAACCCGGGACGGAGTGACTTGCGTATCATTTCCGTCAAGATTCCGGCATGTTCTGCATGGTGCGCTGAGAAGAAGAGGCACGCGAGATGGATCGGCGCGGTGCCGAGTTTGGATCGTATCTCATCGGCGAGGTCACGGGCCGCGCTGTGCGTGTCCGGTCGTTTAGACAGACCAACCGCAAAGCGCAATGCGGAGGTTTTCGGCGAAGATGGAAGCGAGGGACTGGGCATGAGCGCGTGTAGATTAGAGCCTGTCAGACTCCTGGGTCCATGCGTTGGGCTCGTTCCTGGGCCAATTTCTTGTAGTATCGCCAGAGATAGGAATGGTAGTCATCGAGTTGTGCGAGCAGGTAGTGGAGTTCTGTAGGATCCTGCGTCTCAAGCGCACGGACCATGCGGCTCTTTAAGAATTCGGCAAATGTTTCGGTTTTTTCAACGGCCGTCTGCAGCTTCAGACTTCCGCCGATTTGGTATTCATTCATCGGTGTGTGCTCCGCAGAATTGTTTTTAGAATACCGACGGGGTGTTCGAAATTGCAAGCAATCACCAGATTGATCCCCGTGAGGTTTTGTGTTGGCCTCTATTGAAATACGCAGGACGGCGCCCGCCAAGGCGGGTATCTGTAGCTTATGTCATTGCAGCCTGAATGTCAGCGCTTTCAATCGATCGAGATCGATCGCCTCAATCCGGTGGCTGTCTCGGCCGACGACGGTGGTGGCCATGGTGAGAGCGTTGAGAATGGCTTCTTCTGTCGCTTCAACAGTGGCTGAGATGAGCGGGTTGAGATGGATATCAGCCAGATGAGCCATCATGTACGTCGGATCGTTTGGGTAATGTGGAATCACGTTTGCCGTCGAAAAGGCGAGCATGAAATCCCCGCTCCCGTGTCTGGCGGTTGAACCAGTCTTGGCTAAGCCGAGTGCGGCGCGCTTGGCCAACCTCGTGAGCTGCCTCCCGTCGAGAGGGGCGTTTGTCGCGATGACGACGATAATGGACCCTTCGCTTTGGCCCGCCGAGGGGGCCTGCTGGTGCGATGAAGCTGACTCGTACAGCCGTCCGACCGGCACTCCTGCTACCACCAATTCGGGCCTTCGGCCGTGGTTGGCATTGACTAGGACGCCGACTGTATACCCCCCCTCACTTGCAGGAATCTTTCTTGATGCCGTCCCGATACCCCCCTTGAATCCGTAGGAGACCATCCCAGTTCCTGCCCCTACCGTCCCTTCTGCGATGGATCCACCGGCGGCGCCATCAAGGGCTGCCATGACGTCGTGCTCGGAGACATGACGACCTTGGATGTCGTTTAACCGTCCATCGTCGCATTCGGCGACGACCGGAGTGAGGGTATCGTCGGAGATGCCGATCCCTGGATACTGCCTGATCATCCAGCTGATCACCCCGTCCGCTACGCGCGGAACATTGAGTGTATTCGTCAACGCGATTGGATATTCGAGAAATCCTGATTCAGCCACCCAGGCGAGACCGGTCATTTCCCCCGTCCCATTCAGCACGAATGCGCCTGCTGGGACCTTCTGATGCCACACGTCTTCGCGCGGGATGATGACGGTAACCCCGGTTCGGACGGGCCCCTCGCCAGGTTTCAGTGGGCCCTCCCCTCGGATCAACGTCCTATGACCGACCTTCACTCCTTCTACATCTGTAAGGGCATTAAGAGGACCGGGCTGGTATTGTCCCACAACGATCCCCAGCTCACGAGCACGTTGTCGATCTTCCGTGAGTTCAGCTGCCATAGAAAGCGAGCTGCCGACAACACTCATCGCGCAACAGGAGAGGACCGCAAGCGTCAACTGAGTTCTATGGCGGTCGCTGGAAGCGGTTCCTTGGCTGTTACACCTCATGAATGCTTCCTCGATGCGGGATTCGGACTTCGATATTGGGATGTTCGTTTTGTATTGCGGCTCCGAGTGAGAGGGCTTGTTTTTCTTCCCCATGGACGACAAAAACCATACTCGGCAAGGGATTGATGGCTCGTACGTATGCCAGAAGGTCGTGCCGATCCGCATGGGCTGAGAGGCCGTTCAATTTCACGACTTGCGCGCGGCGAGGTGTTGGAACGCCGAAGATCGGCACCACGTCCCAACCTTCCACAAGTTTCCGACCAAGGGTATGCTCCGCCTGGAACCCGACAAAGACGATGACGTTGGCCTCCTCTTGAATGGCGTGTTTGAGGTGGTGGACAACACGTCCGCCTTCGCACATGCCGGAGGAGGAAATAATGATGCAGGGTCCTTTCGCGGCATTGAGACGCTTACTGTCTTCCGACGATGACACATAATGGATATATCGTGATGCAAAGAGATCACCTTCAGCTGAGAAGGTCTTGAGAGTTTCTTCGTCATAACATTCCGGATGGCGGCGAAATATGTCCGTGGCTTTGCCGGCCAGCGGAGAGTCTATATAGATGGGGAGGGGATCAATGCGGCCTTCTTTGACCAATTCCTTGATGCGCATCACGAGCTCTTGGGTTCGTCCCACAGCAAAGGCCGGGACGATAATTTTGCTCTTGTGTTGTTTGGCATGGGTAATCAGCGCAATGGCCTTCTTCTTGGTCTCTTCCGCGACATCCTCGTGTATCCGATCGCCATAGGTTGATTCCACGATGAGAACGTCACAGGGGGGAGGAGGCTCGGGATCGCGTAATATCGGCATCCCTGATCGACCGAGATCTCCGCTGAAGAGGACTGTCGTGGTATTGCCTCGCGCTGTGTACTTTACTCGAATCGCTGCGGACCCGAGAATGTGGCCTGCGTCGTGAAAGCTTGCCGTGACACGAGACCCGATTTTGACTTGATCCCCATACCGAGTGCCTTCGAATTGCTTGAGAATCTTTCGGACATCGCTGGAATCATAGAATGGCCGAACGCACCTTCTTCTCCCCCGTTGCTCTCTCTTGTTCACGAATCGACAGTCGCTCTCCTGGACCCGGGCTGAATCCTCTAGCATGATGCCGGCCAAATCTCCCGTGGCTCTGGTGGCATAGACTTTCCCTGAAAAGCCCTGTTGGGGAAGTACCGGTAAAGCGCCTGAATGGTCTATATGGGCATGAGAGAGAAGAACGGCTCCCAACGACTTCGGGTCAAAGCCCAGGTCACGGTTTTGACGGACGGTTTCTTCTCTCCGCCCTTGAAAGAGGCCGCAATCCATCAATAGCCGGAGGCCCGGCACTTCCAGCAGGTGCCGACTTCCAGTGACGGACCTGGCCGCGCCGTAGAACGAGAGTTTCATGGCAACGGAACCCCGTTATGGCGTGCGATCAGTTCCCAAACATCCTGGGCGGTCTCCGCGTACTGAAACAACTTGAGGTCGGCCGGCGAGATAAGCCCGTTGTCCACCAGCAACTGCCAGTTGATCAAGTGCTCCCAGAAATGACGCCCGACTAAGACGACCATCACACGTTCTGTCTTACCGGTCTGGAGAAGCGTGAGCGTTTCGAATAGCTCATCCAGCGTTCCGAATCCTCCGGGAAATGCCACGAGAGCCTTCGCCCGAAGGAGAAAGTGCATTTTTCTCATGGCGAAATACCGGAATTGAAAATTGAGCTCTGGTGTCACGTAGGGGTTTGGATGCTGTTCGTGGGGCAACGTGATGTTCAGCCCTATGGATTTGGCGGAGACGTCCGCCGCGCCGCGATTCGCCGCTTCCATAATGCCAGGCCCCCCTCCAGTCACCACGACATAATTGCAGGAGCCGGAGACTTGACAGGTTGACGAGACCAGACGGCCGAACTCCCGCGCCACTTCGTAATACCTGGAGAGTTCATATCTCCGCTTTGCAATGGCTGCCTGGCGTTGAGCGTCCTGATCGTTTGGTGATCGCGCGGCTTCCTCTTCCGCCTTTGTAAGTGCCTGCCGCATGACAGCGGGCTCTTGGATCCTCGCGCTCCCGAAAACCACTATAGTCGACTGAATACCTTGCTCTTGTTGAATTAATTCGGGCTTCAGGAGTTCGAGTCCGAGACGAATGGGACGCAATTCGTCACGCTGCAGAAATTCCGTATCTTGATCGGCTGTGAGATACGAGGAGAATGGGGAATTGATGTGAGGGTGTGACGTTTGATCGGATCGATCCGGTTTCATGGCATCATTATAGCGGGGTCTGAGAAAGGCGGCAAATTCTCCGGTGTTGGGAGTTAGAAGGGGCAGAATTCGAAGAACGCATGTTCGTGTGCTTTTCCGAAGGCATAGGAACGAATGTTCAATTGTTGATCACAGGTCAGGAGGACATGCTCAATGTTGAAGCCGGTTCCCGACATCGTCATTGATGGTGAGACCGGAGAGACGAGCCTGAAGAAATAACCAAGATTAAGCGAAGCAGACCTTGTGGTGCTCCACTTGTATTCTGCAATGATGTGATCCGACGCGACGATGATGTCCTCAGGGGCGCCCAATAACTCGACGATTTGGTCGCGAGGGGTGACTCCTTTGATGACTTTTTCGAGGTGGTGTTCGTCGATGGGATTGCCCACCCGATCCCGACTGACGACGCATCCCGTCAAGAAGAGAGAGAGAGTGAGAGAAGAATGAGAAGAGTCCGCAATGCCATCATGGGAGCTCTCTTGGTCTTGGTGAATGGGTAGGCGATGGAGGCGATTTAAGCACGAAATTCCGTTTCGTAAACAATATAGCCCGATGGGGACAAACCCAAGCGTTGATAGACGGTTTGGGCAATGCGATTGTGCTGCTCCACATAAAGCCTGATTCCACAGATGTCGGGATTTGCCTTGGTCTGTGCGATGAGATATTCGTGCATGGCTCGATACACTCCTTGTCGTCGCCAGACAGGATCGACATAGACACTCTGTACCCACCAAAAAACTGCGTTTCTCCAGTCGCTCCATTCGTAGGTGACCATGAGCTGAGCGATGACTCTTCGTTGTTCTTCTCGTGTGATCTCAGCAACGATGAAGCGTCCATGTTGTGGAGCTGAGAGCATTGTGAGTATGCCGTCGTTGAGGATGTCTTTTTGGAGCAGTCTGCCCTCCGTTTCGAGGGCCAAGGCAGTACCGAACGCGACAAGGGATGGGAGATCTGCTGGGACAGCTGGTCTGACGCGGATTGCATCCATATTCATCATCGACATTAGGGTAGGGATGAGGGGGCACTAAGCCAACCTGGACGTGGTTTATAGAAGCCTGCGGAAAATTCGACCTTCATGGCATCTTCTGGGGGCAGATTGATCGGCTGAACCGCCTGTTGGGGAATGAAGGCCAGATATCCCGTAAAGGGATGAATGGCCGTAGGGACAAAGACCATAAGGAGTGTGGAGCCAGGTGCGACTTGGAGGGTTGCTGGGGCGGTCCCCATCACGAAGCCCAAGGCCCAGAGTCCGTCTCGCGGGAAGGGAAATGCGACAACCTTGCTCTGTCGAAATCGGGATCGGAAATTAAAGAGGTCCGTCATTCCTTTCAAGGTGATATAAATGCTCTGCACGAGAGGAATCCGTTCAAGTCGTTGCTCAAGGTGATTCAACAGATTTTCGCCAATGATATGGTCCGCGATGATGCCAGCGAGGACCAGAATGGCGAACAAGAGGAGAAGTCCAAGTCCAGGCATTGGATCAGACATGTACCCTCCGATAACATGATCAAGGGTGGTGAAGAGGGTGGAAAGGATCAAAATTGTGGCCCAGGTGGGGATGAGAACAACGAGTCCGGCGAGAAATGTTTTCCAGAATGTCTTGATCATGGAGAGTTCTATTGTGTCGACTGTGTGCTAGTGTAGCAGAAGTATTCAGCTGATGGCATATCTGGGTGACACTCTTGCACCCATTCTGTTCCTGGATTATCCTACGCAACGGGAGAGTCGCTTATTGAACCGGGAGTTTACCGCTTACGCGTGGGAGATCGAGATGCTGTCCATGGATAAGGAAATTCTGGCAATTTTGTGTTGCCCTGCAACGAAGCAATCAGTTTCGGTCGCGGACGAGGCGCTGGTTTTGAAAGTGAACGATGCCGTGTCCCGTGGGATGTTAATGAATGCCGGACAGAAGCTGGTATCGGAGAAGGTAGAGGGGGGCCTTCTTCGTGCAGATGGGAAAATCCTCTACCCTATTCGTGAGGATATCCCGGTTATGCTGATCGACGAAGGGATCCCTCTCGACCAGATTAGCTGAAGACTCTACCCGCTTTAAGCCCATTGATGTGTGCGTGCCATTCTATGGCGTAAGATTTCTCACAAGGTTTTCATGGGAGGCTGGTCGCTTCTGGCCATGAAGCATGAGGTACGTCGCTATGGCGTGAAGATGCTTGGTGTGGCCTTCGGGTTCTCGGTCTTTGATCCCGTGGAGGTCCCGCAATGCCAACAGAGGTATTCGTATAGATTTCCTGTTGGGAGAATGAGCAGGAGGCGTTCTCTTGTTGGGGTAGCAATACGGCAGCGAGGGCAATACAGCAATGATGCGTTGAGGGACTGGAATTGATCTTTCGTATTGCTGGTTGTCGTGGGCCGAGCGTGAATATCTGGGCGCCGTAGAATTCCTGGAGATCGGCGGTCTGAGGGTTTTGGTATAGACCGAGACATACGTGTCCATTTTAGTAACGACACTATAGCTGGTCAAGATTGCGCTCTGAGTTCTGATGAGCGGGGCTCTTGATCTGTGTCGTGATCCTACGGACGATGTTTCTGGCGCATGAAATGTTCGCCTCTAAGGCCAGCCTGCATATTCACCAAGACTTGCTGCGGTGGGCCGGGTCTTCCATCCTGTCCCCTGGATAGCGGCTACTTCCGCATAGCCATTCCCTGGAAATCGCGAGAATGGACTCCTGAGATATATGAAGGTGGAAGCGATTTCTCAGTTGCATCCGAGTGATCCATGGGGATGGTTACCCTCGGACGGAAGAAATAGCCAGCCTCGCCATGGTGTTCATGGCTTGACGTGCGTTTAGGGAATGGCCTAAACGACAGTCTTGGCGGATTCAATTTCTGTGGCCGTAATCAGGCTGGAGAGGTAATCTGCAACGAAGTTTAAGGCTTCTTCTCTCCCATCGGCTCTCCGCCCTTTCTCGCGACGTTGGACCGACAGTTCATGGTCAAGATCGGATTTCACCTCCCCCAATACTCGCTGGAGAGAGGATGGCGTGAGGTTCGCGTCCATATCCTCAAGTTCCTGACAGCGGTCGAGAACCCAATTGAGACCTTCAATTCTTCCCGCATAATGTTCCTGTTCGGCTGTATCGATGCGGGCCATAGCAGTGGCGAANNTGGCAACAAGGGGAATTTTACGTCTTTACGTAAAGAGCAACGAGTGAAATTCATTCATAAATCCGTAGTACAGGGGTGCAAAATCTTTTAGACAGTCAGGACTCGTTTCCTTAAGTCTTTTAAAGAAGAAGACCTGGGTCCGTGGATCCAGCTGTTCTAAAAGCTGGCTGAGTTGAGCCATCGTATAGCTGCCTGATGGCACGCTTAAAATATAATGGACGAGACGTTCAACGAATTGTTGCGAGACATATTCGCTATTCAGGTAGCCATCAGGAAGCTTTCCTTTTGCCAGGAATTCATCAAATGGTATGGCCTGTGCGGCAAATGGAATTGCTTGCGATTGCGGAGAGCTCACAGTGGGAAGACTCCATAAATATATTGCGGCGTCACGTTGACCACTCTACTGAACCATCCGCGAACCGTCAAGTGAACAGAGGAAGCATACCTGCATGGGCCATAAGACTCGAAAAAAGAAGGGGCGCGGTCCCTGAGGATGCCGCGCCCCTCCCTTTTTTGACTACGAGGTCAGGAGACAATGGATTGCTGTTTCAGCTTCTACATGGTCTCCATTTTNNCCGAAAGACAATTTGCTGACTGGCGCGCCAGAGCTGAAGAACTGCCAGTAGCTCACGGCTTGGGACAAGGTATTTTTCGATGGCATTGTCGACTCCAGGGCCGAACATCTGCCTTGCATAGCCGCGGGGGCTGTGCCGCGGTGGAATATAGTAGCCGTTTGGTTCAGTACCCCACTGTGGATAGAGGGGAAGCGCGACCTGTTCAACCCTGATCGCATAGTACANNGGTTCGCCACCTGTCAAGGGGTCTTTTCCCTCGATGCGCGGATAGCACGCGATGCACTTTTCTGAGACGCGCGTCGTACCGCGATACATCGGCTTCTTAAACGGACACTGTTCAACGCACTTCTTGTATCCACGACACCGGTTTTGGTCAATCAAGACAATGCCGTCTTCCGGTCGTTTGTAGATCGCCTTCCGAGGGCAGGCTGCCAGACATCCTGGATAGGTGCAGTGGTTACAAATTCGTTGCAGGTAGAAGAAGAAGGTTTCATGCTCCGGCAAGGAGCTTCCCGTCATCTTCCATGGTTCATCACGGGAAAACCCTGTCTTGTCGATACCCTCGACAAGAGCCCTCATCGATGTTGCGGTATCTTCATAGATATTGACGAACCGCCACTCTTGGTCAGTTGGAATATACCCGATGGCTGCCTGGCCGACTTTGGCTCCTGCATCGAAAATGGTCATCCCCTCGAAAACACCGTAAGGTGCATGGTGCTTTCGTCCAACTCGGACATTCCAGACCTGCCCACCTGGATTTACCTGTTCAATGAGCTGAGTGATTTTGACATCGTAAAATTGGGGATACCCTCCGTAGGGTTTGGTTTCGACATTGTTCCACCACATGTACTCCTGGCCCTTTGAAAACAGCCAGGTTGACTTATCTGCCATGGAGCAGGTTTGGCACGCCAAACAGCGGTTGATATTGAACACAAAGGCAAACTGCCACTTTGGATGCCGTTCCTCGTACGGGTACAACATCTTCCGTCCCAGTTGCCAGTTGTAAACTTCGGGCATTGTGTCCTCCTTGAGTACCGAGTTCGTAGTCTCTAGGTCAGAATTTTATTTGCCCGGCATCGAGCCCTTGGGCAAATCCCAGGGCTCATGATGCCGAACTCCGTAGCAAACGTTACACCTTGATTTTGATGTGCTCGCCTTTGAGCCACTTGATCATAAATTCATTTTCTTGGCCGGGCGTAAACCCGGTACGCACAGGCTCCCATGGACCACGCGCGCCGATTCCGCCGTCTTCCGCCTTTGTGATACGGATGAGACATTCCTTCGGTACGGTGTTGATCGCATGGTGGTCGACCTGGTAACCCCACTTGAACTTCCAGGCCACGGCATGTTTGCCAGGAAGCGAGTCTGTCTGGTGCATCGGCATCAGCCAATTGCGCGTAAACGACTGTTGAGCTCCATACCGGAAGTTTGATTGATAGCCGGTATCGATAGCGATAGCGCGCCCATCTGGCCGCGTCTCATGTCCTTTGACTGATTTCGCCGTCGCAACATATGGCGCGTGTTTCGCCATGGTCACGTGGTAGGGGTATGCCGGGTTGTATTTGGCCCGAATCATGAGTCGAGCCACTTTATAATAAGGATCGCTCGGCTTCCACCCACGATATGGGCGATCCACCGGATTTCCATCGACGTAGACGTAGTCGCCGTCATTGATTCCGCGGTCCTTCGCAGCCTGGGGATTGATATGAATCTGGTGTTCACCCACGCCCGGAGTACGTTTATCCATGCGATACGGATCCCCGAAGTTCGATTCGTAGATCTGCACCCAGTCGTTGACCGACCATTGGCTGTGCACACGGTGGCGCGTCTTCGGCGTCACACAGTAGAACTGATACCCCTTCTCCCAGAGTGGATTACTGTGTCGCTTGATCTCATGCCATGACAGCTTGATGTTGCGGACCGTCTTGTCGTCATGGTGCTGAGCGGTGATGGGAATACCGTAGTCATCAGGACGAACATACGGGTTCGTCGTGAAGATGGCGTTCGGCAGATAGGGGGTTGCTTCTGGCCCCTCACGGTGCGAGATGAAGTTTTCACCGTACTCGATCGCTTCGGGTTCGATACGATAGTTTTCGTAGCGACCACTACGGGTCCACATGGGCTTGGACTCGTTGGTTTCCTCCCAGAAGGGATGTCGCGGATAGGTTCGGACCATGACCATCCAACCCTTTTCCGATTTCAACATCACGTCCGCAGAGTATCCGTAGAACGTCGATGACGCATCAAGCATGCGTTGCGCATAAACGTCTACCCGGTTGGCGTACACCATCGCAAAGTAGTCCTTCATGCGTTTATCGCCTGTCATGTCGGATAGCTTGGCGGCAACCCCTGCGAACGTGTCGAGGTCGTTGCGGGTATCGTACAATGGACGAATTCCACCCTTCCAAATCTGTACCCATGGATTCGATACTGTCACCGTCATTTCCGGATAGGTGAACTCCATCCAGGAATTACAGGCAAAAGCGATGTCCGCATGGTTGATGTCCGACGTCATCTCAATGTCTTGGGTGATGAGGCACTCAATGTTCGGATCGACGTTACGGACCATGTCATAGTGATGCTTTGCATTATTCACCACGTTGACGTTGACGACCCATCGGAATTTACTGGGAGTCGGCATATGCGTCTTCCCGGTGAACACCTTACGTCCATACTTCGGAGTATTGACGATCAGAGCCGTATCACCGTGATTCCAGTAGCCGACTTCTTCACCGTAATAGTAGGACTTCGTCTTGATTTCCTTCCCATGTGCGTTGGGGTCCAACGTAATGTTGAAGGGGTCTTCGCCCGTATGCACGGACAAGCCTGCACCTGACCATGGTGTCGCCGTCCACGTTCCGGCCTTGTAGTTGCCTGCCCAGGTGTGCTGGCCGGTCCCGAACTTCCCGACGTTGCCGGTAATGATCAGAACCATGGCTGCGCCGCGGGCGTTGGCGGTCTGGTGAAAATAGTGACAGGTACCTTCTCCGTTGTGAATGGCGGCTGGCTTGATGGTACCCGAATCGCGCGCCCATCTGACGATGAGATCCTTCGGCGTACGGGTGATCTGGTGGACGGTATCGAGGTCATAGTCCTGGAAATGCACCAGGTACATCTGCCAGACGGGCATGGCATCGATTTCTCGTCCATTGAGGAGCTTCACCCGGTAGCTGCCGGTGAGCGCGGCATCGATTCCGCTGTTCGCATAATGCCATCCCACTTGTTCACGGTGGAGAGGCACGGCCTGCTTCTTATTAAGATCCCACACCATCATCCCACCGAGTCGCTCGATTTGCTCCCCCTTGAGCGATTGAATGCGTCCCGAGTAACTCTTGGAGAAGTCTGGAAACTTGTAGTCAGCGATGACATCGCGAGGGTCGAGATACTGGAGCGTATCCGTGCGCACGAGGATGGGGGCATCGGTGAACGACTTCATAAAGTCGATGTCGTGCATATTTTCGTCGACCATGATTTTCATGGCCCCCAGAAAGAGCGCTCCGTCGGATTCTGGGCGTAACGGCATCCAGTAGTCGGCACGATAAGCCGTGGGATTGTATTCGGGCGTGATCACAACAACTCGTGCACCGCGCTCGATACACTCCAATTTCCAGTGGGCTTCCGGCATTTTGTTTTCGACAAAATTCTTACCCCAGCTGGTATTGAGCTTGGAAAATCGCATATCGGACAAATCGATGTCGGAGCCCTGTACACCTGACCAGAAGGGGTGGGCCGGATTCTGGTCTCCGTGCCAGGTGTAATTCGACCAATAGCGTCCACCCTGAGCTTGGTCGGGGCTTACCTTACGGATCCAGGTGTCGAGGAGCGCGTTAATACCGCCGTTCATGCGGGTATTACCCATTTTGCCGATGATTCCGAGCACCGGCATACCGGCACGGTGCTTAAAGCACCGAGTTCCTGCCCCCTTCATCATTTCGATCATCTCCGGCGCATAACCCTGCTCACGGAGACGACGCGCACCAGCTTCTCCGCTATATCGCGTGGCGATGATGATCATGGCTTTGGCTGCATAGGTGAACGCTGTGTCCCATGAGACGCGGAGCATGTCATCCAAGAAGCGGCTGTCGAATTTATACCTGCGCTTTGTTTCTGGAGTGAGCTCCGGGGAGCCATCATCCATCCATTGCTTCCAACCTTTCCGCATCAAGGGACCCTTTAAGCGATAGGGTCCATAGACGCGGCGATGGAACGTAAATCCTTTCAGGCACATGCGCGGATTGTGGGCGAACGTACCACGATTTCCATAGAGGTCTTCGTAGGTCTGGTGATCATAATTCTGCTCAACGCGCATGACCACGCCATTCCGAACAAAGGCACGCACTCGACAAGCATGCGTGTCGTTCGGCGAACAAACCCACGTAAAAGATGAATCATATCTATACTGATCGTGATAGACACGCTCCCACGATCGATCAGGGTAATCGCCGAGCGGGTTTCCCACCTCAATGACTGGCTGCAGCGCGGTCAACGCCAGGACCTTATCAGCCACCGCGACTGCGGCAACCGTTCCCGCGGAGACTTTCAAGAATTGCCTACGTGACAAAAACATTGTGGCTACCTCCTAACAGGTTGAGAGCTTCTACAATCCCACACACATTTCCGGAATATCAACGACAA
>DKBD01000229.1 GCA_002451055.1 Nitrospira sp. UBA6909 | reverse complement strand
GATTGGAATCCCGTCCTGACCGGCTATTTGGGCATGGCCCTGCTGGGCGCCTTCTTCCTCTCCGTCGGGCTCTTTGCGTCGGCGCTGACGGAAAATCAGATCGTCGCGGCCTTTGTCGGCTTTGGCACCCTCCTCACGGTTTGGCTGATTTCAGGATTGGGCGCGCTGCTCGGCGATACGACGGCCGGCCGAATCGTCTCGTATATCTCATTCATGGAGCACTACGACCGTCTTGTCCGGGGGCTCATCGACACAAGCGATCTCGTATATTTCGGAAGCGGCCTGCTGCTCATGCTGTTTCTAACCCATCGAGTCGTGGAATCCACGCGCTGGAAATGAACTGGAAATCACTCCCCCTTGGTCTGATCGGAATCATCCTCGCTGTCGGCGGCGGCATCGCCTACAGCCTGCGGCCCGATCTACTCTGGCCCGTCACGGTCTCCGAGTTGCTCGGCCTGAGCTGCCTGATGATCTTTTTTGCGCTCCACTTCGAGTCGGTCAAAGCCTTCTCTGGCCGGCGTTCGACCAAGATGGGCCTCCAGAGCGTCCTGACCGTGCTGCTCTTGTCGGCCATTCTCGGGATCGTGAACTTCCTGGCCTCCCGGCATTCGGTCCGTTGGGATCTGTCTGAAAATCAAAATTTCACGCTGGCTCCCCAAACATACCGCGTCTTACGATCGCTCCCGCACGACGTCAAGATCACGGTCTTCACCCGGGAAAAGGACCCTGGATACCAAACATTCAAAGAGCGGCTGGAAAGCTACCGGCAGGCATCCCCCAAACTGGCAGTGGAATTTATTGATCCGGAAAAGCAGCCCAAAATCGCCCAAGACTATGGGATCTTCCGGACCGACACCGCCATCTTCGAGAGCAACGGGCAAACCATCCGGGTGACCTCGCCCTCGGAAGTGGAGCTGACCGGAGCCCTGCTCCGCATCTCCAAAGACGGGAAGAAACGTCTCGTCTTCGTCGAGGGGCACAGCGAGCGAAGCCTCGAGGATCAGGAGCGCAACGGCCTATCGATCGTCAAAGGAGCCTTGACCAAGCAAGGCTACGAAGTCGACACCGTTTCGCTCCTTCACGAAACCGCCGTTCCGAACGATGTCACCGTGCTGGTGCTCGCAGGTCCGCGACGCTCGGTGACCAAAGAGGAACAGGATCGCATTCGGGACTACGTCGAAAAAGGCGGCCACCTGCTGGTCTTGGCCGATCCCGATACTCAAACCGGCCTTGAGCCCTTGCTCGCGCACTGGGGGCTCAGCCTGGGGCCTGGCGTCCTCGTCGACCTGCAAGATCGGCTGGCGGCGGGGGATCTGACCGCGCTGCTGGTCCGCACCTTCACCGAGCACGAGATCACGCAAGACCTGACGTCGCCGGTGCTGTTTCCGCTGTCGCAACACATTACGTTCGACGAGCAGCTCGGGAAAGACTGGGATTATGTCCCGCTGGCCCGCACCTCGGCCAACAGCTGGGCCGAAACCAATATGCAAGGCCGCGTCGTGAGCCTGAACGAAAAGGAGGATGTCAAGGGTCCGCTCCCCATGGCGGTAGCGCTGGCTCCCAAGAACACACCGGAGGAAGGCTCGCCTCGTCCCGCCATCGTGGTGATCGGCAACTCAGCCTTCGCCACCAATGCGTACTTCAATTTCCCCGGCAACAGCGACTTTTTTCTCCATACCGCCGGATGGCTCGCTGAGGAGCGCGACCTGATTTCCATCGCACCGAAAGAGCCGGCCCTTCGCCCCTTTACGCCGAATCCGACGCAGGAACGGGTGCTGCTCTATACTCAAGTGATCTTTCTCCCACTCATGACGTTCCTCACCGGCATGATGGTCTGGAGAAAGCGCCGGCGACTGTAAACGACGGACGCATGCACGGCAAGGTCGTCATACGTCATCCGTCACATGAAGAGGGTACGGAACCGGCCCTTTTCGACTCACGATTCACGTTTCACCTTTCACGTGTCACACGTTGACGATGCGTTACTGGCCGACACTTCTCATGCTTGTCATTCTGGCTGGACTGGGCGGGTACCTCTATCTCGTGGAGTTTCCAAGTCAGCAACAGGAAATCACACGGGAGACTCAACAGAAGCTACTCCTGCCGCTTCCTGAAGCCGCCATCACGGGCCTGACCATCACCACAACGCAGGGACCCATCCAATTCGTACGTGCTCAATCGAGAGGGTGGACGATCACGGCCCCGTTGCAAACCGATGCCGACACCCGCGAGGTCGACGCGCTTATCCGAGCGCTTGTGCTCGGCAGAGTCAGTAGAACGGTTGCGGACAAGTCGGACACCCTCGCCCCGTTCGGGCTGGAGCAGCCGGTCACGACCCTGACCGTGACCGCCGGAGCGCAACAAGAAACCATCTCGATCGGCGACAGCGGCCCCCTTTCCAATACGCTGTACGCCCTCCGTCAATCGGACGGGAAAGTCTTGTTGACCGACCTGGCTCCCAAGGACTTCATCAACAAATCACTGCTGACGTTCCGGAGAAAGGAACTCCTCCGTTTCGTGCAAAACGACGTCGACCGTGTGCGCCTGACCTGCCCGCCGACGGAAATCGTGATCTACAACATGGCCCGCGACCAGTCGAAGCCGTCCTGGAAAATCCGCTATCCCATCGAAGCCGAAGCCGATCAAACTGAAGTCCGGTCCCTGATGTTCAGGCTGGAGGGGCTGAAAGCGCTCGGCATCATTGATCCAGGCCCCGAGAGGGACGCTGTCGCCAAGACTCTGACGACGCCGAAAGTGAAAGTCACGATCCACACGGCGGCTGGTGATCAAACCATGAAGCTCTATCAACCGGACCCGCAGAGCGGCGAAGCCATTGCGGAAACCACTCCGGACGCCCCACTCTATCGGATCAATCCCACGGCCATCAAAGATCTCACGAAAGAGCTCTTCGATCTTCAGGACAAACGGCTCCTCGGTGCCATGGTCGAGGATATCGCTATGTTGTCGGTCAAGACCCGGGACAAAGCCTACGTCTTGATCAATCAGAGCGGTGAATGGCTGCTGGAGGATCAACCGACGATGAAGGTCCGCCAGGAAACCGCGGACCTCTTCGTAAGCCGGGTGGCGAATCTTCCGGCGGAGATCCGGGTGCTCAAGCAATCCACGCCGCTGGCGCCCTATGGGCTCTTGGCGCCGAGCGCGGAATTTGTCGCCACCGGCAAAGACGGCACGATCGCCGGCAAACTGACCCTCGGCAANNCAAGGCGTGTTTCAAGTCCGCCCGGATCTTCTCATGCAAATTCCCTCGAAAGCCGACCTCCTCGCCTCATCATCAGACCCGACCGGCTCGCGCCGATAATATCCCATCCCAACCCCGCCTCTCGACGTGCGCCCCTTGCAGAGCGGACACATATCCCCGCTTGGCTCAAACTTTTCCGTAGACGCAATTTCTACTACCCGCTGCCCCCCCCTTTGGATGTACCTCGTTCAGGTCTAGCGTGGATCGTCCTGCCTGATACGGTTGAACCATACACGAGGTCTCTGACCAAAGGAGGGCGACAATGAGCTGTACACGCTGTCACGGATTGATGCTGAAAGAACATCTCATGGATCTGGAAGCGAGTTATGGCGAAATGTGGGTCTTGGCGTGGCGATGTGTCAATTGTGGCTATCGAGATGACGCCGTCATGCAGCAGCACCGGCGGGCACACACAAAAGGAAACGTGGTACGCCTCGATGCCGCGGCAGCCCGCGAGGACATCGTTGTGGCCTGGGAACCAGACTCAGTCGAACCGCTCGCAGCGTAAGGCGGCGGATGCTTCCCCAAGCGGAATTCGAACGGGAAAGGGACACTGAGATGATGCCATCGACCATCCTGATCATTGAAGATCAATCGTCAGTCCGCACACTGTTGAGACGGGTTCTTGAAGACGACGGGTATCAGGTCTGCGAGGCTGACAACGGCCGGCAAGGGGTCCAACGGTTTCACGAGCAACCCACGGATCTTGTGATTACGGACCTGGAGATGCCGGAGATGAACGGCCTGGAGGTTATATTGGATTTGACCCGAGCATTCTTAGACGTGAAGGTCATTGCCATGAGCGGGCTTTCCCCAGACGAGCTACAGAAGGCCAAGCTACTCGGGGCTCGGCACACTTTTCCGAAGCCCCTTGATCTGCAGGCGCTGCTCCGCGCGGTGCAGTATGAGTTGCACCATTAGTCAGGGAGGATGAATCTTGGCGGAACTGACCTCGCTCGCGCCGCCCTGGGGACTCGCGGCGCAGCAATGAACAGTGGATAGTGCAAAGAACCCCGACTG
>DKBD01000273.1 GCA_002451055.1 Nitrospira sp. UBA6909 | reverse complement strand
GCCCACCGTCCTGCTACGAAATGGTTACAGTCCGGACAGCGGCCGGCTTGCAGCCGGTTCTCCATCACCGCGAACCTCCATCGCCGGATCACGACCGCCCCGCAACCAGGGCAGATCGTGTTTTCCACTCCTTCCTCTTGCGGCACGTTCCCCAGGTAGACGTAACGCAGCCCCTCTTCTTGGCCGACCTCCCTGGCCCTCAGCAATGAACGAATCGGTGTTTCCTGCCAGTGCTCCATCTTGTAGGCGGGGAAGAAGCGGCTGATATGCCAAGGCACATCCTCGCCCAGCTCGGCTTTGATGAAGCGCGCGATGTCTCTCAACTCGCCTGTCTCGTCATTCAGTCCGGGAATCAGCAGCGTGGTGAGTTCGATCCAGACGCCAAGCTTCTTGTATTCCCGAATGGCCGCCAAGACCGGCTCCAGCCTGGCTCCGCACAATTTCTTGTAGTAGCTGGCGCGGAAGGATTTGAGGTCGATGTTCGCCGCGGCGAGGTACGGTGCGATTTCCCGCAGGGGATCGAGCGAGATGAACCCGTTCGTCACAAAAATGTTGCCTAAACCGGCTGACGACGCCAGTCGTGCGGTGGTGAGAGCCAATTCGTAGAAGATAGTCGGTTCCGTGTAGGTATAGGCAATGGTCCTGCATCCTGCCTGTTCGGCCTGGGACACCAGTTCGGAGGGAACCACCGTCGTTCCAATTCCCCACCGTACTTCCGGTGGTTCTGTTTTGGCGCACCACTCATCCGCCGGATGCTCGACGACGGGAGAAGACATCTCGTCGCCACGATCCAGCAATTCTTTCAGTTTCGGCCACTGCGAGATGGTCCAGTTCTGGCAGAATCGGCAGCGTAAATTGCAGCCGACCGTTGCAATGGAGTAGGCGGTGCTTCCGGGAAGGAAATGAAACAAGGGCTTCTTTTCAATCGGATCGATCTCCGCCGAGACGATGCGATTCCCCACTCGCGTGAAGAGTTGACCCCCACGATTGACTCGAACTCCGCAGAGACCTCGGTGATCAGGTGCGATCTTGCAATCATGCGGGCAGAGCGTGCAGCGGACGAATTGGTCCGCCATGGTTTCATAATGCAAAGCGGCCTGGAGCTCGTTCGAGATGGGAGGCATGGCATCCTCACAGAAATATACCGATGGGTGGAGCAAAGCCGGTGCCGTTTGTTGGCATGGAAAAACCCAAATTTCTCTGACAGGTTGGAGCGTAAATACAGGCTGATCGAGCTTTCGGAGAGGGATAACTTGCTACACCTTTGCGGTAGGAGCTGTAGTGTAACGCTACACCCCAATTGAACAAGTCCGGCTCCCGCGTCGATTTCTCGCTTATACCGGTGTGGCATTGCGATTGCTCATTTTAGGGCAGACGTTGTCAGAATTAGGGGAGCTACCGTGGGGCCTCACCATCAACAGCCTTTATGCTTCATGCTCATATGCCTGGCCACCATCAGCCTGTCGATCTGGATCTCCTCATGTGGCCGAGCAACGGAGTCTTCTTCCATGGATTCCAACCGCGAGACAGAACGCAACCGGATGGTCGATCAATACATTGTCCCTCACGGCATTAAGGATCCCGCCGTCATTGCCGCGATGAGACATGTGCCGCGCCATCGCTTCGTGCCGGGGATGTATTCGGTATTCGCCTACATCGACGGGCCCTTGTCCATCGGCCACAGTCAGACCATTTCGCAACCTTCGTTGGTTGCCGAGATGACGGAACAACTGAAGCTCAAGAAGACAGATAAGGTTTTGGAGATCGGAACTGGATCCGGTTACCAAGCCGCCATCCTCGCCGAGCTGGTGGACAAGGTTTTTACGGTGGAAATCGTGGAACCGCTCGCCCGTCAAGCGGAGCAGACCTTCGCTGAACTGGGCTGCAAGAACATCCGAGTACGCGTCGGCGACGGCTACCTCGGTTGGCCCGAGGAAGCCCCCTTCGATGCCATTATCGTGACGGCCGCGCCGGACCATGTCCCTCAGCCGCTGCTTGATCAATTGGCCATAGGTGGCCGATTGATCCTGCCGGTCGGGCAACGCCTCCAAACCCTTGAGCTCTATCATCGGACAGCGGAGGGCTATGAGCGGAAAACCCTGACCCTCGTGCGATTTGTGCCACTGGTTCGTTCCGGAGCGAAATAGGAGCGAACCATACTGATGGACAGACCCGAGAGAGATCCATCCACCCTTCCCCGCCGCATCGGGTGGTTCACAGCCGGGTGCGTGCTGATCAGCAATGTCGTCGGTACCGGCATCTTTACCACGACAGGATTCATGGCCCGTGATCTCGGCCATCCCGGCTTGATCCTTTCCATTTGGCTGGTGGGTGGAGTGATCGCTCTTGCTGGTGCGCTCTCGTATAGTGAGTTAGGGACGGCACTTCCGGTCTCGGGTGGAGAATATGTCTATCTCCATCGTGCCTATGGGCCGTTCGCCGGGTTTCTCAGCGGATGGACGTCCTTCGCCGTCGGCTTCAGTGCGGCCATTGCGGCAGGGGCCATGAGCTTCGCCGCGTATTTCCTGGAACTTGTGCGTCTTGGAGATGAAGGAGGCGTGCCTTCAACAATCATAGGGCTTGCCCTCCTGTGGTCAATTACGGGATTCCACCTCGTCGGGAGAGGAGCCGGTGGATTGCTCCAACGAATACTGACTCTGTTGAACATGGGGGCCATTGTTGCACTGATTGCAGCAGGGTTGATGGCGGGAGAGGGGGACTGGGCCCATCTCCATCTTTCCGATGGACGTGCAACGCCGAGCCTCGGACTGTTCATCGTGTCATTGATCTTTGCGCTCTACGCCTATTCAGGCTGGAATGCCGCGGTCTACTTGGCTGGAGAGGTCACCGAGCCGGCTCGCACCATCCCTCGGGCTCTGATCGGTGGCACGCTGTTTGTCGTGCTTCTCTATCTCGTGCTGAATGGATTCTATTTCTATGCGCTGCCGGTGACGGAGTTGGCCAATGCCCCGGTGTTGCCCGTTGCCAACAAAGTCGCCGTGGCGCTGCTGGGTGCGGATGCCGCCAGATTGGTGACGGCGATACTGTGCCTCTCGATTGCCGGAGCCATGAGCGCCATGGTGTGGGCTGGACCTCGCGTCTATTATGCGATGGCGAAAGACGGCGTGATTCCATCATACTTTTGCAAAACGTCCGGCGAACGAAGCACACCCATCAACGCCATTCTTCTCCAGAGCCTGTGGGCGTCCGTCTTGATTCTTTCAGGGAGCTTCGAACGGCTGGTGATCTATAGCGGCACCGTGCTCATGATTTTCAGTGCCCTCGCCGTGGGGGCAGTTATTATCTTGCGACAAAAAGAGCCCGACCTTCCCCGTCCCTATCGTACGCCGCTCTATCCTTTCGTTCCCGGCTTCTTCATTCTGATGTCCATCGTGATTGTCTGGAGTGCAGTCTCTGAGCGACCAGTGGAAGCAGGCTTGGGATTCGCGACCGTCTTAGTCGGAACGCCTCTGTACTATATGTGGCAACGATTCAGTGGGACCCGCAACTTCTGAAATTGGTGTCAGTTGTCGTTCTCAAACTTTGCCCCAACTGATTGGCTCGCGCTACGTGGTCTTGCAGAGTCCGTGTGTCCGCCATGTCAACGGCGTAGAAGTCCCTGTGTTCGATCGCGACGACATGCAGTACACCTTGTGGGATCATCAGAGGTGATATGCCAGAGTTCGAGGAGAGCCGCAGACAGTGGAGGATCCGGATGTGCTCCATTGGTCGGATAACACCCTGTGTCTTGGCGATTGCGTTGACGAACCGTCACGAAGAATGCGGGCTAAGGGCTGTTCTCTCTGCTAGCCGCGAAACACAAAAGGATTGATCCCACGGCAAGGTTCTAGAATCGTCATCAGGATGATCCCGCGTCGCATGGTACGCGTATTCGTATCCATATGGGGTATCCGATGGCGTCTAGCCGCGAATGTTTCCGTGGTAGGCCTCGACGGGCCTGGCTGTTCCCTCGGACCACGTGGCTCACGTAAAGGGATGGGCGTGCGCTCCTGGAGGAGAGGGATCACTTCCCCGTCCGCTTCCTCCTTCTTCGGTTCAAACTCTCGTTGTTTCCACACATGCACAAGCTGCACCACCAGGGCCGTGATCAGGAGCACTGCAAGGGCTAGTTCTCCCCAGATCATCATCGCCGCTCCTTTTGAGCCGGTCCGGTCGGCGGTTCTTCGCCGGTCCCAGCGATCGAGTCACGCATCGAGGTGTCCGCTTGCACATTCTTCATCCGGTAATAATCCATGACGCCGAGGTTTCCCTGACGAAACGCCTCCGCCATCGCCTTGGGCACTTCAGCCTCCGCCTCGACTAGCCGCGCCTGCATCTCCTGCTCGAGCGCGACCGCCATTGCCCGGCGCTGCTCCGCCTTGGCCTGGGCGATTTGCTTGTCTGCGTTGGCCTGGTCGATCTGGAGTTTGGCGCCGATGTTTTCCCCAACGTCTACATCCGCGATGTCGATTGACAGGATTTCAAATGCGGTGCCGGCATCGAGCCCCTTGCTCAGCACGTGTTTAGAAATGTGGTCGGGGTTTTCGAGCACGTCTTTGTGGGTCACCGCGGAACCAATCGTGCTCACGATTCCTTCACCTACGCGTGCAAGTACGGTCTCCTCGCCCGCGCCGCCCACCAGCCGGTCGAGATTGGTGCGCACCGTTACACGGCAAATGGAATGGAGCTGAATGCCGTCCTTGGCCACCGCTGCAATACGAGGTGTCTCGATCACTTTGGGAAGCACCGACATCTTCACCGCCCCCAGCACGTCCCGCCCGGCCAAGTCGATGGCCGCTGCACGCTTGAACGGCATGGGGATGTTTGCCTTGTCGGCGGAAATCATCGCGTTGACGACGTTCACGACGTTGCCACCAGCCAAATAATGTGCCTCCAGATCGTTGAGCGGGATGGAGAGTCCGGCCTTCACGGCACTGATGCGCGCGGTGACCACCGTGTCCGGGGGGACGCGCCGCAGGCGCATCCCGATCAACGTCACCAGTCCTGTGTAGGCACCGGAGGCCCAGGCCGCGATCCACAAGCGCAGGGGAATCAGGTACAGCAAGAGCGTGCCGCCGACGATCACCAGGATCGTCGTGGCGATGATTCCCAATAGACCGGTTTCCATTTGGTTCATGACGCACTCCTTTCAGGATTCGGTTGGATGGGCCGGACGACGATACGATTGCCATCCACTCGAATGACCTCAATGGCCTCACCGGCTTCAACAAATTCGCCTTCCGCCACCACGTCCACCCGCTCGTGGTTGAAGTGAGCGATTCCGGCCGGCCGCAGCGTTGAGGCGGCGGTGCCTCGTTTGCCGAGCCAGTGAAGGTCCGCTTCCGGCGCAGAGGCATAGCCCGACTCAGCCGGCAATCCAGTCTCCAGCACCAATGGCCGGCCGAACGGAAGGCGTGGAATGACCCTCAGAAACGCGAGCGCCACCGCAATGGCGATCAGCAATGCGAGCAACACTTGTCCCACGGCAGACAGAATCACGCCCCACGTGGCCCCGGCTCCCACAAGGCTCAGCCCAAGCCCACCGAGCAACGCCGCAATGCCGAGTCCCCCAAAGATGCCGAACCCGGGAATCAGAAACACTTCGATCGCCAGCAGAATCAGTCCGATCCCGATGAGAAGCATCTCTTCCCATCCGGCAAGACGGACCAGCCAATGGCCCCATAGGAAGAGGGCCATGCTGGTAAGACCAACCGCGCCGGGGACACCGAAACCAGGCGTCTGAATTTCAACCAGTATCCCGAGCATCCCGATCGCAATCAGAATCCCGCTCACGACCGGATGTGTGAGGACACGGACCAGCGATTCTGCCCAGGTTTCCTCCGCGCGATGGACCTCGGCATTCTCTAGCTTCAATAGGCTCAACACGCCGTCGAGTCGGTCGGCGCGAAAGTCGGCCAGCTTGTGTTCCAGGGCTTCGTCGGTCGTCAACGTGAGCAGTTTCCCCTTCTCAATTAAGCCGGGGACCTCAACGTCCGCATCAACCATCGCTTCAGCAAGTACCGGAGGCCGCTTACGGGTTTCCGCGGTTGCGCGGAATTCCTTTCGCATATAGGAGACTGTCTTTTCCTCGACCGGCTGGGCTGGGGCCCCCGGCAGACCGATCTGGACTGGTGTCGCCGCCCCGATGGTACCTCCCTCCGCCATGACGATGTGTTCCGCGGCCAGGCTGATCAGGGCCCCGGCCGAGATGGCCCGTTTGTTGATGAACGCGACCGTCTTCGCCTTGGATCGCAGTAAGGCGTCTCGGATCAGGACCGCGGCGTCCACGCGTCCGCCGAAGGTGTCGATTTCAAGAATCACCGCCGCGGCATTCCTCACGGCAGCTTCATCCAAAATCCGTTCTACGAAGGGAGCCAGACCAAGGTCGATCACGCCCTCGATCGGCACGAGGTACACGACCGGGCGGGCCTGCTGAGCAGACGATAGGTGAACCGGCACGATAGCCCACAGACCTACCGCAGCAGCAAGCAAGCCCCATCGCAAAGCATGCCCTCCCTTGCCGTTTGCCGCGCAGGTCGCTCTCGTCGGTGTCACCGATTCCGCTCCATGTTGCCGAGGTCTTAGCGAGGACGTTCCTCTCAATTCAGGGCTGAGGATCCGCGCCTTAGTCGGATCATTCCACTCGATTCACTCCGCAACGTCAATGCCAAAGGAGACACACCATCACTTCGAACGCAACCGGATGGAAAAACAGGCAGTTCGGGTCACATGACGACCGAACCGATCTATATTCGCCTGCACAGTGGGGAGTTGAAGGCCGGAGGTTTTGCCAAAGCTGTCGCGTAATGCCCCAGGACGGTTGTGTTGTCCCGTATAAGGCTGCCAGCCGGTTCGACAGGAACCCGGCGGCAGCGTTCAAGTTGGCAGGGTCTATGTAGATTCATGGGCCGATATTCACGGCCAGTGTTTGCACCACCTTAGGAGAATGTCGCGTTCGTCCAGAAACGGTACGAAGAGCGCCATCGCCTCTTCTTTCAAACCTGAATACCACGCACGGGAGAGGGAGGCCTGTGATTATGCGAGTGGGTTTCACAATCGGCAAATCGCACCGTGATGGCAATGCGGCAAAATGGTGCTTGTCGGCATATGGGGGATTGAGCGCATTCGGTTGTGGAAATAGTTCACTGGTGCTCCGGCGCGGCTGGCGTCAAACGCCACAGTCCTAACGGAATCTGTAAATACGGTGGAGGCGACAACCTGAATGGCCGCATGAAAATGCGAGTTTATGGATTCGTGATCTGGCATTGAACTTGATCTTCCCCCACCCTTGTCCGTTTGTATGATGAGAAGAAGCATAATGCGAACCCGTATATATTGAGGCCCCCCATGGTGAAGGCCAAGATCGAGTTGCAAGGCAAAGGCGATCGCTGGCAGGTCAAGGAGACCACGATCGATTATGACGGCATGGAGGTTCAGCGACTTGGCCCGATGGATCAGGCGATGGAGTATGAGGGGG
>DKBD01000146.1 GCA_002451055.1 Nitrospira sp. UBA6909 | reverse complement strand
GCCGGGCCCGGCGCCGGTGCGCGGATCAGTCCCGGCAGATCGATGCCGTCGGCGTAGGAGCCGTCGGTCTGCTGAACGAGTATCGGTTTGTCCACCACCGCCAGCATCGGCGCATCGTTCAGGCTGTTTCCCAGAGCCACGGTTGTCAGAGTATTGCGCTCGTCTTCGCCGTTCCTTTGGAAGAGGCGGATGAGGTGGCGCACGGCTTCTCCTTTATCCTGAGAGCCCATCAGGTGATGGAAGCGATCCCCTTTGGTCCAACGGAGGCCATGATCGTTGACCGCTTTGGCGAGCGCGCGATCCGCCAATCCATGGCCTTCGATGATAAATGGCTCGTCATAGTCACGCTGCTTTGCCAATGCCGCTTCCTCGAATGAAAGGCCAGTCCGTTGTACGACCTCGTCGACGGACATATCGCCGTATCCTCTCAGAGGCACTCCGAGTTCTCGCTCAATCTCCTTCAAGGCGCGGCGGAGCTGCGCGTAGGGTGTGCCGAGTTCTACGGCGAGGTACAGGCCCGATACCGTCGCATCCGTGATCGGGAACGAGAAATACGCCGCCGGAATGAGAACAGCGCCGCCGTTCTCCACAATGAAAGGGTGCTCATTGCGCAAGCGTAACCGGAGGGGCTCGATTTCCGCCCGAGTCTTGCTCGAAACGAGGACCACGGGAACCGAACGAGCGCGCAGTTCGTCCAGTGCCTCTCGGGCGGCTTCGAACGAATAGGTCTCGCCGTCGAGTAGGGTGCCGTCCAAATCCGTAAAGATGACCATGGCCTGAGCGTCATCGCTTTTGCGGCTCGAAGGTTGTGTTCGACTCATGGTTTCTCCCGCTTCTCCTGATAGGGAAGTAGCATAGCAGGCTGAGCTCTCCAATCCTAAACCAAGCCGAAACCTTGTGGAAGGGTGGCTTGTTTCAGCCGCCCTTGATTCTTCACATGCGAGCCGCGCAACAATCTGCAAATTCCTTCTGGGATATGGCGCCGAGTTGTGGCATGCTGTGGCGAGATTCGTTCCATCATGAGGCTCCACGGTCTGCTGCGGAGCCGTTGCTCGGAATTGAAGAGGAGAATCGCATGTCGGACTTCTTCCAAAATGGAGTGATCAGCGTCCTTCATCGCCTTGGGCCTCCCAATGTGGAACGGTTGGAGCAGGAACTCGAGCAATATCGAAGCGTCAATCCGATCGCGCTGGTGCTGCCGTGTCTCTACTCAGAGCTTGAAGGTCCGGCTCTTTCCGGCATCTTGAATCAGCTAAAACAGGTGTCGTATCTGAACGAGATCGTGGTGGCCCTGGGTCATGCGTCGGCGCTCGAATTTCGTCGCGCCAGAGACTATTTCAAGGTTCTTCCGCAGCAGGTGCGACTTGTCTGGGTGGACGGCATACGTATTCAGGAGATTCTCAAGACGTTGGTCGAACGGGAGATCGATGTCGGATTGCCAGGCAAAGGCCAATCGTGCTGGCTGGCCTTCGGTTATGTGTTGGCTCGCCACCAAAGTCAGGTTATTGCGTTGCATGACTGCGATATCGTGAGCTACAAGCGGGAGTACCTGGCGCGGCTCTGTTATCCGGTCGGCAATCCAAATTTAGGATACGAATTCTGCAAAGGCTATTACAGCCGTGTCACGGACCGGTTGCACGGGCGTGTCACCCGGTTGTTCATCACGCCCGTCATCCGCTCGCTCCAAGAACTGGCCGGACCCCAGCCGATGCTGACGTTCTTGGACAGTTTCCGCTATCCGCTTGCGGGAGAGTTCGCGATGGTGCGCGACCTTGCCTGGGTGAACCGCATTCCGGGAGATTGGGGGCTGGAAATCGGCATTTTGGCGGAAGTGTTTCGCAACTGCGCGCTGCGCCGTGTGTGCCAAGCCGATATCGCGGACGCCTACGAACATAAGCATCAGATGCTGTCTCCTGATGATCCGGAAAAGGGTCTGTTAAAAATGACTGTGGACATCACGAAGTCTCTGCTTCGCCATTTGTCGAGCCAAGGGGTGGTGTTGGGCGATGCCGAGTTAAAGACGTTGCGTGCCACGTACCTCCGATCGGCGGAGGAAGCGATTCGGCGCTACGAAGATAGTGCCGCCATCAACAGTCTGAAATTCGATCGCCATGCGGAACGGACCGCAGTCGAGACGTTTCTGAAAGGCATCAAGCTGGCCTCTGAGGTGTTCCAGAAAGATCCGTTGGGGGTGCCTATGATTTCAAACTGGAGCCGTGTCACGGCTGCGGTTCCCGACGTCTTCGATCGTCTCATCAATGCCGTAGAGGAGGATCATCGGTGGGATCCGACCAAGTAACGTCACACGGCGCGCAACCGATCAAATCAACGGTCCCTCTCACGGAGGAGACTGAAGCCAGACTCTCCGATGTGGGCGAAGCCGAAATTCTTGTCGGCATCCCGAGTTACAATAATGTGGACACGATCGGCCACGTTGTCCGCGCCGTGAGCGCGGGATTGGCGAAGTATTTTCCAGGACGCCGAGCCGTCCTCGTGAATTCAGACGGCGGGTCGTCCGATGGAACGTCGGAGGCGGTTTCGCAGGCGATCGTCGACTATGGCGCGCTGCTGATCAGCGATCAGCAAAGCCCGCTTCAAAAGATCATCACGCCCTACCACGGGATTCCTGGCAAGGGAAGCGCATTTCGGACGATTTTCGAGATCGCGCGGCGGGTGAATGCGAAGGCCTGTGCAGTCGTGGATTCCGATTTGCGGAGCATCACACCGGAGTGGATTGAGTTACTCCTCCGGCCGATCCTCGAAGAAGGCTATGATTACGTGGCTCCCTACTACCTGCGCCACAAATACGACGGGACGATTACTAACAGCATCGTGTATCCCCTCACACGGACGCTCTACGGGCAACGGATTCGACAGCCGATCGGGGGGGATTTTGGATTTTCCGGACAGCTGACTGAACATTATCTGGATCAACATGTGTGGGAGTCGGATGTCGCCCGCTTCGGGATCGACATCTGGATGACGACCGAGGCCGTCGCGAGCGGCGCTCGGGTCTGCCAGAGTTTTCTCGGCGCCAAGATCCACAATCCCAAAGACCCGTCTTCAGACTTGTCCGCCATGTTGATGCAGGTCTTGGGAGCGGTGTTCGCATTGATGGAGTCCCATCATGGCGTCTGGTCGGGTGTGCAAGGGTCGAATGCGGTGAAGTTGTACGGGTTTCAATATGAAGTCGGCGTCGAGCCGATCAACGTGAACGTCGATCGAATGATCGCATTGTTTCGGCAGGGCTTGGCGGATCTGGCGCCGATTTGGGAGCAAGCGCTGGGCAAAGAAACGGTGGCGAAACTGTCTCCGTTGAGCTCGGCCTCCATCTCGGACTTTCGCATTTCCGACGATTTATGGGTTCGCGTGGTGTATGAGGCTGCGCTGGCGTATCACCAACGCCGCATGCCGCGCGAACATCTCATCAAATCGCTGACGCCGCTGTACCTCGGACGCACGGCCACCTTTGTGTTGGAGACGCAGGGGTTGACGACTATGGAAGCGGAGAAACGAATCGAGCAATTATGCGGGGTATTCGAATCGAGCAAGCCCTATCTGGTTGAACGGTGGACGCCCGAGCCGCGGTGAAGCGGTCCGCAGCTGCCCGTGAGAGGGGAGGGAGGTGAATCCTATGATGGACTTTATTCAGACGGCGTTGCTGGCGCCGCTGGAACAACTCGGTCGGCAGATCTTAGCGGTGTTACCCAATGTGCTGGCCGCAATCATCATTATGGGGCTCGGATTTATGGTGGCCTGGGGATTAGGCCATGGCGTTGAACGGTTGTTGCGGGTGGTGCGGCTGGACCATCTATGCGATCGTCTCGGTGTCAACGCCGCGCTCGCCAGAGGAGGCGTGAAGTCTGATCCGTCGTACATCATTGGACGGGTGGCCTATTGGGCCGTCGTCCTGTTCGCGGTCATCGCCGGCCTGGGGGCGCTCAATCTGCAGCCGATCAATCAATTCTCCCAGTCGCTGCTGGCCTACATTCCTCACGTGTTGATCGCCGGGGTCATCCTGATGGCAGGCTATCTGCTTTCGAATTTCATGTCCCAGGGCGTGTTGATCGCGGCGGTGAATGCCGGGCTTCCGCCGGCTCGGCTGATTGCCAGCCTGTCTCGCTGGGGCGTGCAATTATTTGCGCTGGCGATGGCCCTGGAGGAATTGGGGATTGCGGCGAGTGTGGTGGTGGTCGGATTCGGCATTACCTTCGGAGGCGTGGTGTTTGCCACTTGTTTGGCCTTCGGGCTTGGCGCCAAAGACCTCGCCAAGGACTATCTCGAACGGACTCTGTCGAATCGCGGGAACGATCGGACACCCGACGATCTGCGACACCTATGATGACCGGCCTCATACTCTTGCTCTGGGTGACAGCGGCGGCTGGGTGCACGCAAGTCGGGGAAGGGACTGAGAAGACACCCACCGTCTTGGTCTTCAAACATGGAAAATTGTCCGGTGATGGACAGGTGCTGTCCCAACTGCTTCGGGATTTTGAACGGCGCCACCCAGGTATCATCGTTCGAGAAGAGCTCTTGCCCGCCGATTCTGACCGACAACACCAGTACTATGCCATGAACCTCGACGGAGGAAAGGCGCCGTTCGATGTGCTCGGAATCGACACGATTTGGGCGCAGGAATTCGCCAAGGCCGGATGGATTGCCCCACTGGACGAGCTCCTGACTCCGGCTGAGCGGAATGAGTTTTTCCCTGGACCGATCGAAGCGGCGACATTCCAAGGGCGTCTGTACGCGATCCCGTGGTATGTGGATGCCGGGGTGCTCTACTACAGACGCGATTTGCTCGATCGGTATGGCCTTACGCCTCCCCGCACGTGGCTCGAGCTCGCCCGTGATGCCAAGCTGGTGCTGGATGCGGAGCAGGACTCCCGCTTG
>DKBD01000177.1 GCA_002451055.1 Nitrospira sp. UBA6909 | reverse complement strand
CCGCGCACCGGCGCCGGGCCCGGCGGGATGGAATCGGGCCGTGCTGGCATTGCTGCCTTGATCGAGTGTACGAGATCGCCTCTCACCCTTGTGAATCCACGCCCAATCGTTGTTGCCTTTTTCAGATTAACAGGGTTCTTTGAGTCGATGACCCGTCCAAGCCCGCTGTTGAATCGGCCGGCAAGGTCATCCATCGCAACGATGTGGACTTCCCAGGGTTTCACGTACACCGCAGTACGCCCGTTTCGACACAGCTTCAAATGTTTCTGGACTCACACCGCTCAGATGACTGTGTCGCCGGGTGCGATTATAAAACAGCTCGATGTAATCTGCGATCTCGGCAGTAGCCATCTCCCGAGTTGTGTAGATGCGCTTCCTGATCCGCTCCTTCTTCAAGCTGCTAAAGAACGATTCAGCCACCGCATTATCCCAGCAGTTACCGCGCCGGCTCATACTGGGGTGAAGGTGATGCGCCTGGCAGAAGCCCCGCCACACATCGCTGCCAAATTGTGATCCTTGATCGGAATGAATCACGGTGTGTTTGGGCTTGCGTCGCCGGACAGCCATGAGGATCGCGTCTAGCACAAGTTCTCGGGCCAGCGTGGGTTTGGTTGACCAACCGACAATGCGGCGTGAGTAGAGATCCCTCACGACGGCCAGATAAAGCCAGCCTTCCCACGTGCGCACGTACGTAATGTCGGTCACCCAGGCGGTGTTCGGGCGTAGGACGGTAAACCCTCGTTGCAGCATATTGGGCGTCAGAAGTGACGTGGAGCCTCTACCGTACCGGGGAGTTCGGTACCCGTGGAGGGCTTTGATGTGATTGGCCCGCATAATCCGAGCCACACGATGTTTGCTACAGGTCTCGCCCGCTTCTCGCAAATCGAGAAAGATGCGCGGAGCACCGTAGACGCCGCGGCTTGCCCTATAGGCCGCGCGGATCAAGTCCAGTAACCGCTGATCCTCCACCGCTCGATCGGAGAGGGGCTTCCGTAACCATTGATAGAACCCGCTGCGCGACACGTCAAGGAGACGGCACATGACGGCCGTATCAAACTCGCCACGATGTGCCTTGATGAACGTGTACTTCACTCGGACTTGCTGCGATCGGCGTCTATTGGCTATAGGTCCCCCCTGGTTCGAACGAACACTCCAAAGGTGTCCGCAAAAGCCTGGGAAGTCCAGCCTGTCCCTTTTTCTTCTATGTCCCCTTTTCTTCTCTCCATCAGCGTCAGGTCGATGACAGTCTGTCTTGTTTTTTCCAAGGCAAGACAAGAGAAGCGGAATTTGACACCCTACTGCGCCTGTGCAATATTAAAACACGATACCAATATTTGATATCTTATCGAGGTATTCGTGAGCACCATTTCGATCAAACTACCTGACGAGCTACTCAAAGCCAGCACCAAGTTCGCAGAATCCCTGCATCTTTCACGCGCCGCCTATATTCGCCGTTCCATCGAACGGATGAATCGTGAAACAGAACGAAAACTGCGGGCCGAGCGCATGATGCGAGCCTCTCTGAAGGTCCGAAAGGAAAGCATGGCTGTGAACGCGGAGTTTGCGGTGGTGGAGTGCGACCCGGATGCGTAGGCGCGGCGAGGTGTGGCTGGCAGACCTGAACCCGCAACATGGGACAGAGCCCGGCAAGACTCGTCCAGTCTTGCTGGTGCAAGCTCAGGCGCTGCTGGATGCAGACCACCCTTCCACGTTGGTGATCCCCCTTACAACACGATTGGAAAATGATGCAGAGCCACTGCGAATTCGAGTACCTGTCGGTGGAAAACTACGAAAAGAATCCGACCTCCTCATTGATCAGCTTCGCGCCATCGACAATCATCGGCTCGTCACTGGGCCACTCGCCAGACTATCTCAATCCCAACTTCACAAAGTGGACCAGGCACTGGCCGAAGTCCTCGATTTGTTCTGATCGACCCATTCTTATCCCCGCAGTACGATGAGCAACGGACCATCCATATTGTGAAGATCGGGAGCTGCAAGGACGTGTACTGGAAGTAAGCAGCGCCTCCAACACGACTTCCCTGCCTTACCCCTCCGAACAAGAGATGGCTCCTTACTTCCTCTTCGGCAGCGCCACTTCAAAATCGTGCCCCATGGCGCGGTCCTGCTTTGCCCCGGTGGCGGACAGGAATTTCGACAGCCACGACGCCTGCATCTTGATGCCACCCGACGAGATGGCCGCAGAGACGGCGGGCGATTCCCCATCACCCTAGTCAATCACCCTCAAGACCCATTTATCCTTGTCCTTGCGATTGGGCGAAGATATCGTGACATGGTTCAAGCGACAAGGGACCGGCTACCAGACCCGCATCAACGCGGTATTGCGGTCCTACGTCCAAGCACTCTCGACGAAGACCAAACCCTGATCTTCCGGAAGGAAACCCCCGACCGAGGCCCGCGCGGTGCGCGGCATGCAAAAGCTGAACGGAGGCGGCAGGCTAGCTCAGAATGTCCCCTTTTCCATTTCATACCGAAGCAATCCACGACCGGCAACCTCACGGTCAGAAACTTGGATCGATCACGATCCTCCGTCACAATGTCCTGCCCGGCCATGCACGACCGGCAACGTGGCAGAGGGAGTGAGGACATTCAGTGCGCAACGGGCGAGCCATGCGGAAAGAATCAGTGGGCGAACTGTGCAAAGTCTAGACCCGACCCCATACGCCGACCCTGAAGCCCTACACTTATGATCAACAAGGTTCCTTGACTAGGCGCCTTTTTAAGGCGCATAGTGTGGCGTCATAGGGGACACGGAATCAGGGAGGTGTCGTGCGATGGCCAAGTTGAATGTCTCTATTGATGATCAGCTTCGAGATGAACTGTTCAAACTGATTCCTCCTCGGCGGCGGAGCCAGGTCGTGAACGAGGCGCTCCGTCATGAATTGATGCGCCGTAAACGGCAACTCGCCAGCGACGAAGTTCATCGCCTGCGCAAACGAAGCGCGACGCTGAGCGAGGAGGAGATTGTAGAAGCCGTTCGTCGGGATCGGACAAGGGCGACGCGATGATTATCGTGCCAGACGCCTCGGTCATCCTAAAGTGGGTCCTGGAGAAAGAGGACGAACCGGACCATGATAAGGCCGCCCAGCTGCAACAAGCATGGCTCGACGAGTCCATCGCGATGCGTTTGCCGACGCTCTGGCGATACGAAGTGGGAAATGTGTTGGGCCTGAAGAAGCCGGACATGGCCGTCGATCTGATGAGTGCCTTATTGGCCTACGAGTTTGACGAGGTACCGTTGCGGACGGAGTATGGACTCGCGGTGCTGGAACATATGCAAGAGGTGAAGCAGGTGACGTTCTATGATTCTGCTTACCACGTGCTGGCGATCCGTGCCAGAGGCTTGTACCTGACCGCCGATACGCTGTATGTGAAGCGAGCCAAGCGGAAGGGGCATGTGGCATTATTGCGGGACTGGACCGGTCCCGGGAAGTAATGGAGAAAGAAAGGAGAAAGAAAGGGGACATTCTACTTTTCGTTGTGAACCCTTGGCCGGTCGCGGCGCACAGCAGCGTGAGAAAGGCGGCAGAGTCCTCTTGCTGCCGAACAATCTCGGTCCGAGCATTCCCCCGATTGATGACGTGGTAGGAGAGCCCCGCCTACCAAGGCCCGAGCGGTGTGCGGCATGGCACGAGCCTCCCGGATGCGGCAGGCTTGATCGATGGCAATCCCCCCCTCGCGATATTTTTTCTTTTCGAACTAGGGATTGCCCTAGTATCTTATGATTTGAAATCCAGGCATTATGATTGGATAGTGTTTTCCTAACCCCGTCATCATGAAAGGCCGGAGGTAACACGTGGTGTGGGACCCCAAAGACCCCTGGAGCAGAAAGCAAGACCCGCT
>DKBD01000218.1:3348-12980 GCA_002451055.1 Nitrospira sp. UBA6909 | reverse complement strand
CAAAAACTTCATCAGATCCCAGGAGTTGCTCGCGTTGATCTGCAACTCATTGAAGACCATATTCTGATTGACCGTGTTCAAGATCAGCGAACGGCGGAGGATTTCCAGGACATCGTCAACAGCGTCATTCCGTCAGAAGTCTCGTGTCGAGCAGAAACAATGGAATCCTGCATCTCAGCCGGCCCAGTTTCCCCTACTCCCTCTCCATAAAAACAGTTCCATATCGTCGGAAGCGCAACCGCCTCGTCGGCTAGGGATTCGGTGCGACGAACACCAAGAGCTTGAGCCGCTGGGCCGTATGGTTCTTCACGCCGTGCTCCTCGCCTGCTGGAGCCATGGTCCCCTCTCCTGGTCCAAGCACCTGCTTTTCCGCTCCCACTTGAAAGGTACCCTGCCCTTCCAACACGAAATACACCTTATCCTGTTCGGCATGTATGTGGCTCCGTTGTTCCTGACCAGGCTCGAAACAATAGATATCACAAAACAATCGCTGCGTCTGAAACACATTGTTCTTCTTCATCTTTTCGCTGCTGAACTGCTGAAACTCCGAGAGACTCACCACCTTCATGGCATCATGCTCCTTGTTGATGACTTACCCACATCATTTTTCTCAAGCTCATTGATGGACTCCTAAAGATCCGCCCTCGTTGCCGCCGATACTTCAGGCGCCTTGGCCTGCAAAGCTGTGATCTTCCTCTGAACAGCTATTAATTCCTCATGCGCTTTCTGTTGAAACGCCTCCTTCTGCTGAACCGTATATTCTTTCGTCGCCTCAACCGCTTCCCTGGCCTCTTTCGAAATTTTTCCCGTACCGGCAGACGATTCGGCAGGTAATCCTGGCAAAAGATTGCCCACCACAAGTGCTATCCACGCAGTATGTGACGAGTCCAAGCGACGATTCATTTTTGATCCTCGCCTTTGACACGTCAATTCAAGCGAAAGTATAGTCATCCACATGCACAAAGTCACCAGCACATATCATGCCGGAAGTGAGCGCTATATATGAGACGCCTTACTCCACCCGTAGGCAAATGAACACCACTCGTTACCCCTCAAATTTGGGCGGGCAAGATGTTTTCGCACACGAGTGTTTGTGTTATAGTACTCAGCTGTTATGTCATTGATATGGAACGGCGTACAAGACGTATCGCATGTGAAGTGCAAATTGCAGGTGGCTAACATAACATTCCATACTGAAAAGAAGGAGGCACGAATGATACGGAGAGCAGTTGGGTTGTCGGTCGTAGTAGCGGGATGCGCGTTAATAGTCTCCGGGGGCATGGCTTCCGCAGGAGATGATATGGCCCCATTAGCTCCGGTTCCAGCCGAATATGCCGACAAACATATGCCGCCAGGCGGATGGACTGATGCCAAGGCCCTTGAGGAGGGCAAAAAGATCTATCTCGGCGAGGTTGTGACCGATATCAACTGCGGCAGCTGCCACGGCGAAGATGGCAAGCCGAAGAAGAAAGGCGCGCGAGACCTCAGAGATCCAAAAAATACCTCACGTTATTCAGACAGCTACTGGTTTTGGCGGGTATCGGAAGGCATCCCAAAGACGAAGATGAAGGCCAATAAAGGGAAGTTGACCGAGGAGCAAATCTGGAAAGTTATCGCCTATCAACACATGTTCTCACATGATGGGAAACCATCCGAGCATACGGATTACAAACCATAATCATCGAAGCATCATCGTCTGGACACGGAATGGGGGGGCGCGGGATCCCGCGCTCCCCCATTTTTCTTTCGTCGGTGGAAACAGCCCAACTTTCCCACCGATGCTGAAGCCGACCGAGCCGCCGCCTTGGACATCATCGACTAAACCGCCAAACATCGGACAGGCGCCGAAGCCGTCTGACTGGCGTCTCCTCTCCCGACGATGCGGCTATACGGTTTCGTCATCCTTGTTTTCCCGTTGGAACGGTTCCTTCTCCAGCTCTTTGACCACCCGCTGGAGCCTGGCCCATTCGTCTCCGAGGATGTTGACGAACTCCAGTCCGAAATTGCCGTCTCGAGACCATCGGACAACAGCCTGCTTGATCTGAAGCATCGGACTCTCATGTGTTATTTCGATACGCAGCTCCATCGCCGTCCCCGGTTTGACTTGCGTTGCGCTGAGGACTCGGCAACCGCGAATCGACAGGTCTCTTAAAACGCCGATGCCCGAGACGATATTGGCAGAACTGAAGGAGCTACGGAATTGAACGGGAAACCGGGTGTCTTTCCGATTCTCCATGTGTGAATCCCCATGTCTGGTTGGCCGATACCCCTTGTCTATCGCCGATTGCCCGCAATTCCGCCATCGCTTTGTAATTTTCGGCCGCTTCTGACTTGATGTCTCCAGGGAGTGCGTCCTGTCCAGCCCGCTCAATCTTCGGCTAGTCCAGTTTGAATAGCTTTGGAAAATCGGTGAGATTCCGGCAACCATCCTTGGTCACCAGCACCATATCCTCGATTCGTACGGCTCCCAATCCTGGATAGTAGAGCCCCGGTTCAACCGTCACCACGTGGCCTTCTTGGAGCAGCGAGCCGGTTCGACTGATGCGCGGCGCTTCATGAATGTCCAGCCCCACTCCATGGCCGGTGCCGTGGAAATATCCCTGCATACGCCCATTCACCATGCCGGTCTTATATCCCGCCTTCTCGAATCGCACGCAGATGCTTTGATGAATCTTCATGCCGTCGGCACCGTCCTTGATCTTCCCGATGGCTTCTTCTTGGGCATCTTTCACAGTCTGATACAGTCGCTCGAGTTCCCGACTCGGCGTTCCTCGAACGACCGTGCGGGACATGTCGGCAAAATACCGGCTGATAGCCGATCGGGGAAACACGTCGAAAATAATGCTGCGGTCAGCCGGCAACGGCCCGCTGCCCTCGTTGTGTGGATCGCAAGCTTGTTCGCCGCCCGCCACGATCGTATGCTGCGCCACGCAATCCCGCTCCATCAGTTTCATATTGATCAACTTTTTGACCCGCTCGGACGTCAGAGCCTCTCCGTCGAGCCATAGCCCGCCCTGATGGATCGTAGACCGGCGTAGAGCCTCAAATGCCGTTGCCACGGCTGCTTCCGTTGCTCGCTGGGCATCTTCTATGTAGCGCACTTCTTCCGCCGTTTTCACGACTCGCTGCTCATAGAACGGATCCCGTTTCGCTTTGAGGCTATATCCCAGCTCTTGCAATCGCGCGGCATGGATGAACGGGAAATTCGCCGACACCAAGAGCCGGCGTACTTTAAACTCTTTCAACACCACATGGACGATATCGACCGTCGTCGGATTCTTGATTCCCAGCCCTTTCGCTCTGTTTTCGTAGTCGGAATAGGACAACACGAGATCGACCGACGCTTGGGTCTTGGCGCGATCCATTTCGAGATCGCTCATGACCAGTATTCGCTCGCCCTTGATTTCGAGATAAATGAACGAGTCCGGCGCCATAAATCGAGTCGCATGATACAGATTGGAATCTTGTTCGCTCGAAGCGATGAACAGCGTGGCAATTTCTGGCTGGGAAAGGGCGGCACGTTTCATGGACTAACGAATTGACGAAGACAGGTGGAGGGTCCGTGACGGCCAGCACATAACGGGTACGATGCTAGCATGGGAACCCCGGTCGGTCAAGAATCGCAGGCTCATCATGATGAAGCCGCCGGAACTAGGTCAAGCGGTGAAGTGTCCCGTGTCGGGCGCTGCTCTCTCTCATCAGGCGTCATCAAATCGAGCGGGAGCATCAGCGTATTCGTCAGCACATCGACCGCAAGTTGAGCCAACCCGGATAAGCCGGATGCAAAGGACTTCACCGGCAAATAGGTGACCTCAGGGTCTTTGACGGCGCCCTTGATGGCAAACATCGCAGTCGCCAGTCCCTTGCGCTCGCCCCCAAGAATGCGCCCGAAGAGCGGAATCGCCTTGAGAAATTGCGAATAGGACCCGAATGGGCTCACGGCCGCGACGAGATCCATTTGATCCGTCGGCAGATCATAATGGCCCGCCGCCGTAATTTTCAGAATCGGACTGTCGATGATCATATTTTCAGTGTGAAACAAGCCGTCCTTGATCATCATCGTCCCGGAGATCTTGTTGTATGGCAATCCCTCCCTCTCAAGATCGACTTTCCCCTGCAGCACCGCAGGCACATTCAACAGGCTGATGATTTTCCAAATTGCCCGCTCGTCCGATTTCAGAATGTGTCCATTTTCCAGTAGAACATCGACCTTCCCGTTCAGCGACGGATAGACGCCATGGGGATTGCGCCCATGCCCTCGGACTGAGCCGCTCAGCCGAACGTCCCCCGTCATGCCGTGCTCCTGAGTATCCGTCAAACGCATCAACTCATCGACCGGCAGACCCGTAGCACGGAACGACAGTTCCATTTCCGCCGGCGCCTTCTGGGGAAGCTGGGCCACAAGCCGTCCAGCAAGTTTAGCTTGCCCGGACTCACCTGAAATACGATCGATATCGAGCACCCCATCTTGAAGGTTCACGCGAGCGGACACTGCCTCGAACTGCATATGTCTGTAATGGCCATGTGCGATCTCTGCCGACATCGTCACCTGCCCGGTCGCCGCTAACGTTTCAAGAAATTCACGCAGAGGAGAACGACCCCCTTTCGGGACCAGCAGATTCAGATCCAACTTGTTTGATTCGATCTTACCGGTGATCAGCGGTTTCGTGCTCCAGTTCTTTACAGAGGCCTCGATGGCGACATCGCTGTCGCGGATCGTGAATGATAGTCGTTTGAGCTCAGCCCCGTTACGTACCAGCTTGACCCGAGCGTAAATATCTTGAAGCACCCCGCCATCCCCTCCTATCGGCTTCAAACCGTTTGTCAACGCCGCCCACCCGGTAATCCGCCACGCATGCCAATTCACTCCCTTCCCCTTGACGTCAAGGGAGACCTCCAAGTTGCCGGCCTCAACTCCGCCCTTTGAAATCCATTCCGGCAATCGAGAGAGAGACAACGTCCCGGTCGCCACCGACACGTCAATGCTGAACTGGTCGCCGAGGAGCATGCGCCCCTTTGCCGGCACTTGAACTGACGGCAGAATCAACTCCATGCGTTTCATTACCACAGCACGGGCTTGGGTCACGTTACCCTCAAATTCCACGGTGGCCGGCGCCCCGATCGGTTTTTCCCCCAATCCCGCGAACATGATCTTCGACTCATCGAATACCACGGCGCCGCGAAGATGCGGTGTTGCGGTCGATCCCGACAGCGTGACCGCTGCGACGGCGCGGCCTTCTAACGAACCCGGCGGCACGGCGGTGGATACCAGACGCACCATCTGGGCGGCAGGACCCTGCGCGCGAACCGAAAAATCCTGGAACATGCTCTTGTCGCCTCCCGTCATCGTCCCTTGGACCTCCACAACAGCATCACCGAGATGGCCGGTCACTTGATCAAACCTCGTCGCTCCGGCGGCCACCACAAACCGCCCTTGCAGTCCCGTTAGCCGCTCCGGCAGCACGGTATGGTTGAGACTCACGGATTGGGCGGTAATCTCGCCTCCGGCAAACGTGACACCGCCTGACCGATGTAACGCACCCATGAGACGAAAAGTCGTACGAACCATGCCTTCCACATCGCTGACTCCTGCCAACGTTTGTGTCAGTGATTTCTCCTTCACCGTCTTGGCAAGAAAATCCACCATGTTGGACGCGGCCGTATTGCCCGTGACCTCCAATTCGAGCCACGGCCCTGCTTCCAGAAATGACACGACTCCCTTTCCATCCGTCAGCTGAATCGTTCCGTAGATCCCCGTCACGCCGGCCACGCGAATTCGCCCCGGCTCCACAAACAACGTGGCGNNTCTCCGGTCGCCGACAGTTGTGCCTCCGCCGCCGCGCTTCCCGTCAGCGTCGCGTTCATCACTTGCACTTTTCCCTTGATCTGGCGATCGGCCAATATCGCGGGAATCTGTGGGTCGACCCACGCGGCAGGAACGGTTTTCATCAACTGAGACAAGGAAACCAGTGAGCTGCTGAACGTCACGGAGAACGTCGGTTGCGGCGTCATGAGACCTGCGAGATTCGCATTGCCGGTCAACGTCATGTCATTGAGATCAGCCTCCATCTCCGACAACACCAGATCGTACCCGGCCACGCCGGGCATGATTTGGATGGGACTTTGCAGCGTCAACGTCCCATGGAGATCCTCAGGAATAGGCCGGGGACCAATAAAATCGGCGGCCTCGCGAATATCGAGCACAGCCGCATCCAGACGGCCGTCAAACTGGAACAGCATGTTCGGATCCATCGGGGCCTCGCCCGTCAGCGACACGGGCGTCTCAGCTTGCCGCACCACGCCGTCGAGTGAGACGGTCGACAATCCCTGTGTCCCCGAATGGGCGACCGACAGATGGAGATCGGCGACACCTCGATCAGGCCGAATCAGGAGCTTGGCCTCGACATGCTCCAACTTGACGGATCGGACTCCGTCTGCCCTGGCCGCATCGATAATCGTAATCGTCCCGTTAAGCAACGTCGCCTGCCGGATCATAAAGATTCTGACCATCGCATCCATGGTCTGCTGATCCGCCGTCGCCTGCTCGTTCAAGCCAGCCAGGACGTTCCAGCGGCCATCTTCACTCCGCCGAAGCGCCAGCGTCGGCTCCTCGATCAACAAACTTTTCCCTACGATTTGCTTGCGAAGGAGCGGAAGGAGACGCACGGCCAGATCGACTCGCTTGGCCGTCAGCAGGACCTGATCCGACCCGGGATCGTGAATCGCCACCTGGGACAATTCCACGCGAAGGCGGGGGAAGATCACGAACTTGACACGGTGCACATCGATTTTTCGACCGAGGCCCTCTTCAAGCTGGTCGAGGACAAAATCCTTCAGAAAGTCTTCACCGGTCAGGGTTTTGGAGAAGGAGAGGAACGCCACTCCACAAACGATCAGGGCGAGAAGAACCACGAGCCCAAGTCGAAGAAAAGACACGCAACCCCCGTTACAAATACGCACCGGCTTCCAGAACATCTTACCGAAAGAACAGAACTAAAGCTAGAAACACACATTCTATAAAGGGACTTTTAAACTGTGGCCAGGAAGGATAGACGGAGGTCGTGCTTTCGCAGGATGCGCTGCGAAGAAGGGGCGCGGGGTCATTTCCGCGCCCCTCTCGAAGCGGTTGTTGAGCTCGATCACTCCCCTTCGCCAACAGGCTCAGTGGAGAGCGTACCAAGGAATCCGCGCCCCTGCGCAAAATAGATGTGGATCGGCTTTTCGTTTCGAAGAATGTCCACAACACTTTGGAACATGGCGGACGGTAAATGCATTCTGATGATCCCCCCGCTTTGGGAATCGGCCTCAAAGAACATGCCCGGATCATTGAATCGAATATAGGCAATCACGTTTCCGGCGGTGCCATACAGGGCAATCTGCGCTCGGTTTGTTTGATATCCATCCGGAGCCCCATACACCAGAATGTGATACTTGGTTGCTTGAGCCATTTCTGTTCTCCTCTCCTTTTTTAGAGCGCGGCATGGATTTGAATGGCCGTTGACCGGACTGCCGCAGAATCCGGCCACGGCCTCACGACGAGCATCACCTGCCTCACAAAGTCGAGCCCACCAGTGATTTGTCAGAACTGCGGTCAGCGCTTGTGTCGCATCAGCGTGCTGATGTCGCATTACAGCGCCTTCGCATTGAATCTGACGAGGAAAACAGCTTGGATTTCATCAGCACATTCGTTTGCTCGCTTCCAGATTGTTGAACGCTGCCTGTACCTTCGTTTCAGCGCACCCCTTTGCTGAGCGGACGGAACGAGGCGACCCAGAGTTCCTTTCCGAAGCCCTCATCCGTGAGATCGACCAACTTGCCCTCGACGTCGAGCCGCCAGCCCGTGAACGGTGCAAGGTCCTTCCCGACACCGGCGGCGTACACGAGATAGGTCCCCTCCTTGGTGACGAGCGCGAACGTGAGTGCCGTCCGATTACTGGGCCCGGAGATCACTGGGCGCTCCTTCAAAATGCCGTACCACCGACGCTCTGGCTCAGGTCGGGTGCGATACCAATCCGCGTCGGCGTAGATCCTGACGGCTGCGCCCCTGTTGTCGTTCACTGACTCGACGCCGTCGGCCACGGCTTGCGCCGACAGCAAGCCGACCACGAGGCCCACGCCGGCGAACATCGACACGACTGCGCCGGTCCGCCAACGAGCGTGCAGGCGCGCATCAGTGGAGTCGCACATGCGCTGACCAGTACACGGTTTGCGAACCTGTGGGGACGCTGTAGCCGCGGATGCGGATTTTCCAGGTGCCGGCCGTCACCGCCCCTGACACACGTGCGCGTTCGAACACGCTTGGAATCGAGACACTCCAGTCGCGTGTCGCCCCTCCTGGGTCTACCAGACTGAGATCGACGTCGTTGTGCGACTGTGACGCTGTCTCCGGCCACCACAACGCAGCGTCAAGCGTGTTCGGCGAGGTGCCGGAAATGCCGATCGGGATATCGATGGTGGCGCCGTTCGTGATCGTCACTTTGCCCCACCATGCCCAACCGTCGGTCGGCAGGCGGAGCGGCCCGGCGCCGCTGGTGTTGTCGAACGGATAGGGTTGTTGGCCGGAGAGGATAAGCTGCGCATAGACCTGTCCTGGATCGATGCTGAAGCTGGTGCCGCGCAGCCAGTTTCGCAGCAGTGCCGCTGCGCCCGCCGCGTAAGGCGTCGCACCGCTCGTGCCGCCGAATGAGTTGATGGCGGTGTCGGAACCGCCTGTCGCGCAATTCTGCCGCCAGCCGCAGCCGTTGCTGGCGGTCTCGGTATTGGTCGGTGCCTGAATATCGGGCTTGATGCGGTTGTCCGGTGCGGGGCCACGGCTTTGGCTCGCCACCTGATTGAGCGTCTGGACATCGAAATTGCCGACACCGATCACCTTGTGGGCAATGGCCGGCTCGTTGACTGTGCTCGCAGCCGACCCGTTGTTGCCGTTGGCCGCGATGATCACCGCGCCGGCATCGAAGGCGTTGTCGGCAGCCGTCGAGATCGTCCCGGTGTCGCTGCCACCCGCCTGCATCTCTGCGACAATGACACGATCGAGCACGGCNNTTGAAGGACGTCGGGTAGACCTTGAAGCTGTCGAGCGTGATCGCTGTCACGCCACGAAAGTCGTTCCCGCTGCGGTTGTTGGCAGTGATGATCGCCCCGCTGGACGTGCCGTGATCCCAGCAATCGTCGTTGGGATTGAGCGTGGTACCACTGTTGCACGACTCGCCGCCGTTGACGCAATCGCGCCGAAAATCGACATGCGTCGGACTGTTGAACTGGATGTGTGAGAAGCGCATGCCGGTGTCGAGCAGCCCGATCCACCCCCCGGTCTGGCCGAGATTGAAATAGGGATCGCTGACCATGCGGGCGCGCCCGTCCTGCACGTCGTCGCTCGGATTCGCATTCTGCGGCGGGATTGTGCCGGTGTCGTCGGGCTCGATGAACAACACATCGGACCGGCTCGCCAGCTCCTTCACTGCGCCAAGCGGCATCTCCACAGACATAGCGTTGACGAGCCAAAAGTGCTCGAGCACCTTGGCCTGATAGCGCTCCTTGAGAGTCGGTATGATTTCCCCCTGATACTGCTCGCGCTGCCGCCGAACTTGGCCGATGAGTTCCTCGGCGCGCTTGGCGGCCCGCTGGTTGATCTC
>DKBD01000218.1:0-3331 GCA_002451055.1 Nitrospira sp. UBA6909 | reverse complement strand
CGTCCCGCGCAGCCGCCAATCATGACGGCGCTGATCAGCACTGCCGCGAAAAGGGTAACGAGATGGTACGCGCTGCGGATGGGAATGCTGTGCGGTTGAATACGACGATGGTGTCTCATGAACGCCTCCGGTAAGGTGTGCTCCCCCTCTGCCCTGTAACGGGTCCTGCTCCAGTCCGGCGCAAATCTCGTTCCAGCGATCCGCTGCTTACCGGTGTGGGTGTTGCCGCCTCTGTGTATCACCGTGCACGGGCAGCCTTTCTTCCCAAGAATCAACCTCGTACGAGTTACAGCAGCCTCTACGTATAAGTCATGAAGACCTTGGGGCATCGTCCCCTACGGCCGATGCTGCCCGCACAGTTCATCGGACTGTTGCAGAACGCCGCATGCCTAGGACAATTTCCAGTGGCAGAATGCTCAACCTGTGAGAAACTGAATGGATCTGACTTCATCTCGATTGGCGGCCGTCCCTTTATGCGACAGATGCATACAGGACGGAAGACCCGGAACGTCGCGAACCCTACTTCGACCGTACGAATGGCCCTATTCGTGTTGATACGTATTTGCACTAGGCCTAGTAGTGTTACTAGTGGTGAGCGCAGGTGGTTATTGTTCCACTGAGGTCTTTTGCCCCATGAGGCGTCGGCTGAGCCACAGATCGAAATGAACCTGATTCTCTGCAAACCGAGGATATCGCGAGCATCGAACGAGTAACCTGCCCAGTTCTCCCTCAGATCCATGTCTGCGAGGGTGCGTCCCGCACTGAGGGCTCACGAGATATCGACGATCTCCCAAGAAGCTCGTTCGACCCAGCACCAGCAATGGTGCAGCCTGATTATTTCGGCTGATCCGATTCTTGCATAGCGTTGGACAGAGCAATCACACAATTGGGGATCATTCAGCATAAGGAGAACTTCCATGGCCTCATTGAAGCTTACAGGGAAATTGAACCTTCAGGATGTTGAACGGATCGACCCGTCACAAGGCATCAAGGTGGCGGTGACACGACATTGTCGAGTCATTCGATCTGTCGTCGTCAAAGCTGCCGGACAAGATAAACAAATCAAATTCGACGTGGGGTTTGACACCGATTCCGACAAGCCCGTCGGTGTGAATGTGGTCGTGGGGCCCGATGTTCCCGATGAACAGTTGCAATCGGTTGAAACTCATAGAATTCGTGTTCCGGCTCATGAGTTTAAAAATGGCCAAGCACGGGTGGAACTCTCCATTACAGATCGGTTGTACCGTTGGTGGGTGACGCGTTGTCGAACCTACACGGTTCGTGGGCGTTTGGTCTGCCGTCAGCTCCGATGGGACCCCATCGAACAACAGTTCGTTCCCTGTGAATCGCCCGTCCGTGGGGCGCGCGTGACGGCCTATGACGTCGACCGGATGTGGTGGTGGTGTCGCACCGACGAAGTGGGATCGGACTTCACGGATTTGAACGGAAACTTCGAGATCACATTTCGATGGTGTTGCTGGTGGTGGGGGCCTTGGTTTTTCAAGAATTGGCGTCTGGATCCCTCAATTGTTCGCCGGATCGAAGAACTCGCCAAGGTGGCAACGCCGGTTATTCCACTCCCCCCGCCTTCCCCGGAACTTGACTTGAAGGTGTTCGAAGCCATGGCTTCAGAAATGGAAGCCGCTCGGACCGATGTGGCGGCAAACATCCCCGCGTTCACCAGCACACAACATGTGATGAGTCTTGGGCGTCAACTCGCGGGACGATTCCCGGCTGCTCCCGATTTGCATGAACTTCGAATTTGGCCGTGGTGGCCGCATTGGGACTGCAAACCAGACCTTATTTTCAAGGCCACGCAGGATTGCGGCGAGGGCGAGGTCGTGGTCTATCAGGAAGGCTGTTCGGATGTTCGTTGGGATGTTCCGACGGAGCTCTCAGGGATCACCCTGGTCGCGAACGATCAGGCCTGCTGTGCCCCCTGTTGCAGTCAACCCCCTGACGACGATTGTCTGGTCTTCCAGGGTGTGGGATGCGGAGGCTATCCCCTTCCGCACATTGAGCAAAATATGGCCAGTCATCTTGTGGGATACGGCAGCCCTGGAACCCATGATCGGCCCTTCGGGAGGACCATCCGTCTCCTGGGTGTGTTTGGCGACGGAAGCACGGTTGACTATTACAAATTGCAGTCTCGTCGCTATAATCCCGTCACATCCTCTTGGACGACGTGGTTGGATATTCCTGAGGATCAGCTTGCCACATTCAATCGCTTCCATTGGCTCGGGTGGCCTCCGCCCTTGAACCTGAAGCAAGAGGTCATCGTCGAAACTATCAGCGGGGAGAAGGTGCTGAAGACGACACGCCGATTCCGGGAAGAACATCCAGCAATTGTGACCACCGTCGATCCAAGCCACGATGATTGGCTGGCTCTGTGGGTCACGGCACGCATTCAGAAAGATGTGCTCACGGGAAACGATGTGGAAACACCGCTCATTTCCGACGGTCTCTACGAGCTCCGTGTCGTGGGCTATGAATACGATTCAGCCGGCAACGCCTTAATCAACCCCCGGATCATGCCGCTCTGTCCGGGAGAACATTCGCCGCTTGATCCGGCACTCCACGCCACGATGCGGTTGCGGATCGACAACCGCAACGCAACCTATGAGCTGGGCACCGTCCATATCGACACCCTAGAGCCTGCATCAGATTTTCCAAACGTCTGCGCAGTGGTCAAAAACGAGGGCCAGACCGATGAAGAATGCGTGTCAGTGTGCGGCATCCTGAGCGTCAAGGCCGGTGATACGATTACCGTTCATTTCCAGGCCAGTGATCAAGATGGGCATTTAGAGCGCTATACCCTCAACGCCCATTGGGCCGAGAGCGAGGTCTTCAGTTTGCTCAGCGCCGGCACCCTCGAACCGGATGGAGGGAGTCCCTTAATCGGGGCCACCTATGCCAACACCTTCGCCGGCGCGCAAGGCGCCTACCGTGTAACATTACCGGCCGCCAATCCCGAACATGCCCGTCCGTTCTGGTATGGAGGGAACTTTAAGGTGACAGTTGAAGTCGGAGCGCCAGTTCCGGGAACAACCCACCATGCGTTCCAAACCTGCTGTGCCTATCTGTTGCGGCTGAAAGTGTGGAAGCGGACCACAGACGGCTGCAGCGCGAGCCAACATTTTCACTACAACTTCAGCGAGTTCAGCTTTACGATCGTCCGGTCAGATTTGCCGTGCGGCGAAGGACTCTTGGGAACATTGGCGCTTCCTTCATAAATAGGCGGTAGCGAGGGAGAAGAGTGGAGCCTCGGGACGAACGGGATGGTCATTGAACATGGTGAACTTTCCCGTTCGTCCTGAGTCCTTCTGCCGGC
>DKBD01000153.1 GCA_002451055.1 Nitrospira sp. UBA6909 | reverse complement strand
ATGAGAACCCTTCCATTGATATTCAGCTGGTTGCTCATTGGGCCCGTGGTCGCTTATGCAGGTCTGGCCAATGAAATGCCTGGGGCCGCTTCCCTCCCGCCCATTCCGTTCACTCTTGACGAACTTCACTCGTGGATTGATCGGTCCCATCCGCTTCTCAAGGGAGCCCAGGGTGAAAAAATGATCGCCCGAGGGAGGATGTTAAAGGCGCTCGGCGCCTTTGAACCCACCCTCGTGAACGATACGGAACTGGAACGGTTCATTTCGAGTATCGACCCCGGCAAGGGGACCCAGACGGCAGGCTATAACGACACGATTATCGAAGCACGTCACCCGTGGGGCTTTAAAGGTAGCGCGGGATTTCGTCAAGCGATCGGCGATGCGAGGATTCCTGATCTGTCGTTCGGTAACGGTAATCAACAAGTCATTGTGGGCGGATTTCTCCCTCTACTGAGGGGCCTGATCACTAACCCCGAACATGCTGAACTCCAGCGGTCGGAGTTGTCGGCTCCTCGCGCGGAAATCAAGATAGCCCAAACCAGGCAGGACCTTTTCTTAGCCGCTGCTCAGCAATTCTGGGATTGGGTGGCGGCTGCGAAACTGCTCGACATCCAGAAGCGAGCAGTGGGCGTGGCGGAGGATCGTTTGAAGCAGGTGGGAGAGCGCGCGAAGGTCGGTGCGGTTGCTCCAATCGATGTTGCAGAAGCGGGACAGGAGGTGCACCGCCGCCGTGAGGTTGCCATCGCAGCCCGGCGATTGCTTGAGCAGGAACAGTTCAAGCTCTCCATGTTTCTGTGGGAAAATGGCTCCCCGGTGATCCCGTCGATAGATCGTATTCCGGAATTCCCTGGGCAGGGGGCGGTGCCGACTGCAGACGACGTCATGGCGCATAAGCTGGAAGCGAGGCAAGAACGACCAGAGGTGAGGGAAATCGAGGTGGAGGCGAAGTTCAACAACATCGATCTCGCGTTGGCGAAGAATAACTTACTTCCAAGCCTTGACCTCGAAGCGGCACCGGCGCGTGCTCCGGAGAAATTTGTTCTCGGGTTGGGGTACCGATTTGGTGTCGAACTGAAGTTCCCAATTCTCCAACGTCGTAGCCGCGGTGAAGTCCTTCAGGCGGAGGGGCAGGCGCAACGGCTCGTGATGGCGCAGCGGTTCCGGGAAAAACAAGTCGTGACCGATATCGATAATGCCTTATCGGCAATCGAGCTGGCGAGGGAGCGAATGGGAGAAGCTGAAGAGGCACTCCGTTTGGTTGAAATCGTCGAAGATGGAGAGCGTTTTCGCTTCGGCCTTGGCGCAAGCAGCGTGCTATTCGTCAACCTTCGGGAGCGCAACACCATCGACTCAGAAAATCAGGTCATTCGCGCGAAGGCCGATTACCACAAAGCCTTGGCGCTTTACCAATGGGCCATCGGAGCTTGGGGCAAGAGTCCGAGTGAAGCCGCACCAGTCAGTTACCGTTGAGGTGACCGGACCGGCGAGAACGTGGTAGCGTCTAGGTGTGTTCTAGCCGAGCCGTGGGTCGTGGGTTTGCGACCGTCTCTCTGTTCTCGCCAGATGAATGATTGTGGGGATCAGGCCGTATGGCACAGCCTTTTGGCGAAAACAAGCCGACCCTCTTACAAGTGTTCAGGCTGTTTGGGCGCTTTTTCCGGCTTGAGCACAGAATCCTCACCCTCGTGGTCTCGTATTCGCTCGTGATCGGACTCTTCTCGCTCATCGTGCCCCTGACCGTCCAAGAACTCGTCAACACGTTCTCCTTTGCCATCCAACCAGTCATGATAGCCACGCTGGCCATCATCATGGTTGTCGTGTTGGTGTTTGTTGGGGCATTCAGAGCGCTGCAATACTATGCCGTAGAGGTGCTGCAGCGTCGACTGTTTGTGAGGACGGCATTCACCATGGCCGAGAAGCTCCCCCATATTCGATTGCAGGGCTTCAGGCCCCAAGTCTCCAATTATTTTATGGAAACAGCATTCATGCAGCGAGCATTGTCGGTCCTGCTGGTAGATATGATTCATGTGGTCGTCGGCGGTGCCGTTGGCATGACGATTTTAGTCTTCTACCACCCCTACTTCATCCTCTTTGACATGGTTCTGCTTCTTGGATTCGCCCTCATCTTCTGCATCCTGTCTCGTGGGGGACTGCGGGCCACCATTGAAATGTCTCACGCCAAGTATGATGTACTGCACTGGATCCAGGAAATCTCTCATAACTTGCTGCACCTCAAGGCTACCGATAGCCAGGGGTTGCTCACGCAGAGGACCGACGAACTCGCGAAGAGGTATATTGACTGGAGGCAAAAGCGCTTCGCCGTGCTGCTGCGTCAATTCACTGCGTCTGTAGGAGGACAAGCTCTTGCGCACAGCAGCGCCCTGGCTCTGTCCGGATGGCTCCTGTCCATCGGACAAATGACTCTTGGCCAACTGGTGGCTGTTGAGGTCGTGGTCGGCGGCCTTCTGATCAACTTTGATGGTGTCGTCAAGGGCATGGGGCAGGTGTATTTCTTCTTCACGTCTCTGGTGGAACTCGAGGCCCTTTTCTCGCAACCGAAAGATCGGCTCCATCTTGCCCCGACGTCTTCAGTGACCCTCCCTGACCCTAAAACTCACGGCATTCGGGTGACATGTAAAGGATTGGGTCTGACTCACGACGGCGCGTCCGTGTTCGAGAATTTTGATCTTGACGTTGCTCCCGGCGAGAAAGTTGCCATCTATGCGAGGACGACGACGGCGAGAATGTTCTTGGCGAGAGTGCTGGCAGGTCTCGAATTACCGGCCACCGGGGTCATTTCTTACAATGACGTCGATCTTCGGCACCTTGACCTGAGCGTTGTCAATCGGTGTCGCGGCTTCATGATCGATTCCCAGCTGTCACTGATAGAGGGGACAATCGCGGACAATATCGTGTTGAGACGTGACTACGTCTCGTATGACGATGTCCGTTGGGCGCTCTGGTTGACAAAGCTCCAGGAAGAGGTCGCGGCCCTTCCTCTAGGAATCAACTCCAATATCTGCGCGTTCGGGGAGATTCCTCAGCCGACTCATGTTGTGCGCATGTTACTGGCGCGCGCCATTGTGGGGCGACCGCAACTCCTTATCTTCGACGGCATGATTCACGACATGCAGCCGACTTTGCGGGACACCATTCTGCGTCGACTCTGTTCGA
>DKBD01000065.1:353-3433 GCA_002451055.1 Nitrospira sp. UBA6909 | reverse complement strand
ACTCCCCGCTTACAGTGGCGGCACCGTGATGGAGTTACACCATCTTCCCCGTCACCGACGTCGTTTCTCCTAACGAACCTTCCTCCACATGTCGTCCCCTGGTTGACTCATGACACCGGCGGCCGGAGACATCGCCGCCGGATATATGTTACGGCGAGGGATTGATGGACGGTAATGTCACACGCGGCGCGCCGGTCTGCGGATGGCGATCGACCACCACATCGCATCCGTACAGAGAGCGCAGCACGTCCGTCCGGATCGTCTCCGTTGGGGAGCCGCTGGCGTGTAGTCGTCCGTCTTTCAGCATCAGCACCCGATCGCAGAGCAGGCTTGCGACATTCAGATCGTGCGACACCAGCACGACCGTCAGCGAGCGCGCTCGTGTCAATCGCTGAACCAGCGTACACACTTCGAATTGATGGTTGATGTCGAGAAAAGCCGTGGGTTCGTCCAGCAGCAGGATACGCGGATCCTGCGCCAACGCCCGCGCAATAATCACGCGCTGCCGTTCTCCACCTGACAGGTCCGACATCAGGCGGCCAGCCAATCCCGCGACATCCGTCTCGGTCATCGCGTGGTGCGCCACGGCGAGGTCGTCCGCCCGTTCGATTCCGATGCCCGCATTCCACCACCCCCCCTGCCGATGAGGAAAGCGGCCCATGAGGACGGTCTCAGCGACTGTAAACGGAAACACCTGCGCCTGTTCCTGCGGCACCACGGCCAGAATCTTGGCCATATCAAGCGGCGTCAGGTCGCGCACGGGGCGGCCCGCCACACGAATCACCCCTGACTCCGGACGTAATAATCCGGCAATCAGCTTGAGCAACGACGATTTGCCCGATCCGTTCGGTCCGACGATGCCCACGACTTCCCCGGACGCCACCCCGAATGACACCTCGTCGATCGTCCATGGACGCCCCGGCTGCACCGACCTGTAACGGAACGAGACGTTCTCAATTTCGATCGCGGGATCGGCGGCTGGTGGACCGGCGCCATTGCTATGAGCCTCGCCCATGGTCATCTACACCATCCGATCCTTGCGCCAGATAAGCAGATAAAGAAAGAAGGGACCGCCGGCCAGTGCCGTCACGATGCCAACGGGAATTTCAGCCGGGGCGAAGGCTGTTCGAGCGACCGTATCCGACAGCACGAGGAACATGCCGCCGACCAACGCCGAGGCCGGCAGCAACAACCGATGGTCCGATCCGACTACCATCCGAACCGCATGGGGAATCACCATCCCCACGAACCCGATCATACCGCTGACAGACACCACGGCTCCGGTCAACAATGCCGTCACGGCATACAGCCGCTTCTTGGTGCGGTCCGTATCGATCCCCATCGACCGAGCCGTCTCCTCTCCCTGCGCCAGCAGATTCAAGGCCGGCGCCTGATGGAGTAACAACGCCATGCCCACCATCACGTACAAGGCAAGCACGGTCAATCCGATTCCCCCCTGCGCCGCCAATGATCCCATGAGCCACGCCATCAATCCGGCGGAACGGGCCGGATCCATGATCGACGTGACGAACATGATCAACGCGGTCAACACCGCATTGAGAATCACCCCGGCGAGCAGCAAACTGTGGATCGGCAATCGCCCCTGCGATTGGGCCATCCGATAGATCAGCACCAGCGCCACCAGGCCTCCGGCAAAGCTCCAGAGCGGCAACATTGGGCCCATCATCGAGATCGTCCCGATACCCACGAGTGTGGCGATCGCCGCCCCCAAAGCGGCCCCGCTCGACACACCGAGCACATACGGATCGGCCAGCGCATTCCGCAACAAGGCTTGCAAGACGGCCCCGACCGCCGCCAGCGCGCCGCCCACGAGAAAACCCATCAGCACGCGCGGCAAGCGCACATGCAGGAGAATCACGCCGGCTGTCCCCATCGTCTCACTGTCCGTCTGGCCGGTCGTGAGCAAGTGCCGCAACAGAGCCAGCCACTCCTTTCCCGACACGGCAGCCGCGCCCAAACTGCTGCACAACGCGATAACGGCAGCGGAAGCGGCTGTGAGCACCATCAACACCACCCCCCAACGCCGTTTCGTCAAAATGGCGCCGGACTTCGCCCATTGGATGTCAGCCCTTTGCATGCCCGAATCCTGAGCGCGCAGTTTGCTTTCAGCCTGTGTCAAAGACGCGGGATATCCGCGGGACATGAAATTACGGCCTTCCGCTGGATGCCGGTCCTGCGAGAGCCGGATGCAGCAGGGTCGCCAGCCGCTCCAAGCCCTGGACAATTCGTGGCCCCGGACGATTCAGCAGATCCGCCGGAATTTGATACATCCGCCCCTGTTTGATCGCCGACAGACCGGACCATCGTTTCCACGCTAGCTGCTCACCCTCCGAAATACCTTCGGTCGCTCCGACCGGAAAGATCAAGACCTCCGGATCCTCCAGCAACACCGTCTCCATGCTCAGGCGAGGATAGGGCGACACGCTTTTGGCAGCGACGTTGATGCCCCCGGCCAGCGCGATGAGCTGATCGATGAAGCTGCCGGGTCCCGGCGTAATCAGCGGCTGGCTGTTCAATACGTAGAGCACCCGAACCGGCGGCCGGCCTTGCACGCGCTGCTTGATCGCGGCAAGCTGTTGCCGCAATTCCATCACGAGCGCCGCGGCTTCCGCCTGACGCTCGACGATCCGGCCGATCGTCTGCATGTGAGAGAAAATATCTTCAACGGTCTGGTCTGAAAGGATGAATATCGGAATTTTCAGATTGTCGAGCGAGGCGATCAGGTCCGACTTGAGAAATTCGCGCGGCGCGAGAATCAGATCCGGCTGCAGCGCGACCAGCGATTCCACATTCGGATTGGCATAACCGACTTTTGGCTTACGTAAGGCCTCGGGCGGAAAATCGCAGAACTGCGTGACGCCGGCGACTTGCCCTCCGGCGCCGATCGCAAACAGCATCTCGGTCACGCTGGGAGCCAGCGAGAGGATGCGGTGGGGCGGCTTGGGGATTGTGAGTTTCCGACCGGTATCATCCACGAAAGACCGTGACGACACATGCGTCATAAAAGGCATGCCCGTCAGAATGCCTTGTTGCCGTCGCTTCATTTCCCCGCAATCTCC
>DKBD01000065.1:0-248 GCA_002451055.1 Nitrospira sp. UBA6909 | reverse complement strand
TTCCCTTACCCAGGCGTCACATGTTGGAGGCACAATAGGAGAGAGAGACAAAACTTGTCAAGACCGAGCTCGTCCTGGGCGATCCGCCTTGCCGATTCAGGATACCGTCCGAGGGCCAGGCTGTCGGAACTCGGCACGACGATTTGCAGCGGGCAAGTAGAATGTATGCTTGTCACTGTCCATCGGCGTATGGTAGCATCACGTCGTTTCAACCAACGACTTATCCAGAAGGAGTAGCGCCGTGGCAT
>DKBD01000254.1 GCA_002451055.1 Nitrospira sp. UBA6909 | reverse complement strand
ACGATCACCGTCTTCGATAATCCATCCCATCTGTTCCACGTCGCCAAGGCAGTACCCAGGAGCTCATAGGCCTGTCCGACTTGTAAGAGGCGCGTATCGGGCTGATTTGGCGCCAGTAGCCGCTGCTCCAGATGCGTATTGAACAGGCGGTAATTCCTGCCCTTGATCGTGACGTCCACAGCGAGGAAGCCGCGCTCGATTGCAAGGGGCCCCACTGGCGTTGGAAACGGGGGCGGCGCAGTCTGGTAATTGCAGCCATCGTCAGAGGACTTCGGGCAGGCGAAGTTCACCTTCTGCGTGGGCAGGCCCGCGCGAACCAGGATCGCATCGCGGTCGGCGATCGAAAGTAACGCAGGGTAGCCATTGACAGTGAACGGGACTTCGTCGATTTTGAGGTTGGTCACCTTACCAGCGACAACATACTTACCCCGCAACGCAGCTTCGGTGTTTTGCAGGTGATCGGTGAACGCATCTTTGATCCCAGGGTCGTCGCAGCCCATACCCGGCACCGGCGGGACACCCGGATATGGCGTGCATCCGAACTTGAGGGCTTCCTGCAGCCCGACCACATCTGGATTTCTCTGGGCAATCTCCGCTGCGAGCGCACGGGCTCTCTCGGCCGGGCGCCTTGCAGCAATCTTGCCCAGCGCCTCCACCAGAGCGTTGTTGATTGCAACGGGGTCGGGGGGGTCCGACATCGCCGCTTCGAACACCGAGGTCAGATCCGCACCGAGATATTGGTTCTGAGTCATGACATCGATCTCGGCCGCCCCACCGACCGAAGCGGTGCCGATTAGTACCACACCGAGGATGCTCGAAAGAATCGTCTTCATCGGGTCCTCCCTTGTCTCAATGGCCTGTCTTGCTTTGGTGCCATTGGGATTCGCTAGGGGTCTACTGCAAATCTTGCTCCAAAGATCTCCTGCATTGATGAACCGTTTCTCTATGCCTGAGAATTGCGAGCCGCACAGATCAAGCCTGTACGTGGAGCTCGCTAAGGAATGAGGGGTACAGGACGTGGCGTATCAGATTGCTAAGGCTAGACTGTTGCAGGAAGCCTCAAACGGAAGACCATCTCCAGGGGCAAAATGCCCTTGTCCAGAAAAACAACAAAGCAAAGGTCAGGGGAGAAAAATCCGTAAAAGAGGTTTGAAGCAGGTTCTGAGATGACTCTCACAGGCGACGACTTCAGAGACGAGCGTGTGTGTGGGTCGGAGCCTAGCGGCTATTTACGAGGGACGGTGTAGAGAAGGGTCACAATAGCCGGTTTGGCTTGTGCCCGATTCGGAGGCTGCGGGGAAAATTCGCTCACCCTCGGCCGCTCATTCCCTAAATAACCGCACGACCACTTTCTGCCCTTTGATCCTCGTCCGGCCGAGCACGTCGATAATCTTCGCCGCGGCCGCCTCCGGCACCTCGACGAGTGAAAACCGATCGAGGATTTCGATACCGCCGAGGGCCTTGGAGTTGATCTTCGCTTCATTGGCGATGGCGCCGACAAGGTCGCCGGGCTGGATACCGGAGGACCACCCGGCGGCGATATAGATTCGCGCCATTCCCGCCGTCTTTCCACCGCGACCAGGCCTGCCCTGCGGGGGTCTGCTGCCCGGTCTTACAGGGATACCACGATCGCGGTCGCCCGGACGTCCTCCCGGTCGCTGCATGGTTCGCATGGTCTGATTGAACTCCGGCCGCCTGACCGGCACGGCCGGAATGTCCTGCTCCTCACGCTCTCCACCTTGTGCGCGGAAGATGAGCTTCATCGCTGCGGCGGCGATCGTGATCGGATCGCTTGAGGCAGCCATCGCTTCGACGACGCCGCGGAAACCGTCCATGTCCTCAGCCTGCATCGCCTCCTGCACGGCCGCTCTGGTCCGGTCGAGCCGCTTGGCAAGCAGATCGGCGACGGACGGAACGGGGGCTACCGTCACTTTGGCTTTGGTGACTTGTTCGATGCTGCGCAGCAGCCGCTCCTCGCGTGGGTCAAGAATAGTGATGGCTGTGCCTTCGCGTCCGGCCCGGCCTGTTCGGCCGATACGATGCACGTAGACTTCCGCCGACGAGGGCAGGTCGAAATTGATCACGTGCGAAACGCTGGGAATGTCCAAGCCTCTGGCCGCCACATCGGTGGCGACGAGCAGTTCTGTCTGGCCCGTGCGGAAGGCCTGCATCACGCGATCGCGTTGGGGCTGGCTCATGCCACCGTGAATCGCCTCGGCTCGATGTCCCCGGCTGTTCAGCATGGCCGTGACCTCGTCGACTTCCACGCGCGTGCGGCAAAACACCAGGGCGGATTTCGGGCCGGCCATGTCCAAGACGCGCGCGAGGGCGGCGTTGCGATAGGGTCTGGTCACGACATAGGCCGTCTGTTGGACGCGCGGGGCGGTCCCGGCTTTGACCGGTTCTTTGGCGATGCTGATTTCGGTCGGATGTTTGAGGTGCCGATGCGCGATCGACTTGATGCGAGGCGGCATCGTTGCGGAAAAGAGCGCCGTCTGTTTCGTCGCGGGTGTCTGTTCCAGAATGGCGTCGAGATCTTCGGCAAACCCCATGTCGAGCATTTCGTCGGCTTCGTCCAAGACGACGATCTGCACCTGCCCCAGCTTCAGACTCTGCCGGCGAATATGATCGAGGGCGCGTCCCGGTGTCGCGACGACGACATCGACCCCGCGCTTGAGCGCCTGGAACTGAGGCCCCATGGCTTGACCGCCATAGAGGGTCATGACACGCGTGCGGAGTTCCTTTCCATACCGCTGCATCGCTTCGCCGACTTGAATCGCCAGTTCACGGGTGGGCACAAGAACCAAGACGGCAGGATTCCCTTTCACAGCCTGCGCCAGGCGTTGCAACAGCGGCAGCGAGAAGGCTGCGGTCTTTCCGGTGCCGGTCGCCGCCTGTCCCAAGACATCGTTCCCGGCGAGTAACGGCGGGATCGCCTCCCGTTGAATAGGGGTCGGCTCCTCATAGCCCAATTGATCCAGTGTGGCGAGCAGCCTCGCTTCCAAGCCGAGGGCGGCAAAGCCGGGAGAAAAACCATGAGCCGATGGGGCGACGGACGGTTGAGGTGATTCATGTTTCATATTAGGTGATGCGCCTTTTCGCAGTGTGTCTCTTCGGTAAGCGTTTGTGGATCAGGATGCAGAATGGACAGCATTCTACGTGTTCACAGTCGTCCAGGTCTATCCCCACCGCCCGCTGCGGTCTCGCTTTATGTCCCGTTATCGCCCCAGGCTTCTGTGTTGCCCTGTAGCAGAGTTCCCCAATCCTCTCGGCCGGTAATTCTCTTGTCACGCTAACCCACTGAGATATTTTGCAAATGTTCGGCTCTCGATCGAACGAATCCTGGCGTCGAGCTTGCTCAATACCGAATCAGGTCCTGATGCTTTCCAAGGTGAGGGCTCAGAGTGAAGTCAGGTTTAGTGTGCAGTGAAAAGGCGATGGGGTATCAACCGCGCACAGGCGCATAACAGGAAGGGAGGAGTTCCATGTCTATTGCCAAGATCATTGAGATCAGCTGCGAATCACCCACGAGTTTTGAGGATGCCATCAGCCAAGGAATCGTCCGAGCATCCAAGACCCTCCATGGGATCAAGTCGGCTTGGGTGGCAGAACAACATGTCGTGGTCGAAAACAACAAGGTTACCTTGTATCGCGTGGATCTAAAGGTCACATTCGTAATGGATTGACGAGCGGTCAAACGAGCCTCTGGTGTCACGAACTATGGAATAGATTCGTCTGGTGCCAAGGCGAGATCAGCTGGAGGGATCAGGCGAGAGGTGCGTGTCTTTAGCAGGCGGGGCGGTTGCCGATGATCTTGGATCGACAGGCGGGGGTCTGGTGCAGGATTCTCTTTCGCGTTGTCGCGTGGATTATTCTCGTCAGTCCCGCCGTCCTTGCTGCGTCGCCTGAAGGCTCCGAGTCTCCGACCGAGGCGGTTCGTGGAACCGTCAATCGAGTCATCCATATCCTTGAAGATCCTGTGCTGAAAAACCCCGCGAAGCATATGGCTCGCCGCAATATGCTGGAGGAGGTCGTCGCAAGCCGGTTCGACTACGCAGAAATGTCGAGACGGGCACTGGCAAAATACTGGCTTCCGCTCACCGAAGCCGAACAGACGGAGTTCGTAGAGGTCTTCAAGAAGTTTCTTTCCGACCGCTATGCCGAAAAGATCGAAGGGTATAGCGGAGAGGAGGTTGTGTATCTCTCGGAACGGATTGAAGGACCCTATGCAGAGGTCAGGACGGAGCTGCAGTCGGAAAAAACAACCATTCCGTTGGATTATCGCCTTCTTTTGAAGGAGGGCCGGTGGCATGCCTACGATATTATTGCGGATGGAGTCAGTCTGGTGAAAAATTACCGGAGTCAGTTCAAGAAGGTCATCCGAGACAGTTCGTATCGGGAACTGGTCAAGAAATTGCGCGACCGAACTCTGGTCGAGGAGACGAAAGGGCAATAATCATTCTTTCATAGACTGGACGCGGAGCGGGAGATTCTGAACTGGCTCCCGATGGCTTGACGGTGACCTTCCTCGTTCCGGCGGTTTTCATCCGCGACGCATGGCGACGGGAGTCAGTTTCCAATCTCCTGTTCGTTTCATCAAATTGATACGATCCACCATCGGCGCGGCTTTGGTTTCCGGAGAATCCTGCATGTCATACGTCGGTATCAACATCGGCGCTCTTACGGTGAAAGTGGCCGCTCTTCGCGATGATGCCCGAAGCGCCGTGGTGCTGGCTCATCAGGGGCGCCCGCTTGAGATCCTCCGCGAGGTGCTGGCCAGGCCGGAGTTTGCCGACGCGGCATATTTCGGCGTGTCCGGCCAGCTTGGTCATATTTCCGAAGTGGCGGCGGTGCAGCGGGCGCTTCGAGAAGTAGGCGGAAGATTTGATGCGGTTGCCTCGCTCGGGGGCGAATCGTTTCTCGTGTACCTCTTGATGGACGGCAGGATCACCAATGTCGTCTCTCACAATAAATGCGCGGCGGGAAGCGGCGAGTTTTTCGTGCAACAGATCGGCCGGATGGGCCTGGATATGGAAGAAGCGATCAACCGGTCCTTTCACGGCAAGGTTGTTCCTCTAGCGTCTCGCTGCTCGGTGCATTGTAAGTCGGACATCACCCACAAGCTGAACCGCAACGAGGCCACGCCAGAGGATATTCTTCATACACTGCATGACAGCATGTCGAACAAGGTCATTGCGTTGCTGGAGAAGGGAACGCAGGAGCTGAACCGCGTCTTGCTGATCGGAGGCGTGTCGAGGAATGATGCCATGCTGGCGGCATTGCGCGCCAAGCTTCCGGCCACCGAGTTTGTCGTGTTGCCGGAGAGTTCCTGGTTCGAAGCCTGGGGGACCGCCTTGCTCGTACGCGACGTCCCCTGCGAAACCTCTCCGAAGATAGAAGCGCAGCCGAGCCTCGGCCGTTTCCCGCCGCTCCATCTCTACGGCGATCGTGTGCAGGTGATCGCCGCCCCACCGCGGCAGGAACCTCCTGACGGCCCGCTGGTCCTGGGAGTGGATGCGGGATCGACGACCACCAAGGCCATCTTGCTCGACCCTTCGACCCAGGCCGTGGTGGCGTCATATTACGGGCGAACCAAAGGAAATCCAGTGGCAGCCACCCGCGAGTGTCTCCAGGCGCTCATTGAGCAGGTGGGCAATCGCCCGATCGAGTTGATCGGCACGACCGGATCCGCCCGTGAACTCGCCGGCGCCTACCTCGGTACCGAGCATGTCTATAATGAGATTTCGGCTCATGCGGCGGGCGCCACGCATTTCGATCCGGACGTGGACACGATTTTCGAGATCGGCGGGCAGGATTCCAAATACATCTATCTGCGCAACGGCGTGCCAATCGATTACGCGATGAACAACGCCTGTTCGGCAGGGACGGGCTCGTTCCTGGAGGAGAGTGCCCACGGCGATCTGGGGATCACGGTCTCAGACATCGCCGACCTGGCGCTGGCTGCACCGTCCCCGGTGCATTTCAAGGCGACCTGCGCGGCCTTCATCAATTCCGATATTCGCCTCGCTCAGCAACAGGGGCATCCCCGCGACAACATCATCGCCGGGCTGGTGTATGCCATCGCCGGCAATTATCTGAATCGCGTCAAGGGACCGCGCTACGTCGGCAAAAAGATTTTTCTGCAAGGCGGTGTCGCGCTCAACCGCGCCCTCGGGTATGCGTTCGCCCACAGTGTCGGCCGCCAGGTTGTGATCCCACCCAGCCCGGAACTGCTTGGAGCGCTGGGAGTCGGACTCCTGGCGCTGAAACGGTCAGGCACGACGTTGGGACACACTCTCGATCTGCTCATGCTTGTGGCCCCTGAGATGAAGCGTGTCGGCCGGTTTACGTGTGGGGCCTGCAAAATGTACTGCACCATCGACCGGTTCGAGGTCGCGGGGCGACGGTTTCCCTTCGGGGGCCGGTGTAGCCTCTATGAGAACGTGTGGAAGCGAAAGGCCAGGACCGCGGCGGCCCAAGATATGGTCGAGAAGCGCGCGGAGGTACTGTTTCGGGTCCCACCGATGAGACCGGCCGACACGCCGAAGCATGAGCGAGTGGAA
>DKBD01000194.1 GCA_002451055.1 Nitrospira sp. UBA6909 | reverse complement strand
TGCCGGGTGGCGGCAAGGGCGGGGGCAAGCCGAACCGCTAGGATCTGCCGTTCGCCCCCTAGCACCGCAGGCTGACAACAGGCCGGGGAAGGGACGATCCCTTCCCGGCCATTTGTGCTAACTGGTGAGAGGATGTGCCCTCATCTGTTAAGGAAAGAGGAGACTCATGAAATACCGATACTTGCAGTCACTGGTCTCTACTGTAGGAGCCGTAATTCTAGCGGCAGCGACTACGGCCTCAGCCGACCCTCCCGACTTCAGCTGGTCGACGGTGGTAAACAACACCGACTTGATGCCAGACGCTCCATTTAACCGCACATTCAACAGCTACAACCAGCCCTCGGTGAACGTGCGCGGACTGGTGGTTATCCGGGCGCGCAGCCGAGGCGGCGACGGTCAGCCGGCGACTCACGGCATCTACACCCGGGATATGGCTGTCGCCAGTAGTCCCATCATCCGCATCCTCGATCGAACCAGCGTCGTGCCGGAACCGAATAATCTGGACACACGTTTTGTTGAGACTCCGTCCTTCCCGCGCATCGACATGTCGTCGGACACTATCGCGACGCGTGGAAATCACCAGCCGGTGTGGAGATATATCCCGGCTGGCAGCGATGAAACTAGAGCTGGGACGACGGGAATCTACACCAACCCATTCGGCCCGCTGATCACCGGCGCCGCCAAGCTCGGCGCCGTGCCCGACTTCGGGTTCTTCGCGGTGCCCGGCGTGGAGCCGCCGACACCGTTCGACGTGTTTCCGGGGGCACCCTCGGTGACCATGGGCGGCACTATCGTGTTCAAGGGGAACTACACGGTGGGCGGCATCGGAAAAACTGGCGTCTTCTTCCGGAACTTGAAGAACAAGGCGATTCCATCGTCTGAGGGCGCTCTGGAACCTGCGGCAGGCACCCAGTCTGTGGTTAGAATCGCCAATAATATGGACACTATCATCCCGGGCACTACTACCGTGTTTGGCTCTACCTCCCCGCCCAGCGCCGCGGGCCCACAGGTGGTGTTTGCCGGCTTCGACAACGAAGAGACCCCCACTCTGGGCGGCATCTACCTTGCCCCACTGGCGCACAAGCCGCAGCTCAGAACACTGGTGAGCATCGGCGAACCCGTCCCAGGACAGTCTGCCAGTCAGACCTTCAAGCACCTCGGCGAGGGTGGTGCATTCGACGGCCGTTACGTCGGCTTCTGGGGGGCCTGGGGAACAGAGACCCGGATCGTGCGCCTGTACTGCCCGACGGAAGGCAACAAGGACCGGATCGACTATTGCCATAGACAACTGTTTTGCGAGGATGGGACGATTGAGCAGGATCCGAACAGCACCTGCGACGTTACGGGGTGCTGGCAGGAAAAACACGTGCCCGTGAACCAGGGTATCTTCGTTCATGACGTCAGTCCCGGTAGGACCCAGGTCGTAGCGACAACCGACTCCGGGTTCAACGAGTTCCTGTTCTGGAACTACTCCGGCAAGACCCCCTGCGTAAGCGCGACCGGGCACGGTCAGGAAGGCGCCGAGGACGACGGCGAACCGGCGCGCTGGCGCTCCTCCGCGTTCGTCGCGGTCTCGGCTGGGGTGGGTGCGACCTTTAAGGCAGCCTTCAAGGCCGAGAAAGCTGACGTGGTAGGTATCTATCTCGGTCACGGTCCCGAACAGGTGATTGAGACGGTGCTCGACACCACCATGGCCGGCCAGATGCTTGACCCGGAGGCACCAAAGGGCTCGACGATCACCGAGTTGGGCTTGGAGCGCGAGGGGCTGCGCGACGACTGGCTGGCCATCAACGCCAAGATGGGGATCAACGGGGGTACTGAAGAGGAGGGAATGGCCGGGATCTATGTGACCCGCGTACCGAACACTCCGCGGCGCTAATTCCCAGAAAGAATAACTAATGAACAAGTGGCGCATCTACACCGCTGTGTTTATCGGTGGCGCTGCGGTGTTGGCGATCGAGATTCTGGGGACGTGCATTCTCGGTCCGTTCTACGGGGTGAGTCTGTTCCTGTGGTCTGCGCTCATCACCGTGACGCTCGTCGCCCTGAGTGTGGGGTATGCTATTGGCGGTTGCTGGGCGGACAAGGGAGCGACATTACCCCGTCTGCATTACCTGCTGGCCGGAGCGGGAATTTGGACATTGACAGAACTGCAGGGATCTGCCGCCCCTCTTCCGGCTCCTTATGGACATGGGAAGAGATCAAGGATGGATCCCCCGAATGGCGGAAATCCGCCAGCGCCGAGAGCATTGTCGCTCCGGTCATCCGTACAAGGAGGTGTCCCATGGAGCCCAGAAAGATATTTTCCATCATAGTCGCAGCAGCCATGCTGTTTCCCATTGGTCTGACATCGATATCGTGGGCCCAAGACCAGGACCGGCTGAAGACACAAGACAAGCTGAAAGATCCTGATCAGGATCGTGATCGACTCAAGACACAGGACAAATTGAAGGATCCCGATCAGGATCGATTACGCACCAAGGACCAGGACAGGATCAGTCGCCCGGAACGACCAGATCGCCCGCACATGGAGAAGCCTGAGAGACCGGAGAGGCCTGAACGGGCTGAGCATGGCATGGGCCGGTAACTGTGTCGTTGGGGTAACTGTTATGGCTGAATAACAAGAAGAAGTCGAACGGGCGGGTCGAGTGCCTGCCGGCACCGTGAGCAATGTCGCCTACGGTTAAGCGCGCAAGGAGGTTCCTGATGAAGTCCAGAATGATGCTTTCAATCGCAATGGCAACGGCCATGCTGTTGCCGGGCGCGGTCGTCACCATTGTGTCAGCACAGGATCGTGACCGCGACCGTGATCAGCTGAAGACACAGCAGCAACTTCAGGACAAGGACAAGCTCCAGACAAAAGAACAGCTGACAGAAAAAGATCAGCTCAAGGAACAAGAACGGACGCGTGAACGGGAACGAATGCGGGAACACACGCAGACCGAGCGCCCGGAGAAGCCACAGCATGAAAGGACGGAACGGGGCGGAAAGGGCCATTAAGTTCTGTCAGGGACGTCAAGAACGTTCACCGCGAATCGAGCATCGCCTCTCGGTGCGCAGGCGATGCTCGTGCGGCTGAGCTGGAAGAAGGGTGGATCCGATGCACTCAACAGTTGGATGATCGAACGGCAACCCCCTTCCGTGCGTAAGATGTGTACGCCATTGGATCAGGCTGGGGATTATCCTCGTTGTCGTGCTGGCTCTCATCGGCGAGGGAAGCACGGGGTGGGCAGTGGTGGCTGAAGCCGAAGGGCCCCCTCGACCGTCCCCGCAATGGCGAGTCAGCGCGACGGTGAATTATTCGAGCGGCTCGTACGGGACGGACTCCAAAACGAACGTCGTCTATGCGCCCATGACCATCCGGAGGATTTTTCGTGACGGGGACGTGAGTCTCACCATTCCCTTCATCAGCACCTCCGGAACCGGAGCCGGCCGGCTGGTGGGAGGAGTTCCGACGCGAACCGGCAGCGTAAGCGGAGCGACTGCGTCGCCCTCAGGCACTCGGGCAGGGAGAGGCAAAAGTCCGGGAGACAGTCCCCTGACATCTGCCACAACCGACAGCGGCCTCGGCGACATTATTCTGCGCGGCCGCTATTATGTGATCGAAGAGAGCACCATCCTGCCGCTCGTCGCGCTGATCGGAAAGATCAAGTTTCCGACTGCGGATGCCGACCGCGGGCTCGGCACGGGCGAGTTCGATGAGGGCGTCGGAGTTGAGCTGACCAAGAGCCTCTCGGATCGGTGGCTTGCCTATCTGGACGGAGGCTATACCTTTATCGGCGATGCACCGGGCACCGACTTTCGTAATCAGTGGTCGTACGACGTCGGAATCGGCTACGACGTCACAGACAACTTCCACATGAATGTCTTTTATGAAGAGTATCGCGCATTGGTCAATAGCGTGAATAACGCCTAAAGTCCGAAAGGATCTGGCACTGGCGTCCAACAAGTTGTGACACTACCCGTATTTTGTCCAACTTATGTTTTACACTTCCTGCTTTCCTTCTACTCGGCAACCCTTCACGCGGTTCCTCGTCAAATGAACCGACCATATGGTGTCTCTATGGTGTCTTTCGCTGTCTCTATAGAGACNNAATCGTTCCAGCATTCTCGATGACATCGCATTGACGAGCATTCGAACTGAACTAGAAAGCCAGTACGCGACTCCTTCCTATGCCGAGTGGATACGGATTTTGCGTAAACATCTGCGTATGACACAAGCAGAACTAGCAGAACGCTGCCATATCTCGCAACCACATCTTGCGGGGATCGAATCGGGAAAGACGGATCCTCAAATTGGGACCTTGAAGAAAATTTTTCACGGCCTCTCCTGCAATCTAGATATCGCCCCTCGTCCACAGAAGCCACTTGAAGAAGTACTTCGAGGACGCGCACGCAGTCTTGCTCTGAAAAGACTAAAGCAAACGATGGGAACCATGTCCCTGGAAGAACAAGCGCCAGACAAAGAGGCGTTCAGATTGCTACTTGAAAAACGGACTGATGAAATCTTGAACGATCCACGTGAGCGGTTGTGGCAGAAGAAAGATGCCTGATGACTCCCAACCAGTTGGTGCGACACCAGGCGAAGACCTCTCAGGGCTCCGCCTCTCCCATCTGACAACGAGGCCCGCTCGCAACGTTGCTGAAACGGAGGCGATCAGCCACACCTATGACACGTATATATTCCGAGCAAGAAGAAAGAAACCTGGCTCCGGATGGCTGACCGATTCATTTCTTCGACAGGTCCACAAAGACATGTTTGGCACCATCTGGGATTGGGCAGGCAAGTATCGATCGATCCCCCTCAATATTGGAGTTGAGCCTCATCAGATCCCAGAACAGATAAAGGCATTGTGCGGAGATTTTGAGTACTGGGACTCAAACGAGTCCTCCATAGCAGTCATAGAGATCGCAGCACGACTTCAAAACAGGCTGACTAAAATACACCCTTTCAAAAACGGCAATGGAAGACATGCGCGACTCATAACAGATATCTTTTTCCATTCCCGGCGATACCCCTTACCCCAATGGCCACAGATCCATCGCCTGCTTCAAGGCCACAACGTCAGAGATCGCTACATCGCCGCCATGAGGAAGGCTGACCAGGGAGATTTTACTGACTTGATACAATTTATTGAAAGTTGTCTTCCGCAACAAGCATGACCCATATGACCACCCCCCCCTTAACCGGATCCGACTTCTATGTTACGGCCTGATCGCCGCAGAGGTCGGAGGTCGGATCTTGTGTTGTGTATGCTTGATGTCCTGAGCCTTCACGATGCGATTGATCGTCAAAGGGTATACGTCCACAGCGCTACCCATCTCGGAGGTGCTTTAATCCCGGGGCGAATGTTGAAAAGAAACGAGGCAGGCTGATTGTTGACGTGACTGTCGGTCGTAGGAGTGAACGCCCGACTCCAGTGGAATCGGATCAACTGAACCATTCCTATGGTTACACGAAGAGGGTATGGGGTGGATGACGGGTTTCGAA
>DKBD01000055.1 GCA_002451055.1 Nitrospira sp. UBA6909 | reverse complement strand
GCATCACGATCGTAGACGGCAAGGGTCTGCGCAACGGCGCGGTTTGTGGTATGGTTCGTGGTCACGCGGTCAGCCATTCATAGGGAGGTGGGTGTGTTCATATCTCGCTGGAGCCTCATCGCTGTGATGCTTGGGCTGGCCATCGCGGTTGAGACTCAGGCCAAATCCGCCGATCCGCCCTGTGACAAATACCCTCCGGCCAAACAGTCGCGTTGCGCCGAGATTTGGAAAGAGCTGAACAAGGAAGATGGACCGCTCATCGCCCAGTTCGGGCTCGATCAGCAAAAACGGCGCGACGAAGGCAAGATCAACGCCCAGCAACATCTCGCCGAAAATATGGCGTTCATCAAGCAGTCCACCGAAAAGCGGCTCGAACGGCTGAAAGCACGCATGGCGAAGGAATAGAGGCTACAACTCCATCCTTTGCTCCTTCTCCTGACTCGCCCCCGCCGATTCCAGCAAGTCCCTCGCGACCAAAATGGGCGCCTTGAAATGCACGGCCAGCGCGATCGAGTCGGAGGAGCGACTGTCGAACACTTTGACTCGATCGCCGAATGCCACCGTCAGCGCGCCGTAATAGGTCCCACCCTTCAACGTGATTACAGTCTGCACGACTCGTCCCCCGTAGGCTTCCATGATGGCGCGCATCAAATCATGCGACATCGGGCGCGGCGGCTGTTCTCCATTGAGGGCCCCTTGAATCGAGAACGCGACCGTCACATCCACGAAGATCGGAATCACTCGTCCCTCCGCCCGCAAGAGCACCACCGGCCCCTGCTCCGACATTCGGACTTCGACGTCGGTGATCTCGACCGACTCGGAGGATGGCTGTGCGGCCTTGCCGAACCACGGATTGGACAAGAGGATCAACGAAAGCAGGAAGGTGGACAAGAGCTTCAACCGACTACGCCGAGTCATAGTGACCTCCGTAGCAGATGATGTAGCCCATGAACTAGACGGGTTATGAGACACGGATAAACTGATTCATTTCCTTTTCCAGCCCGATTTCAGTCTCCGGCCCATGTCCGGTTACCACAACCGTCGCGTCGTCGAGTGTGTAAAGCCGTTCTCTGATCGATTGTTCAATGGCGTCGAAATCGCCGCCCCACAGATCGGTGCGCCCGATGCTGCCGCGAAACAGGGTGTCTCCCGCCAAGACTAGCTTGTCGTTCGGAGCATGAAAGCTCATCGAGCCCGGCGTATGGCCAGGCGTATGAAGGGCGACCACGGCGATCTCCCCGATCAGCAACCTCTCTTCGTCCTTGAGCCAATAATCCGGCATCGGCACGGAGGCGTAGGCCACGCCGAACATCCGGCACTGCACATCGAGGTTCTTCCAGAGATCGAGATCGTCGCGGTGCAGACACAAGACCGCTCCCGTCGCCTGTTTCATGGCGCCGGACGCGAGAAAGTGGTCGAAGTGAGCGTGCGTGTGAAGGATATGGCTGACGGTCAGGCCGAGCTGCTGCACTTCGTGGAGAATACGCTCATAGGCACCGCCGGGATCGATGACGACGGCTTGTTTCGTCACCGGGTCGCCGATGATCGAGCAGTTGCACCCCAGTGGAGGAACCGAGAATGTTTTCCGAATCAGTGCGGCCATAGCTTGACATGCTACCGCTCCCTGAGATCCAAGCGCAAGGTACGGCCTACGGGCTTTCTTCTCCGGCCTCCTCATTGGACCGAATGACCCATACAACGTCCGTGTCATAAATCGTCCACGTCTGTTTCTGCCTGTGGAACCACACCAAGAATCCGGCGCCTGTCTCGTCCGGACGGTGGTGCTCCACATACAGCAACGCCTGATCATCGCGTAGCGTCCGTCCCACTCGAGAAAAGGCCAGGCGGTCCGACATCGAAGNNATAAAGTCAAAGACGAGATCCGGCGGCAGCAGGCCCATGAAATAGTTCCGCTCTTGGAAAAACGCATCCGTCGTCGGCTCCGTTTGATCCGGCAACAGACGGGTAACGGTCATTCGTTCGAGCACCACCAGTTGCGTATGCGGGGTGAGAAATTTCTGCTCGACGACTTGATCGTACAGCGCATAATCCTCGGCCGGAATACCGCCGGGGGGAGGGATCCCATCCACCGCACACATTGCGCGCAGCGGCAGACAGATACACCATGCCGCCAGCAACACCGCCATGCCTTTCGCCATACCAGGAGCATAGTGCAGGCTCACGGAACGGTCAAATACCAGGGCGACGTGGACAAGAGAGAGCAAAGCATGGATAATCGGGCAATTATCCAAGGAGACCTGTACCATGTGTGACAAGATTCCCGCGCGCTGCCGGCTGATGATGCTCGGCATCCTCGCGCTTTCTCTCAGCGCATCCGGCTGCCAACCTGACGATTCCCCCTTCAAAACCGAGAACGAGGTGTTGAGAAGACAGGTGGCGAAGCAAGAATCCCTGCTCAACTCGCTGCAAGACAGCAACAGAGTCATGCAACAGCAGATCGACCTCCTCAATCAGGAGCTGCGCGACTCCAAGGAGGCGGCCACTCGGCTCAACGAAGAGTTGGACGAGCGATTGGCCAATGCCAAACGGATGTTGACCCAGAATTTGAGGATCGACGACAAAGGCGCCCAGTTTGAAACACTGGCTCGCCCCCTCGGCATCGTCGCCAAGGAGGTGGAGGAAGCCCTCTCTCGCAACGGCTATCAACTCAAGGTGGGTACCCAAACGGACCAAAAAGCCGTCTATGTGACAACGCGCAAGGTTTCGAATCCCACCTCCTTGGAAGTCGCCGGCTTTCGCAACCAATACCTCGTCTCGCTTCAAGCCTTTCCTGGCGATGTCACCAAACTCGGCGTGAAAGCGGAATTTGAAAAACTTGCGCAAGGGGGACGCATCCTGAACGTGAGCGCCGAGGAAACGGCGGAAATCGAGCTCCGCCTGATCAACGAAATCAACACAGCCCTTGCGAGTCCTGGAAAGAGATAATGCTTGGACGGAAGGCGTCTTTTCTTGGAATGAGTCTCTTCCTGATAACAGCCGGCACGGCGACGGCCGCGCCGACCGGCCAAGTCCCTAAGGAGCTCGACGGCCACCTCGCTGTCATCGCGGCCTCGGCTCAATCGGCTCCTATGACGACGATTCCAGCCGGACCGTTTCTCCTCGGCACGAAGCGGACCGACGGCGCTCCCTATGGACTCTGGACGCAGTTTGACGATACCGAGCTTCCACAGAATCACGTCTGGCTCGATGCCTACGAAATGGATCGCGACGAGGTAAGCCTTGGAGAGTATCTGGCCTTTCTCCAGCGACGGAAAGAGCAGCCTTCCGAGGAACTCAAAAGATTGATTTGGCATCTCATCACCGTTCATGCGATATCCGACCAGACCCTCGCTCGCTGGCCCGCGCTCTACGTCACGTGGGAAGAAGCGAGGAACTATTGCATCGCCGGGGGGAAGCGGCTGCCGACCGAAGCAGAATGGGAAAAAGCAGCGCGCGGCTCTGACGGAAACCTATTCCCCTGGGGGGCTGACGCGCCGGACAACCGGCGCGCCATGTTCGGCCAACACCACGTTCATGAGATTCCGATCGTGGCGGCCGTCGATTCCCTTCAAGAAGGCGCAAGTCCCTACGGCCTTCATCATATGGCCGGTAACGCAGCCGAGTGGGTGCAGGATTGGTTCGGTTCCGACTACTACGCCTATATGCCTCCACGAAATCCCGTGGGACCGCCGAGCGGCCGCTACAAATCCTTGCGTGGCGGATCGTGGAAAAGCAANNATCGGCTCCGGCCCCGGTCACCGATGCGCGGTAATAATCGCCCGTTTTCTTGGTCAGGCCCGGAGCTCATGCTAGCATCTCCCTCCGATGGCCCTGTCGACCTGCGCACACGACCTCCGCACCTTGATCCGCTCCTGCCACCCGTTGATCGCCGTCGAGACGGTGGAAGAGGAACGGGTTTCGGCCTTGCTGCAATCAGTCTGTGCGCAAGAACGGTTGCCGCTCTTCGAATGGTCCGTCACCAGAGGCCTCACCCGCGCCGACGAACCGACGCTCAACAGAATGACCGCTGCGCCCTTGGGCCTCCTCCAACACCTCCATACCTTGACCGTCGAGGCGGTGTTCTGGCTCAAGGATCTTGCGCCGCATCTGCAAGAGCCGCCGACCGCCCGCCAACTGCGGGAAGTGGCGGCGGTCTTCAGCCGTTCGCACGCCACCTGCGTGATCACCGGCCACCCCATTACCCTGCCGCTCGACATCGAACAGCTCGCGGTCCGGCTTGATCTGCAACTGCCCGATCGACACGAACTCCGAGTCATGCTCCAGAGCGTTCTCCGATCGCTCGGGCCCAGAATTTCTCCGCGCCGCCCCCGATCGACGACCGTGGTGCAGAGCATCCTCAGTTCCATCAGCGAATCCCGAGGGGCGGACCGAAGTCCTTCGACCGACGAACACGAGGCCATCCTCCGCGCCTTGAGGGGGCTGACCCTTCATCAAGCCCGCCAAGCCGTCACGCAAAGCCTCGTCGAAGACGGGTCCCTCACTGCCGCCGACGTCCAGACGATCCTGAAGCGCAAGGTGCAGGTAATCAAGGACGGAGGCCTGTTGGAATACTATCCGCTCGAAGACAACCGGTTCGAGCTGGGCGGGTTCGCCACATTGAAGGCGTGGCTGAAACGGGCGACAGTCGGATTTTCGGACGAAGCCAAGGCACTCAATCTCGCGCCCCCCCGCGGCATTATGCTCGTGGGAGTGCCCGGATGCGGCAAATCGCTCGCCGCGAAGGTCATCGCGCGCGAGTGGCGGCTTCCGCTCTTGAAACTCGACGCAGGCCGATTGTTCGACAAGTTTGTCGGTGAATCCGAGAAAAATTTCCGCAAGGCGATCGACATGGCCGAATCATTGTCGCCGATCGTCCTGTGGATCGATGAAATCGAAAAGGCAATGACTGCCGGCGGGGGGAGCGGCGAGGCCGATGCGGGCCTCAGCCGCCGATTGTTCGGCGCGTTTTTGACATGGCTTCAGGAGAAGAAACATGAGGTCTTCGTTGTGGCCACGGCCAACGATCTTTCGTCGCTTCCCCCGGAACTCCTTCGCAAAGGCCGATTCGATGAAATCTTTTTCGTGGACCTGCCGGATGACGACGAGCGGGAGACCATTTGGAATATTCACCTGAGCCTCCGCAAACAGGACGTCGCGCGATTTGACTTGCTGAAGATCGTCAGCGCCAGCGACGGTTTCAGCGGATCCGAGATCGAACAGGCGATCGTAGCGGCACTCTATCGCGCCCTCCATCACAAAACGCCGCTGACCACCGATCTGTTGATCGAAGAATTGACCCACACCGTGCCGCTCTCCGTCACCAGGCGCGAGGACATCGACGAACTCAGACACACGGCGCAAGGGCGGTTCGTCAACGTGCGGTAAACCTGATGCGAGTGGTCTTCATCATAACAGCTATCGCGATTGCCACGCTCGTTGGCTGCGCGACAACGCCGCTCCGATCTCACCGTGCGCCGCAGGAGGCTACAACTCTCACGCCAGCGGCATCAACCGAACACCCGCGTGCATCGGCAACGAGGCAGCGGCCTTGCTGTCGCCCATCACGCCGAGGACCGACCCGCTCGACCATCGTGCGTTCGGCGGCCAAACTCGTCGGAGCGACGGCGATCATGAGCGGGGGACGGCGCATTGCCTACGACTGCGCTGGCGTGACGCGAGCCGTTTTCCTCAAACACGGTATTGATTTGTATACAGGCGACTTCGACGAGCCAGGCGCCAACGGCGTCCGGCTTATTTACAACCATGTGCGCCGATATGGGGCGCTTCACCAGGAGCGGGTTCCCCATCCCGGCGACCTCGTGTTCTTCGACAACACCTGGGACTTCAACGGGGACGGGCAATTGAACGATCCCCTGACCCACGTCGGCATCGTGGAACGGACGGAGCCGGACGGAACGGTGATCTTCATCAGCCGCGTGGCCAGCGCCATCGAGCGGTACCGAATGAATCTCAGGCATCCCCACGTTCACAAAACTGCCGACGGCCGTATCCTCAACGACTACATTAGGCGCAAGACCCCCAGCGATCCCGAGGGCACGAGCCGTCTTACCGGTGAACTGTTTTCCTCCTACGGTACCCGGCTGCCATCATAGCAAGTGGACCGAGCCACAGAGAACCGCGTGATCAACTTTGGAGATGATCTCGATCTATCGCCCCTCTCCTCCAAGCCACAATACCGGCCCATGGAAGCCGATAAGAAGCCATGTAGACGTCAAAACGAGGCCCTACCGGCCTTGCCCCTATTTTTGGAATGACCTGCTACAATTAGCCCATGGCAATCTCGTCAAAACAGGCGTGCGTTCGAGAGACCAACCCTCTTCGCCAAACACTCATCGATGTCCGGCATGGGCTATTGGGGCTGCACAAATCCCTCATTGTGGCGGAACAGCTGACGTTTGAACGAATCTACGGACGCATCGATTCGACGGGACAATTGCTGCAACTGGTGATGAACGATCCATGGTTCACCTGGCTTCATCCTCTCTCCAACATGGTCGTACGGATCGACGAATTGCTCGACAATGAAGAGAACCTGAACGTGGAAGAGGTCGCCGCCATCGTCATCGAAGTGCAGGCGTTGATCCGTCCCTCTGAACAGGGTGACGGTTTTGAGCGGAGTTATTACGAGGCGCTGCAGCGCGCTCCCGACGTGGTCATGGCGCACTGTGAAATAAAGAAACTGCTGGCCTTACCCATCATGTGACCACAGCAACAATCAATTCGCCGGTTCTCCAGTTTCACCATAACAAAGAAACGCGGCCGGTCCGCATGGACCGGCCACTCCTTCACTTCACAGAGCTAATCGCGATCAATCCTTGCCGTGCTTGCCGCGGCTGCTGGCATTGTCACGTCCTTCCTTTCCATGCTCACCAGCCGATTCATCGGCTCGATCCAGTCCTTTTTCCCTATCATGCCTATCGCCCTTCTGCTTGTGTCGGTCCCCATCTCGATCTTTATCCCGGTGTTTATCCCGATCTCGATCTTTGTCTCGGTCTCGATCCTTCCCTTTCCCCTTTTTCTTCTCTTTTCCTTGACTCTTGTCGTCATCTCCCCGTTCACCCTTGCCCCCCTTCATCTCCTTTTCCTCCTCCATGGCTGGAGATGGAGCCGGGGCAGGAGCTGGTTCAGCGGCAGGAGGTGGAGTGATTGGAATGGGGTCAGCCGGAGCCTCCCCTTGAGCATACAGATTTGAAAATGCCAGCAACACCGCAACCGCGGTCACGGACACAACGGTCTTGACCATAAGAAATCCCCCCTTCGTTAATCGCAAGCGGCATCCATCGCATCACAAGGGTGATATTAACGCTCTCCACACGAAACGGTCTATTTATATGAGAGAACACTCGTGATGGTGCGATGAAGAGAGCGGTGTCACAGGGAAGGGCTATGACCGTATGGCCATCATCTCTCCTTCTATCAGATGACGTGATCAGGTATGCCGCTTCGGATCGACCAGATAGGCGAGGGTCTTGGCATTGTCAACCGCATGGCCGAGCGCATCGTTGTTGAAATAGACATACACATCGAGCCCGTCGCTTAGGTACTGCCTGATTCGCATGGCTTCCTTCCCCAATTCCTGTTTGGTATATGACGAGGCAAATAGCTCGGTGCGGCCATGGAAACGGATGTAGACAAAATCGGCCGTCACCTCATCCTGTCGCGGATACCGTGGGGAATCAGCGATGCAGAGCGACACGTTGTGTCGCCGAAGTGATGTGTACATCTCTTCGGTGAACCAGGAGTCGTGCCGGAATTCCATAGCCAGTCTCAGATGGTGACGTGTCGGCACAGGGTGTTGCGCAACTTCGAGAAATCGCACCACCCTTCTTTGGTCGCACTGAAACGATGGGGGAAACTGAAGCAGAATCGGTCCCAGGTGATCTCCCAGAACGCGTGCGTTCCGCACAAATGCCGCCCAAGCCTCCTCGACATCAATGAGACGTTTCACATGCGTGATGAACCGGCTCGCTTTGAGGGCGAAAACAAAATCGTCAGAGACCTGGGACAACCATTTTTCGTATGTGCTTGGCCTCGGCAGGTGGTAGAAGGAGTAGTTGACTTCGGTCGTGCCGAATTTCTCGGCATAGAACTCAAGATACCGCCCGATAGGAAGATCCTTCGGATAGAAGGTACCTTTCCAGCTCGAATAGGTCCAACCCGATGTGCCGATCAACAGCCGCGGCATCTTTTACATCTGCAGGTTCGTTCGGTCACGGGCACACCATACGGGAAGGCACGGATGTTTACCCCTTCATTCGCCCCTCATCATATTCGACGACACCGACCCACGTCGCCACAAGCGGGCGACTGCAGCTTGTCAGCCCGTGCACAGAAAAACATGCTGATCGCACGAGCGACACACGGCCCCTCTGGTGAATTACCTCCCCGAAACTTGCTCTGAGAAGTGCTCGATC
>DKBD01000047.1:1589-6040 GCA_002451055.1 Nitrospira sp. UBA6909 | reverse complement strand
TCCGGATTATTATTAATCTGTGCCGGAAGCCACTTTTCAAGCCGTGCTTCGATCTGACTGCGAGTCACTCGATCGTTGAGGAGCAGGATGATGTTCTGTTCTCGATATCCCAATGCGCTGACCAAATACTTCTTCACCATTTCTGCGTCATGCATAGCATAATCGACTTGTGGAAGATCGCGGTATCGCTCGATTCCGAAGATGACTGCATAGGCATGGTCTTTCGATGGGGTGCGGCTTTCAGGTGGGGCTAGTTCTTCGTCAAGCTTTGCCAGTTCTTCGCCGCCGAAGATGGCGGCCGTATCACTGGATTGTCGGCCTTGATCCATGTCTTTGTGAAGATAGGCTGTCTGGACTTGTCCGATCATCGAAGGAACGGTCCCAGCCACCAGTGCGCGAACGGCATGTTGNNAATGGAACCGACATGGATGACTCAAATTCCTTGACTTCTCCCATGAGCAGGAGATCGGCATGCTCCGCGCGTGCCATCGCTAACAGATTTTCTGGATCCCATGAGGCCCCAGCCTCTTTCTTTGCCGCAAGGATCCGGACATCTTTGAAGACTCCGGCTGTCTTCAGAGAATTTTGAAATGTCGTTTGAATCGCTTCCTCTATGTCAGGCGTCAGGGGTGCGCCGTCATGGGTGATCTTTGCGGTCTGAAAGGGACCGACTATCACGACCACCGGAACTTCCTGGTCCNNCTTCCTGTGATTTCAAAGCAATTGGCGACACCAAGCAGATACCAAGTTGTCCACGATTGGGAACTCACGTCCACCAATGCATCTCCGCCGCGAGAGGATATCATGTCGGCAATCACATCCGAGACGGGCTGAGAAAATCCTACTGGGATCATGAGCACGGTATACCCGCAGGACGAACTTGTTTCTTTCTCGCTGATTCCCACATAGTTCGTTTCGAGCGGAATGGTGGAAGGCGCGATGGCGCCTGGAGTCGTGCAGGCGGTTGTCAGGAGCACTCCGAGCACAGTTGTCGATATACCTACGATGTATCGACGCAAGGCCGTTCTCCGCGCTGTTGCTCTCAATATCGTTATCATGAGGCCACCCCCTTGACTACCAATCCCTTCACGATTGAGCAATCTGAATTGACCAAGGGGTATAGGGTGAGTTTGTGTTCGATGGTCACCCCAATGAGTGCCGTGCCCCCTTTCTCTTGAATCAATTGCTCGATGAGCGTACCGGGTGCATCTTTCCCGCTCACAGGGACAAAGAGCACCACCCACTTGCATGAGGATGCTTCGGCCGGCCCTAGAACTGTATAGGAAGGTGGAAGGGGCGACGTCGAAGGAGCGATCCCAGCCGGATGACGGGCGATGCAGGCACTCGATGCGAAGGCCAATATCATGATGCCAAAGACCGTTGGTCTCTTCAGCACGGCTCGTAAAGGCCGAGTGAACAATCCATTCCACATGGCAAACTCCTTTCAGGATGAGATCCACTTTGTGGTTGCGTTGCTATTGTGTGGTCGCGAAAAGCAACGCTGCACCCGTTGTGTTCATGGCAAGGACATCCTGGGATGTTACGAGGCTGCAGCTGATACACGGTGATAATCTTTTCCCAAAGTAATTGGGAAGTGGTAGAGCCAATAGATTACTCCAATACCACCTCGTAGGTCGATGTATGCTCGGCCCATTCTGAAGAATCAAGGGCCGAGAGGGTTCGAATCAAATTGATCAAGAGGCTGGTATCCGATGTCCGATATTCTTGAAAGATCGCCTCAGACGCTTGGTGTGCGAGCGCTGCGAGGCGATGGCGGCTAGCAATGACCTTAATGCGTTCCCTTGATCGGCGCGTACCGCTCGGCACAAACGTTGTTAGTTGAATGCCCTTGGCGATAAGAGTGTCCGGAGGGAAGGTATATTCCCGATCTGCAGGAAGGAAAAGTTCCCCCATATATCGGTTGGGCACAAGCATCGTGATATGTTCGTCCTCAGTAACGTTGAAGATATAGACATAGGCATCTTGTGTGACACGGAGATGGATTTGCGCATCTTCTCCATGAGTAAAGGTGACTCGGTTCAGATTGCTTCGGACTGAAAAATCCGGCTGATGTTTGCTGGTCAGTCGAATAACTTTAGCTCTTAGGCGTGTTTTGTAAGTCCCGGCTGAACCCCTTCCTCCTGATGATTGAATGCCCTGCTCTAGAATTTGCTCTTCAGTCACTTGTCCTCGTGCAATCATGTGGATCAAGTCTTCAACAAGCTGAAAGTTCCTGATCGTTGTTTGCCCGGAGATAAATATTCCGAGGGCTTTCTCGATAGCTTGACGGCGGGCGATTTCCAAGGAGCCACGTTTGGCCACCTCGATGGTGCTCGCATCACCCATGATGAAAATGCCTTCGGATTCAACCCACACGCCATCTCCCGACTGACTCGCGGCATACAGGGGCGAGCATAGAAGGAGCAGCAGGAACAGGCACGTCGTGCCTACTGTGCCAAAGTTATGGCCACGCATCATGGTCATGTTGCGGCGATATCCTGCAATGGCGCAGTTCGTTGAGCAGGTGTCAGCCATGACGAAGAGAATACCCAGTCGCTTCTCCTGTATGGCGATGCCAGGTTCTCTTCATCCATAGAGATCGGAATTTATCACAGAACGATCTGAGACTGGAATCCTCTATTCTGAGGCACGGAGGTACGGCCAGGGTGGACTACTTATGCTCCGTCCCAGGAGCCTGAAGAGTTACGGGATCAACAACAGAGAATCAAGCTGTGGGCGTAACCAAGAGAACGTAAGAGGCTCGCACGGCCATGCGGCCCTATTTACTCTGCCTCGCTGATGGCATAGGATGGCCGCTTAGTTATCCCATTGATCCGTAACGTCGATTGTTCTGCGATTACGTTGACGGAGTGTGCAGATGCTTGATCTATCTTTCCAGCCCACTCGCGAACAACTGGCTGCGCTTCTCTCCGTGAGCCGTCTGCTCACCTCGTCGATCGATCTTCCGTCTCTCTTGAGCCTGATCGTCAATTCCGCCGGAGAATTGCTCGCCTGTGAAGCCAGCAGTCTGTTTCTCGTCGATCACACCGGGGAACAGCTGGTCCTGAAGGTCGCCACGGGACCGGTGAGCGGTGATGTGAAAGAGCTGCGTTTGCAGATGGGCGAAGGCATCGCCGGCTGGGTCGCCAAGCACCAGAAGGGGTTGATTGTGAACGATGCCCAGCACGATCCGCGTTTTTCCGCCGCGGCCGATCATGCGACAGGGTTTGAGACCCGGTCGGTGCTCGCCGTGCCGCTGTTGGACCGCCAACAGGTGGTGGGAGTTCTGGAAACGCTGAATACGGCTAAAACAAAACAATTCGACCAAGCCGATCTGGAGCTGTTGACGGCCTTTGGGTCCTATGCCGCCGTGGCGTTGAGAAACGCCCATCTTGTGGCCTCGATGCAGGACGAACGCCAGATGCTGAAGGGATCGCTGGAAGAACGGTACCGTACGTTGATCGTCGAGAGTCCGTCCATGCAGCGGGTCGTGGAGATGTCGAAGAAGGCGGCGCGCAGCGACAGCACTGTTCTGCTTCTCGGGGAGAGCGGCGTCGGGAAAGAAATTTTGGCTCGGTCCATTCACAATTGGAGTCCGCGCGCCGCAAAACCGTTCGTCGCCGTGAATTGCGTGGCGCTGTCCGACCANNCTGGAGAGCGAACTCTTCGGGCATGAAAAGGGCGCTTTCACGGGGGCCCATCAACAGAAGAAAGGATTGTTGGAAGTCGCGCAGGGCGGAACCATGTTTCTCGATGAGATCGGCGACATGAAGCCGAACTTGCAGGCGAAGCTTCTCCGCGTGTTACAGGATCGCGAGTTTGATCGGGTGGGAGGGACCCAGCCGATCAAAGTGGATATTCGTGTCGTCGCCGCGACCAACCAGGACTTGAAATGCGCGATTGCCGACGGACGTTTCCGCAAGGATCTGTACTTTCGGCTGAACGTGGTCAGCGTGATGATTCCACCCCTCCGCGAGCGGCGGGAGGATATTCCGGCGCTGGCCACGTTCTTCGTCGCCCGGTATGCCAAGGAGATGAAGCGACCTCAGATCGGGATCCATCCGAAGGCCATCGACACGTTGCGGCAATATTCATGGCCCGGCAATGTGCGGGAGCTGGCAAACATCATCGAGCGCGCCGTCGTGTTGGCAAATGACGACGTGATTACAGTGGAGGACCTATCCCTCGATCATGGAGAATCCGGTGAGCATCGGGCGGACGACTTGATGTATTTGCCGTTCCATGAGTCGGTGGAACATTTCAAACGCATGAGATTGCTGGAAGCGATTGCGCAATCCGGCGGCAGCAAAACCAAAGCGGCCCACGCGCTTCAGCTTCAGCCGACGTATCTGTCTCGCTTGTGCAAACAGTTGAACATTTCGTAAGGTAGGGAGTCCTTCTCGTAGGGACACAAGCCGGCTCCACACCGATGGCTAAAGCATCTTCGCCAA
>DKBD01000047.1:0-1561 GCA_002451055.1 Nitrospira sp. UBA6909 | reverse complement strand
CAGAGCCGGAACGGCACCTATCTCAATGGAAAGAAAATCACGAAGGTCCCGCTGCCGGGTTCATGCCATGTTGAACTTGGGCAAGGCGGGACTCGACTCTTGGTGGCGGTGGGTGATGAGGCAGCGGACTCCGAACCGTCTTTGGAACGCACCATCGTGCAAGAGGCTCCCGAATCCGTCACGCGGCTGGTCAAACGGCTTGAGCAATTGGACGATACAAAAGACGTCGGCGAGCACACGCGGATCTATGGACAAGCGCTGAAGCGGATCGTCGAGCGGCGTTCACAGCGGTACCAGGTCGTGTTGGCCGTCATCGGGTTGCTGTTGGTGGCAACGGCGGCAGTTGCTGTCTATCAGTACCATAAGATCGATCGGTTGCGTGAAACCGCGAGCGAGATTTTTTACGCGATGAAGCGGGTGGAGTTGCAAGTTGCGCAATTGGAGGAGTTGGTGTCGGTTTCGGCGCAAGCCAGAGAAATGCAGGATATCCTCGCAAAACGGCAAGAGATCAAGGCGCTGGAAGGAAAGTACGACAATTTCATCAAAGAGCTGGGTATTTACGATACGAATATGAACGAGGAAGACCGCGCTGTGTTTCATGTGGCCCGCTTGTTCGGCGAATGCGAAGCGACGATGCCGAAAGATTTTCTCGCGGAGGTGCGGAAGTACATTAAGAAGTGGAAAAGTACGGATCGGCTCAACAAAGGGATACAACGGGCGTTGGCCGCCGGTTACACGGGCGCCATTTCCAATGCCATGTTTACCAACAATTTGCCCCCGCATTTCTTTTACCTGGCCTTGCAGGAAAGCGGATTCGATCCGAAAGCGATCGGGCCGAAAACGAAGATAGGGTATGCGAAGGGGATGTGGCAATTTGTGCCGTCGACGGCGAAGGAATTTGGGTTGAAGACCGGTCCACTGCGGGGAGAGCCTCAATATGATCCGGAAGATGACCGGTTCAATCCGAAAAAGGCGACGGATGCCGCCGCCAAATACATTAAACGCATCTATCTGACCGATGCGCAGGCCTCAGGGTTGCTCGTCATCGCATCCTATAATTGGGGGGAAGGCAATGTGGTCCGCACGATCAGGCGCATGCCGCAAAACCCGGAAGAGCGGAACTTTTGGAAGCTGCTGAAACAATCCACGATTCCGCGGGAAACCTATGACTACGTGTTCTACGTCATTTCAGCCGCGGTCATCGGCGAGAACCCCCAACTGTTCGGTTTCAATTTCCCCGCTCCCTTGTCGAGCGTCAAGACTCACTAAGTCTGCTGCGTGGGCAAGAGGAGTGTCTTCTCACCACTCGATCTTGTCCCAGCCGTTGCCTCGGCGAGAAATGTGAAGCGTATAGCGGCTGCTGAGCGGGGGAATTGCAATCGTCTCCCCTGATATGCGTGTTCCGGTCTGCAGCACAAGCACGGCGGTGGCTCCGTCCGCGGTTGGGGTAACGTCGGCGATCGTGGTCTGAAAACTCATATACTGCGAGAACATAAACGTCACGTTCTCTCTCCGGCGGTCGTCCATCCGCGAGAGGGATTGCAATTCATTGAGGTCGCAG
>DKBD01000155.1 GCA_002451055.1 Nitrospira sp. UBA6909 | reverse complement strand
TAGATAGTCAAGATATAAAAGTCTGACCCCAAAACTTTGACAGCGGAATCCGATCGCACCGCTCCCTGGCCGGAATCCGCATAACGAGAAGGCGAAAAAGTAAAAACGGCAATCTCGTGTAGTGGGACAACCAAGGCCCGGTCACGGTGGCGTACGCGATCGTGACCGGGCCTTCCATTTCTGGCCACTCGCCTGCAAGCAGGTCAGCGGACCGTGCTGGTGGGTGAGAATCTCCGTGCCGGTCGCTTCAGCGGATGATGTTTAATACCGCACCGTCAGCCAGCCCATCACACGGCTGCCGATCACCTCGCCCAACGGATGTTCCTTGTGTGTGTCGTTCAACGCGTTGAACACCGAGACCGCGACTTCCGCCTCGCGCCGATAGCCGTCCGAGACCTGCTCCTGCCAGAACCGATAGGCGCTCCGTAGGTTCAAGAGATGGTAACTTTCCGTGTACGCCCCTGGCGGGATTAGGCCAAAGTCTTGAAAGTCGACAAACCGCTGGCTTAAAGGGTACGTGGTCCCGCCGACCCAGTGATAGGCGATCTCGCCGCTGAGTCTACTCTCCGATTGGGCTCTGAGGCCGGCGTTGTATTTGAATCGAGGGGCTGCCCGTTTGGTGGTTTCCGTGAATGTCTGGCCGATCTCTTGGTAGGCCATGTTGGCGAATCCACTGAGCCATGAGGTTGCAAGAAATTCGATGCCGGCCTCGCCTCCGTAGATGTCGGCGGTTCCACCTTGAGTCGGTGTCACGGCTTTCGTTTGGATGAGGTCAGAGAGATGATTGTAAAAGAGTGCGGCGCGTACCCGGGCACGATGGTGCAAGTACCAGCCTTGATACTCCAGCTCATAGGAGATAATTTGTTCGGGTCTGAGGCTGCCGGTGCCTTTTGAGTTGACCAGAGGGGGCGATGGATAGGGCGGAGGGAGCGTGATGATGGAGTTAGTTTCAGAATAGGTTTCGAAGAGCGTTGGAGGACGATAGCCCATAGCCACAGTGGCTCGGATGGTGTGATCTGGCAGCAGTGTCAGGATGAGCGACCCACGCGGGCTGATGGTCGGACTGATGAAGGTATCAAGGTCATAGCGTGCACCGCCGACGAGCTGGAACCAATGTGCCGGTTTCCATTCCCCTTGCATATAGAGCCCCAGTCGATCTTCGGTGCGAAACCGATCAATGTGGTTGGAGGAAAGGGTATTGTGCCGGTAGTTGACCCCGGCAGTGAGAGAAGCGGCGGGCCCTATCTCGATCCTTTGTTGGGTCTCAATATCATAGGTATGACCTTGTAACGTGAGATCTGGCTGAAAATCTCGGCTGAGGGGACGGATGAACGAGGCAAGCAGGGGATTTACTGGAATTAATCCATTGATATCATAGCGATTCCAAAAAGCTCGCACAAAGAAGTTCTGACGCTCATAGCTCGCGCGGGCGTAGCCCAAGGCTGGGATGCCCCTCTGTACTGTGATATCGGTAATCCCACCATCGTACCTGTTCACATCGACGAGCCCGCCTGAAAGCGAGATCCTCGATTCATTTCCCAACGCATACTCCGCCAATACATTGAATTTGTTATCGCGATAGGCCAGTGCGCTGCCGTTTCGCCACTGCTGATTCTGGTCGTGGCCGTAGGAGAAGCGATAGCTCAATTTCTGATACCTGTTGGCATAGATGGCGGCGCTGCTGAGGGTGCCATAAGCACCGCCCCCAACCTGCATGGTGGCCCCCTTCATCTCCTCCGGCGATTTCGTGATGATATTGATAATCCCATCAAATGCATTGAAGCCATAGAGCACGGAGGCAGGCCCTTTCTGGACCTCGATCCGCTTGATCTCGGGCAAGGTCACCGGAACGGCTTTCCAGAACATAGATCCTTGCACGTCCACATAAATGGATCGGCCATCGACCATGACCAACAGCTTGTTGGTTACCAATTGGTTATCCCCTCGCATGCTCACGTTGAAGTCAGCACCTGTGACCTGCATGACTTCCAGGCCTGGAATGCGGCGGAGCACGGTCGGGATGTCCGTGGCGCCGGACTGCCGGATATCTTCGTCCGTAATCACATAGACGTTCGATGGAGCCTCCGAGATCGGCTGTTCGTAGCGGCTGGCGATGCTGACGGTTTCTTCCTTCAGGAAGAGGAGTTCCTCCTTCAAGGCCTGATCGGTCTGTGACGACATGCGCGGGGGTTCCATGCTCGCCTCCTGCGCCAGGACCGGGCAGATGGGGAGGACCAGCAACACGATCGCCATCGGCACCAGGTACAAGAAAGACGGATTCATCCTCAATAGAGTTCCTGCCATGGCCAGAACCGTTGAAAATACATTGATCAGCGGGAAAATATCTATCAGGTGGTGAGCGCACTTCGTCTGTGATTCAATCGTCGAACACGCAAAAGGGTGATCACTGATGGGATCTATCCGGCGGCGGCAATGAGGAAAGGCTCTGCCTGATGAGGCGGCGGCACGCCCGCCTAAAAGGGGTCAGGTCTTATAATCCTACAGGTGATCTGCTATGCTCCTCCCCCATGACTCGTCCCTTGCGCCTTGAATATCCCGGTGCCGTCTACCACGTTACCAGTCGCGGCAATGCCCGACAGCCCATTGTTGTTGATGATCGAGACCGCAAGCTGTTCCTGGAACGGCTTGCGCACGTTATTGATNNGCTTTGGCTGGCACTGTCATGCCTACTGCCTGATGGATAACCACTATCATCTCTTGATCGAAACCCCGAAGCCGAATCTCTCGCAAGGCATGCGGCAGCTCAACGGCACCTATACCCAGGCGATCAATCGCCAACACCAGCGGGTGGGCCATCTCTTTCAGGGCCGGTTCACCGCCATTCTGGTGGAGAAGGAGGCGCATCTCCTCGAACTCTGCCGCTATGTTGTCCTGAATCCTGTTCGGGCGAAGCTGGTGACTCATCCACGGCTGTGGGGGTGGAGCAGTTATCGGGATACGGCCGGAGAGCGTGTGGCACCGAACTGGCTCATGACCGACTGGATTCTGGGGCAGTT
>DKBD01000066.1 GCA_002451055.1 Nitrospira sp. UBA6909 | reverse complement strand
CTGTATTGGATCCTGGCCGCGATCGATGCACACATCCCGCTCAAGTATCGGACTGCGATCCGCGAGACGCTGCTGGAGTCAGTCAGGACGACCTGGTGGGAATCGGGACAACTCGGCCCCGGCAGCTGGGACGGCTATCAAAAAGAATTGGACGAACGGCGTGCCGAGTACGGGCGGCTTGTGGATCAGGAAGGCATGAATCACATGGCGGTCAGCGCGGAAGCCGCCTCACGGATCGAGGATCAGGGACTGGTCCCGTCCGAGGATCGGGAGAAGCTGTTGGTGTTGTTGATCGACGACGCGCCTGCGGAAGAATACGGAAGATTGCTCGATCAGATAGGATAAGAGTACACCGAAACAGAAACGGACGTCGAAGAGTTCGCCGTCTTGAGCTCTTCGTTGTCAGTTCATGGCCGAATGTCCAATTCAACACTCGCAACGAAGAACTGATGCGGGGATCGGTTACAGGTACCGGTGCGAGATCAGCTTCCCGCTGCTGTCGAATTCATAGAGCAGCGGCGCGCCGGTTGGGATGTTCAACTCCAATACCTGTTCTTTCGTCAACTGCTCCAGCTGCATGACCAACGCTCGAAGGCTGTTCCCATGGGCGGCAATCAGAATCGTCTCACCCTTGAGCAGATAGGGTTGGATCTTGGCCTCATAGTAGGGCAATACCCGAGCGGCGGTATCCTTCAGACTTTCACCGCCCGGCGGGTTCACATCATAGCTTCTGCGCCAAATTTTCACTTGCGCCTCACCGTATTTCTTGACGGTGTCAGCTTTGTCCAACCCTTGTAGCTCCCCATACATCCGTTCGTTCAGCGCCTGGTCCTTTTCAATGGGAATGTGTGTTTGGCCGATCGTCTCCAAGACAAACCGCAAGGTCTCGTTCGCGCGGCTGAGCACGGACGTGAATGCTCGGTCAAAGGTGAACCCTCTGAGTTTGTCCCCGGCATTCTTCGCTTCCTGAACGCCGCGCGGGGACAGAGGCACATCCACCCAGCCGGTGAAACGGTTTTCAAGATTCCATTGTGATTCGCCATGACGGAGTAGAATCAGCCGAGCCATCGTAGACTCCCATTGATCATATAAAGGACCGAACCAGGCCCAAGAATACTCGATTGCCGCATCAAGTGGAACCCCACGGTTTAACGATCGCAGNNTCGTGACAGCTAGACGCCTCTCATTGCCGCAGGCCTGTCCAGATTCGTCGGCCGCTGGTCCAGGTCCGGCGGACCCTCCTGCACCATTTTCACAAGCGTCATCAGGAAGAGGATGTAAAACGCGACGCCCACCCAGATGACATAGGGTTGGACACCGCCGGTCTCTTTGAGCACGACCGGATCCAACCTGCCGGCTTTCTTGACCTCTCCGATCTTCTCCATGCAATGCCAATAATACAAATAGTTGGCCGTCGCTCCCGCCATGATGCTCCACACGATCCCGGCGCTGATATCACCCGTGAGATAGGTTGAAATCATGGGGCCGACTGCATACACGAACGCGTGGAGATACATCTTCCGATACAGAAACCAGAGGAAGGAGATGTAGAGAAATGCCGGCCAGTTCCAGGACAAGGCAAACTTAGGCCGCCCACCCGATGAAAACCTCTTGAACGTTTCTAAATAATGATCGGCATTGGGCCCGATGAACTGCCGCCACACTGTCTCCTCGTCCTGGACCGGTGAGGGGTCTGGTGTATCGACAGGGGCATCCTCCCCACCCGTGGAGGCCTCAGATGTCTCACTGGACCCATCAAGAGACGCTCCGCACTGATGACAGAAATTCGCGTCGTCCAGGCTCTGTTGGTTGCAGCGGCTACAAGACTTCATACGAACGCAGCATATCACACTCGGGGTCAGATCCAACGGTCGATCGCACCCTTTCCCCCACCCCCTGCCTTATTGCTTTCACTCCGACCCTGTGCTAGTTTCCCTGCCTTTCTAATGGGGTACGCTCGCCATGCCGACTGAAGAACTGAAAGAAGCCGCCGCCAAGTATCTGATGCAGACCTATACGCGCCAGCCGATTTCCATTGTTCGAGGACGGGGCGCGAGGGTCTACGACTTGGAAGGCCGGGAATACATCGATTTTGTCGGCGGGATCGCAGTGAATGTCCTTGGACACGGGCATCCGGATCTCGTCCATGCCATCCAACGGCAAGCGGCTCAACTGATCCATGTCTCGAACCTGTATTATACGGAACCACAAGTCCAATTGGCGAAAATTCTGGTTGAGCACTCCTTTGCCGACCGCGTCTTCTTCTGCAACAGCGGTGCGGAGGCCAACGAAGCCGCCATCAAGCTGGCGCGGCGCTACGCCCACGCGAAATACGGCCCAGATCGGTTCGAAATCATCACGATGAAGAATTCGTTTCATGGCCGGACATTAGCGACGATTACGGCCACCGGGCAGGACAAGGTGCAGAAGGGGTTTGAGCCTCTGATGCCGGGATTTGCCTACGCGCCATTCAATGATTTTGCGGCGATCGAAGCCATGGCCGGCGAACGGACCGCCGGCATCATGCTGGAACCGATTCAAGGCGAGGGCGGCGTGCACGTGGCCGACCGGGAATATCTTCAGCAGCTTCACGAGTTCTGTGCGAAGCGAGACATCCTGCTCATCTTCGACGAAGTTCAGACCGGCATGGGCAGGACTGGCACTCTCTTCGCCTACCAACAATTGGGCGTGGAGCCCGACATTATGACATTGGCCAAAGGGTTGGGGGGCGGGATGCCGATCGGCGCCTGCCTGGCGAAGGAACCGGTCGCGGCGGTTTTCCAACCGGGAGACCACGCTTCTACATTTGGGGGCAACCCCTTGGCTTGTGCCGCGGCATTGGCCGTCTGCCGAGCGCTCCTTGAAGGATCTGTTTTAGATAACGCCAAGCGGATGGGTGAATACTTGTTGCAAGGCCTGGCGAAATGCAAGGATCGCCATAGGAACGTGCGGGAGGTGCGGGGACTCGGTCTATTACAAGGCATGGAGTTGGATATCGATGCCAAAACGGTCGTGGCTGACTGTTTGGCCCGTGGGGTGCTCGTCAATGCGGCAAGTGAGCGAGTGCTGCGATTTGTTCCGCCGCTGGTCATTACCCAACGGGAGATCGATAAATTGCTCGAGACGCTGACCGTGATCTTCACCCGGAGAGCGACGGAAGAGAAAGCGGCCCATCACTAATGGCACGCAAGACTCGACAACCGCATCGCGCGCGTGGATACGCCAAGGATCTTCTGGATGTGGCGGCAATACCGCGCCAGCAGATTGATGACTTGCTGCGCCTGGCCCGATCGCTGAAAGCCAAGCAGCGCCGGGGATCCCCCCACCGGTTGCTGCCTGAAAAGACGCTGGGACTGCTGTTTGAAAAACCCTCCACCCGCACTCGAGTATCGTTCGAGGCCGGCATGAACCAACTGGGTGGCCACGCCTTGGTCCTCCTCATGAGCGACAGCCAGTTGTCGCGCGGAGAGAGCGTCTCTGATACCGCGCGCGTCCTGTCCCGATATCTGGATGGCATCGTGATCCGCACATACGACCATGCCGTCGTTCAAGAATGGGCGGCAACGGCCGACATGCCCGTCATCAATGGGCTCACAGACCACAGTCACCCCTGCCAGGCGCTGTCGGATCTGTTGACGATTCAAGAAATCAAAGGCCGGCTCAAGGGCCTTACCCTGACATACATCGGAGATGGAAACAATGTCACGAACTCCCTCATCGAAGCGGGGGCTAAGATGGGGATGCGGGTAGTGGCGGGATGCCCGCCCGGCTACCAACCGGATCAGCAGGTAATCGACCGGGCGCGGGTCGAGGCGGAAACCACGGGCGCGACGATCGAGGTCATCGAGGATCCTCAGGTGGCGGTGAAGGAAGCGGATGTGGTGTACACCGACGTGTGGATCAGTATGGGGCGCGAGCGCGAACAGGCCAGGAGAGTCAAGACCCTGGCTCCCTACCGGCTAGATGGACGGCTACTCCAACGGGCCAAACCCAATGCGATCGTCATGCATTGTTTGCCGGCCCATCGCGGAGAAGAAATTACGGCGGACGTTCTCGATGGACCACAGTCGGTTGTCTTTGATCAAGCGGAAAACCGGCTGCATATGCAGAAGGCGATTTTGGTTCAACTACTCACCAGACAGAAAGGCGCATAGTCGGAATCCGGCATGAAACCCAAACCGATCAAAAAGATTGTTCTGGCCTACTCAGGCGGTCTGGACACCTCCGTCATCTTGAAATGGCTGCAGGAAACCTATGAGGCCGAGGTCATCGCCTTTTGCGCCGATCTCGGCCAGGGCGAAGATCTCCAGGCCATCAAGACCAAGGCCCGGAAGCTCGGCGTGAAGAAGGTCTATGTCGAGGACCTGCGTGAAACATTTGTCAAGGATTACGTATTCCCGATGTTGCGCGGCAACGCCATGTACGAAGGCTGCTATCTGTTGGGCACGTCCATTGCGCGTCCGCTGATCGCGCGTCGGCAGGCTGAGATCGCCTTAAAAGAAGGCGCCGAGGCTGTGTCCCATGGGGCGACGGGCAAGGGAAACGATCAGGTGCGATTCGAGTTGACCTACACGGCACTCGCGCCTGGCCTCAAGATTATCGC
>DKBD01000191.1 GCA_002451055.1 Nitrospira sp. UBA6909 | reverse complement strand
CACCATGGCCATGCGATCCAAACCGAGGCCCCACGCAATCACCGGCACGGTCACGCCCATCGGCAAGGTCACTTCCGGTCTAAACAGCCCGGCCCCGCCGAGTTCCATCCATCCCAATCGGGGATGCCGCACATGCAGCTCGACCGACGGCTCCGTGAAGGGGAAATAGGCCGGCACAAATTTTACCTCTTTGGCTTGGGCGACTTCCCGAGCGAACAGATTCAAGAGTCCTAACAAGGTCCGGAAGTTAATGCCCTCGCCCAACACGATCCCTTCGACCTGGAAAAAATCCGTCGCATGGGTCGCGTCGACCTGGTCGTATCGAAAACACCGCGCGATCGAAAAATACTTGCCCGGGACTGCCGGAGCCGCCGCTAGGGTTCTGGCTGAAACCGCCGTGCCTTGGCTCCGAAGCACCAATCGTTTGGACCGCTCGCTGTCGAAGGCATAGCCCCAGCCGGTCGATCCGGTCGTCCCGCCTGTCTCATGCGCCGCGGCGACACGCGACAAAAACGGTTCGGCGACCCTCGACGCGTGCGTTGGCTCCTTGACGAAATAGACATCGTGGATGTCGCGGGCTGGGTGAAACTGCGGCATGAAGAGCGCGTCCATATTCCAGAATTCGGTTTCGACGAGCGAGCCCCGCATTTCCTGGAAACCCATGCTGACCAGTTTCGTCTTCACACCATCCAAGAATTCCCGATACGGATGTTTCTTACCGGTTCCGATTCGAGGCGCCCGCAAACTGATGGTATATTTCCTGAAGCGTTTCGTTCTCCAGCTGCCATCCTTGAGCAATTCGGGACTGAGCTGCGCGACTTCCTCCACTCTCGACTGACCGGCCAGATATTCGGCAGCCGCCACGCCGTCCGGTGACAGCCTATACGACCGCGCGACGCGATCTTCAACCCGGAAAGGCTCCTTCACGCTTCCTCGCCTGACCGCATGATCGTGAAGAAGCTGCCGATGACTCTCTGGGAAACTCTCCACGGCGCGCGGCCCCCTGTGCAATTCCCGCAACAGCGCGCGCATCGCGTCGGCCGAAGGGCTGGGCCTGCCCGTGGATTCCAGGCAGCCACCCTGCACAATCAAGAGCGCGCCCTCTTTTTTCAGACGGCCGACCGCCTTGCTGACCTCGGACGGATCGAGACCTTCTTTGCTTTGGAGATCGGGAATCGTCAGCCGTTTCCCGTTGCTCGACGCCTCCCGCGCCATGGATATGATACGCTCGATCGGCGAATAGCGCTCAAAGTAGGTTTCCCCGAGCGGCGTCAGCGATGCAATCGGCGTCACCGTTTCGGATGTGACGGCAAGCAACAGCTTGGCCAGCAGCCATTCGATCGCCATACTGAGCTGGGACGATTCGAGCTTCGTCGCCTCGGCCAGCTTCTCCGTCGCGAGCGCCGTTTCTGGAGGATGCGTCCCAAAGGCGGTGAGCACCTTGATTTCAAGGGGGTGCAGATTGTCGAAAGAGGAGGTCGTATCCACCTGCAGCCTATCGATGCACAGGAGCCAGCCGCCCTGCCGTCCGCAACGCGGCGATGGTGGCGGCATAATCCGAACTGGAAAAGATCGCCGATCCGGCGACAAGCACATCCGCCCCGGCCTCCAACACGTGGGCCGCATTGTCGGCTTTCACGCCGCCGTCCACTTCCAACAAGGCATGGCTCCCGATCCGATCGAGCATCTGTCTCGTTGCCTTTACCTTTTCCAAGCAGGAGGCGATGAATTGCTGTCCACCGAAGCCTGGATTGACCGACATGATGAGCACCAAATCGACCTCGGCCAGAATCTCTTGCAGCGAATGGACCGGTGTCGCCGGGTTGAGCGTCACTCCAGCTTTTACGCCATGTTCTTTGATCGACTGGATCGTGCGATGCAGATGCGGGCAAGCCTCCACGTGCACCGTCAGATAATCCGCTCCCGCCTTGGCGAACTCCGGAATGAACGCATCGGCGTTCGTGATCATCAGATGCACGTCGAGCGGAAGCTTCGTCTCCTTCTTGAGCGCCTTCACAATCGGCGGTCCCACCGTGAGGTTCGGCACGAAATGCCCATCCATGACGTCAATATGCAGCAAATCCGCACCGGCCCGTTCGACCGCGGCGACTTCGTCCGCCAACCGAGCAAAATTCGCGGATAGGATAGAAGGAGCGATCAGGATCGGCCGTGCCATCAGGAGATCTTTCTCAAACGGACGGCGTAGAAACCGTCCATCCCGAACGTGTTACCCATGGTCGAAAGCGCACCCCGATCCGTCACAAAGGAGAGGGCGGTTGAAGGAAGACAAGACACAACAGATTCACGCATCCAGCCTGGACAAGTCCGGCATACATGCTCGACGACGTCTTCGGTTTCTTCCCGCTCTGTCGAACATGTACTATAGACCAGCACCCCACCGGGCCGCAAGACAGATGCCACCGCTTCAAGGATCCCGGTCTGGAGATGGTGATGCCGGGAAAACATATCCTGATGTTTCTGCCACTTGGCCTCCGGATGCCGGCGCAGCACGCCAAGGCCGCTACAGGGCGCATCAAGCAGAATCCGATCGACCATTCCATCCAAGATGTTGGCGGCTCGACCGCTCCGATCGATCTTAGACAGGGCACGTGACAGGTCCTGCCGCCTTCGCGCATCTCCGGCGACCGCCGTCACAATGGTGACTCCTAAGCGGCGGCAATTGTCTTGGAGGAGAGCGAGACGCACCGGTTGTCGGTCCATAGCGAGAATACGGCCTCGGTTCTTCATCAACTCGGCCAGATGCGTGGTCTTGCCTCCAGGCGCAGCGCAGGCATCGAGCACAAGATCGCCCGGTTGCGGGTCAAGGAGAGGAGGAATGAGCTGGGCGGCTTCATCTTCAACATAGAAATCACCGTCCTGAAATCCAGGGAGAGCTGACACAGCCCCCCCTTTTTCAAGCACGACTCCAACAGGGCTGATCGTTGCCGGACGCGCGGCAATCCCCTCTCGACGACATCGATCGAGGAAGACTTCTCTCGTCACTCGCAGCCGGTTCACCCGCACGGTCAGTGAAGGAACGGAACCCGCGGCCCGGCAGGCGGCTTCGGCCCGCTCAAATCCACGTCGATCAAGCCACCGCCGGCATAACCAGAGCGGAACAGAATGGCGAACCGACAGCGCGTGAGCCGGATCGATTGTGGAATCCGGCAACATCGGTTCAGGCATCCGGATGAGATTGCGCAGCACGGCGTTGACCAGACCGCTCCAGTCTCGTTTCAACCTCGACGCATAGGATTTGGCAAGCCTCACGGATTCATCCACCGCCGCCGAAGCAGGGATACGATCCAGAAACAGCAGCTGATATGCGCCCATCCGCAGCAGCATTTGAACCGCTTCCGGTAACCGCGGGAGAGGCTTCTTGAGGACAGGCGTCACACGCCAATCGATATACTCCAACCGCCGTAACACTCCGTAGGCAAGTTCCATCGCGAGGCCACGATCTCTGGTATCCAACCGAAACTCCACCGCACTCTTCTCCATCTCATCATCGAGTGTGGTGTCATGTGATCGGCAGGCCAACAGGACGGCCAGGGCAGCGGCGCGCGCGGATGATCTTGGAGCTTCTGAAGAAGGGCGCTCGGATGGCATGGAAGCAGAACCCTGTGAAGAAACAACCAATGGATCGGGGCAATCAGAGGATGGGACCCAACTTTTCGCCCAGACTGATTCGATGGCCTGCAAGAAATTGACCGACCGACATCCGTTTGGAATTGGCCGTCTGGATTTCGAGGAGTTCCAACACACCGTTGCCGGTCGCCACTTTCAACGACTGTTTGGTGACGGCCAGCAAGGCTCCAGGCGGCTCCGCCGTCGATTCTTGTACGGCGACGGCTTTCCAAATGTTCCACCGCTCCTGGCCATGAAATGTGTAGGCGCCTGGCCAGGGGGACAGACCCCGGACGCGATTGGCGATCGATTGGGCATCGGCCTTCCAATCAATAATACCGTCCTCTTTCTTCAGCAGAGGAGCCATGGTGGCTTGTGAATGATCCTGTACGCGAGGCGTCAACCCGCCCGCCTTGAGCTGTCTGATCGTTTCGACCAGCAATTGCCCCCCGAGCGACGCCAAGCGAGGCGCCAAGGTTCCCGCCGTATCATCCGGCAAAATCGGGATTCGGTCCTGCAGCAGCATGGGCCCTGTATCCATTCCCTCGTCCATCAGCATCGTCGTGATGCCGGTTTCTGTCTCTCCGTTGATCACCGCCCATTGAACGGGGGCCGCGCCCCGGTATTTCGGCAGCAATGAGCCATGGACATTGACGCAGCCCATTGGGGGAAGGGAGAGAATACCCGGATGCAGGATGCGTCCAAACGCCGTGACCGCAATCAGATCTGGCTTCCATGCCGCCAGCGGCTCGAGAAACTCCGGCGCCTTCATCTTCACCGGCTGCAAGAGTGGAATGGCTTCTCGCTGCGCGATCTGCTTGACCGGCGAGGGAGTCAGTTGTTGCCCGCGCCCCTTCGGACGATCCGGCTGAGTCACGATCCCAACGACCTGATCTCCCGATGCGAGCAGGGCCTCAAGAGACGGTACGGCAAATTCCGGCGTGCCCATGAATACAATGCGCATGCTATGCCTTTAGCACCGACGTGGCATGATTGCAACGTCGGAAGCGTCGGCCGCAGTCATCAGCTTGACTTGCTGTTCCTGCCTTTGTTAGTCTCCGCCCGCGGGGTGGAGCAGCCTGGTAGCTCGNNCATAACCCAAAGGTCAGAGGTTCAAATCCTCTCCCCGCAACCAACCTTTGCTTTTTCTCTTTCAACGATTTGCCACTGATTCTCTCCCAGGCACGTATGAGTGTAGGCGTGACGTGTGTCATCCTCACCTCAGGCGATCTGCAGGCGAAACCATAGCGCAGATCTGATCGTAATCAGATTTGATGCTGAGTTGATGAGTCCCTCAGTCGTGATGTTTTCGAGAGTTGTTTCGAACGATTGGCTCTGCATGTCGCCGAGTGCGGTACATGCCCGCCGGTTCATGGCCTCAGTAGATCTCCAAGCAGGCGGCAGTAGGGTCGTGCTCGAATGAGGCGATGATCTGTGCGTGGTTACGGAACAGTGTTTCGATATGCACGGTGGGCTGATTACCGCAACGCAACCAGATGACTTGGGGCGGAGGCCCAAATAACGAGGCCATGTCGGCAAAGTCCGAGTCCTGCGAAACCAGCGTGAAGCCATTGCCTTGGGCATAGTGCCACAGCGCATGATCGTCGGCTTCCGCCAGACCGAGCAGTCGAACCTGAGAGGTCGGCCAGTTGTTAACAGAGTTTAACGCTGAGGTTCTGGTCAACCAGCAGCTTCATGAAGCGGCGGTCACCAGCCGACGTTCACGGTCGGCGGCGTACGCTAGGCAGGCACGAATGTCTTCCTCGGTAAGCTCAGGACAATCGCTCAGGATTTGTTCGTGTGTCATGCCGGATGCCAGCCAGCCGAGTACATCGGCAACGGCGATGCGCATTCGACGTATACAGGGACGTCCGCCGCGCTTGCCCGATTCGATTGTGATGATGTGTTTGTAATCCATCAGTCCTCCTGCTGTCCCATACCCCGCAAACAAGTACGCTTCTTTGTGATGAGCGATTCAAGGACCAGCACTTCAGGAAAGCGGATGTCCCAGCCAAGAATGTAAGGGTCAGCTCCTGATCTTGCACTTCTTGAACACCCGTGCCAGCTGGGGAGTCGGCTGGGCGGGTTCCACCGCCGTCTGGATTTTGGAGACGCGCGACGGCGAAATCCGAAACCGACCGGCCACCCTCCGCAACGGTTCATTCGCGGCGCGCAGCAAGACATAGACCGCCGCCTAATACGCCTCCCGATGCGTGCGTGCGAGGATGTCGGTCGCCGGGACGCGATAGATCGCGGCGACATGCTGAAGGATGGCCCCCGGGGACAGCCGAGTGGGCGTCGCCTGGGCCGTGGGGACATTGGCCACCGACTTCCCTCGCACCAGCCGCTCGATCCGCTCGAGGAACGCCGGCCCGCCGAGATAGATTTGCCTGGTGACATGGCCCCATGGTGGACGTAACACCGCCAGTGTTGTTGCTGAATCTCCCGCCCCTGTAACCGCAGGAAGTGCTACCGATCGGTGTCATCGAGAAAGATCGCCTGTTGCGCATTCCCGCGCGCCGTGACGTGATAGAGGGCACCAGGAAATTCGAGCCGGAGCGGACGGGCCATGGTCGGAGTCTAGATAGGACCGAGTGTTAAGTTAAGAACCGACCCCGTATTTTCTTCGTATTTTCTTTAGATGCCCGTGCCCCCACGATCGCCTTGGTTGGTCCCATACCACACCTCCATCCGCTTATGCCGTTGGAATGTCTGATAGCCGTAGCCATGGATAAGACGTGACTCCTGGCCTGTGTTGAAATCAATCGGATGATGGTCCAGAGGAACGGCGGAGCCTTCCTATTGAGCAGGCCACCTGCTGCCCCACCGCTCGGAAAGTGAGTCGAGACCAGCCGAAACACTTCCGCCTGACCATGCTAGAAACAAATCCATCCCTATGCCTCAAAAGACGCACAGGTGATTGCGTCCTCTCTCCTGGCCGGCTGAGGTGATGCGGACGTTGATCCCGGGATGTGCTCATTGACAGGGGGATCCGGATCCCTGTAGGGTGCAGCTGACGTACCGAGCCACGCTGACTGTCCCATCTCTCGCGCATCCCTCCATTTCCCGCGCGTCTGATTCCCGGTCTCCGCCGCTTCTACGCTAAGTCTCCGTCTGTGTCCGCTTTACCGTTCGCCCATGTGTGGGCGTCGGTCGGCGGGAATCGGAGACTTCCACCCTCTTACTAAGGAGTACCTGATGAATCAGGAGCAATTCGGACAATTCTGGAATCAACTCAAGGCCCCGCTCAAGGCGAAGTGGGAGAAGATTACCGATGAGGACCTGGCGGAGATTCAGGGCAATTTTGGCCGATACGGCATTGTCCTGCACAAGCGATATGGAGAGATCCAGAAAGAAGAAGTCTTCACATGGGCCAACAGACGATATGCTCATTGGTCGGGAAACTATGCCGGATACAGGGACCCGGCGCCTGTGGCATAACCGTGATGGGCTTCCGTGCGAGCACTCAATCAATCCGCTGGGGCACGGCCTGTAGTCACGATTTCGTACATGGAGAGGTCCTATGAAAAAGATCGTCATCAATAAGAGCTATGGAGAGTTCTTCGTGAGTCATAAGGCCTTTATTCGGCTGCGTGAGCTTGGACAGCCGGAGGCGATGCAAGAGGTTGATCTGGGGGCTCATTGGCCTCTTGCGGCGAGTCCACAGGAACCGAGTTTGAATCGGTGTGGAGCGCTCATCCCGCGGGATGATGAAAAGCTTGTGCGTGTCGTGGAAGAACTCCGGGAAGCGGCGAACGGACATGCCGCTGAACTGAAAGTCGTAGAGATTCCAGACGATGTGCAATGGGTGATTGCCAAGACCGACGGGGTGGAACACGTGAGCGAGGCCCATCGCAGGTGGGAGTAAGCGAACCGCCTTGATCAACAGTAATGCGGCAGGCATTGCCATCTTGACTGTCTGTTCGGCTGCGCCGCTGTCGGCGCAGCCGATTATCAGGTTGGCCTCCGCACGTTTCTCGCGAAGGTCAAGCCTACTAGCTGAAACGCTCGCCTCCAGCCATTTCAGAAGCCTGGCTCCCGTCCACTCGCCAAATACACACAGGCCATCGGGCGCTTAGCTTGGTCGCCCCTTTCTTATCGCCGGAATCCGATATGCTCATTTGCTATAGCGAACAACAATACTTGCAGACTCACCAGAGCGCGGCAGGGAAAAACCCTTGCAATTCGGAATCAAGATGGCGTGAGAAGAAAATGAGACATTCTCCTTTTCTGTTGAACCAGTCTCTGTCCCGTCCGCGCGGACAGTGACGGGCTCTTCAACACTTCATGGACAGATTTCATGAGAACTCCTGCCTCAGCGCCGCGTTGTGACTCGAAAGTTGTTCTTGCTTGAGCAAATCTTTCCGCTTTTTCCCGTGAGGCAATCCTCCTTCGCTGGGCTCGCCGGTTACCGAGCATGTTAACGCGACAGGGCTGAGGACCGCTTTATAACGGTGTAATTTCGGCGACGAACGTCCGCTTTTGGCCGGATGCCGACAATCGAGAATGGCCATATGCCGTCCGTTTCGAGGCACCAAAACCCTAAATTCCCTCGCCGTAAAGATCACTATCTATTGTGGTCGCATCTTGATACACTGGGATTGTTTCATCGTGTCAGGCCTCGCATGAAACGAGCACAAGACGGCCTATTACCGATGTTGTTCCCACCGAGACTGTGATCGGAAGTCTACCCTGAGTCCCTTTACTCATTACCTTCTTGGGTCTCTCCTTCCTTTTGCGAAATCCTCTCGCGTCATGGACAATGTCATCATTACAGGAGGACCCCACTATGGGTTCGAAGCTTTACGTCGGTGGGTTGCCCTATGCGGCAACCGAGCAGCAGTTGAATGACACATTCGGGGCCCATGGCACAGTGGCCTCGGTGAAGATCATCGTGGACAAGTTCACCGGACAGTCGCGTGGATTTGGTTTCGTGGAGATGTCCTCGGATGCTGAGGCGCAAGCCGCCATCACGGCACTTCATGGCACAGAGATGGGTGGCCGCACGTTAACGGTCAATGAAGCGAAACCAATGGAGCGTTCTGGCGGCGGTGGTGGTGGATTCGGTGGCGGCGGTGGCCGTGGTGGAAAGCGCGATCGCTGGTAAACGACTCTCGCTGATCAAAACGCCAAATGAATCTCCGGCCCAGACCTCTGCTCTACAAAGGCATTACACGGCCTGGGCCGGAATTCCTCCAGCAAACTGGATCACGAGGTGAGCCAAAGAC
>DKBD01000059.1 GCA_002451055.1 Nitrospira sp. UBA6909 | reverse complement strand
CGCATGAAGCAAGGGCCTCACCAGCAGACCGCGATGGTGACGCGGGAAGAATACCGCAAGGCGTTGGTCTCGGAATTCGCGTTTCCCAGCGCGAACGACTATGCCCGCGTGAACACCACCGTGTCTCTTGCCTCGGACGAACGGAGCGCGAAGATTTCGTTCAAGACGACGGAGACGCTGCTGCAGGCAAACCGGGAGATCAAGGTCGAAGGCGACGAGGCCCTCATCGTCACAATGCGCGGCGATACGCCGGTGATCGTCTCTCTTGAAAAGGGTGTTCCCGGCGATTCGACGTGACGCACGGTATTATTCTTCATCATGCGCGGATGAACCCTGCCGCTGCATCTTTCCGCACCGGCCCCGACGGGGTCCGATCCTGATTGTTCGTGGAAATGGGAACGACAATCCGCCCGAGACCGGGTTCGAGATTCATTCAACCCGGTTTGGTATAATCACCCCCCTGTAAGGAATATCCGTGCGAGTTCTGGTCATCGAAGACGAAACCAAAGTCGGATGCTTTATCAAGCGGGCGCTTGAAGAGGAGAGCTATGCTGTCGATCTGTGCGAAGATGGTATCAAGGGGCTCAACATGGCGCTGGCGACCGACTATGACTTGCTCGTCGTCGATTTGATGTTGCCGTCAATGTCCGGCATGGACATTCTCAAAACCATCCGCCGCGAGCGCATTCAGACGCCTGTGCTCATTCTCTCGGCTCAATCCCAGATCGATCAGCGGGTGAAAGGCCTCGATGCCGGCGCAGACGATTACCTCACCAAGCCGTTTGCCATCGATGAACTGCTGGCGCGCGTCCGCGCCCTTCTCCGCCGCGGCGCGACCGAAAGCCCGGGCATTCTGCAGGTCGACGACTTGATCCTCAACCCGGCCACCCGCGACGTCACTCGTGGAGGCCAACGCATCGAGCTCACGCTCAAAGAATATGCCCTGCTCGAATACCTCATGCGCCATACCGGACGTGTCCTGACGAGGCCCATGATCTCCGAGCATGTGTGGAATCAGGATTTCGATACCTTTACCAACGTGATCGACGTCTACGTGAACTATCTCCGGAATAAGATCGACCGCGGACGAGCCAAAAAATTGATCCATACCATCCGCGGCAGCGGGTACATGTTGAAGGCCGACTGACAGAATGTGGAAACAGCCGCCACGTTGGACAACGGCAGCCATGCGCCGGATGACCGCGCAGGGTCGGCGTTCGGGGGCGTGCTGATGCCGCTGCGCGTTCGACTCACTCTTTGGTACGGGAGCGCGCTCGCGCTGGTCTTGATCACTTTCTCCGTCGTCCTCTACGCCATCATCGCCAGAAACCTGCGCGACGCCGTCGATCAATCGCTTGAAGAAACTGCCACCACTGCGGTGCGCTCGCTCGAAGAACGCGGGTTCCTTCCCCTGATCGACGAAGACGAACTCCTGTCCCAATTTCCCGAATTGGCTCGGATCGACAAGTTCTTCCAAATCTTCAGCCCGTCCGGCACCATCACGCTCCGCTCGCCCAATATCAAGCAGCACGACGTTCCGCTGAGCCGGATCGCCCTCGAAACCGCCTTCAAAGGCCAGACGATTCTTGAATCGGCCAGGTATCCGAATGAGCCACCCCTGCGCCTCATCTCCGTGCCGATCAACTATCGGGGCAGGCTCCTCTACATCGTGCAAGTCGGCACATCGATGGAGTCCATCGAAGACACGCTCCACCGTTTCCTGATTCTGCTCATCGTGGCCGTGCCCGTCGCCTTGGCTGTGTCGCTGGGCGCAGGATGGTTTCTTGCCGGCCGAGCCTTGCGCCCGGTTGATGCGATCACGCTAGCCGCGCAACGCATTGCGGCCGGCGACCTCAGCCAACGCCTGACCATGCCGCCGGCGAAAGATGAAATCGGCCGGCTGGCCGGCACTTTCAACAACATGATCGGTCGGCTGGATGCCTCCTTCCGGCAAATCCGCCAGTTCACCAGCGATGCATCGCATGAGCTGCGGACGCCGCTGACCGTGATGAAAGGGGAAACGGAACTCGCTCTGCGGAGGCCTCGCCCACTAGCGGACTATCAATCGGTGCTCGAGAGCAACCTTGAAGAGATCGACCGCATGAGCCGCATTGTGGAGGAACTGCTGTTCCTGTCACGCGCGGATATGGGCGAAGTGAAAATGGAGGCGCTGCCGGTCGCTTTGGAATCGCTGGTGGAGGACATCCATCGGCAAGCGACCTTGCTCGGGCAGGATCGACAGATCGAGGTTGTGTTGGGAACGGTCATGCCGGCGCTGGTGCAAGGCGATGAATTGCGGCTTCGCGAATTGCTGCTCAATTTGGTCGAGAACGCCGTGAAGTATTCGCACCCAAGCGGGAAAGTCCAGATCAGCCTTGTGACGGACGGACGGCAGGCTATTCTTTCGGTGACGGATCAGGGGATCGGCATTGCGCTGGAAGACCGATCGCAAATATTCAGCCGGTTTTTCCGTGCCGCCGCCGCCCGCTCCCATACCAAGAAAGGCACCGGTCTAGGGCTTGCTATCTGTGCGTGGATCGTCGAATTCCACAAGGGCCGGATCAACGTGGAAAGCGAGGTGGGGCGCGGCTCTACCTTTACGGTCACACTCCCCCTCGCGCCGCGCCTGGCATAGAGGAAGGATCGTCTTTCCGTTCAACAGGGGGGATGGTGTCGATACCGATCAATCAGCTTGGGTCGTGGCCGCGGCTCAATCGAACACGACCGTCTTTTTTCCGTAGACCAGTACTCGATGTTCGATATGGCGGCGGACGGCGCGCGCGAGGACGATTTCTTCCAGATCCCGTCCTTTCCGCACAAGATCATCGACGGTGTCTCGGTGGCCAACGCGGATCACGTCCTGTTCAATGATCGGTCCCTCGTCCAAATCCTCCGTCGCATAGTGCGCGGTCGCTCCGATGATTTTGACGCCCCGTTCGTAGGCCTGCCGATAGGGGTTGGCTCCGATGAAAGCGGGGAGAAAGGAATGATGAATGTTGATGACCGGGCAGGCGATCTGGGACAAGAAGCTTGCGCTGAGAATCTGCATGTAGCGCGCCATGACGACGAGTTGGACCTGATGCTCTTTCAAGAGCGCCAAGACTTGCTGCTCCTGCTGCGGTTTCGTCTCCTTGGTGACGGGGTGCACGGCGAAGGGGATCTTGAACAATTCCGCCCAGCTGGCGCAGGTGTCATGGTTGGAAATAATGATGGGGATGTCGATGTGCAGCTCGTCCCGGCGATGCCGTTGAAGGAGATCCGCCAAACAGTGGTCCTGCTTCGACACCAGCATCCCGACGCGGGTGCGTCGGCTGGTGAGACGTACCTCGTATCGCATCTCAAACACTTTGGCGATGGGAGCGAAGGCTGCCGCGATCTCATCAGGCGCGATCTGTAAACCCTCCGTGGCACACTCCATCCGCATCAGGAAATCGTTGGTCTCTTCATCCGTGTGGTGATCGGAGTCGAGGATATTGCCTCCGAAATCGTGAAGGAACCCCGAGACGCGGGCGACAATGCCTTTGCGGTCTTTGCAGTGAATGAGAAGAACAACGGACTCTTTTCTCTGTGCCGTCATGCGGCTACCCCCCGTATGAGATGACGTGATCAATTCTAGCAGAGAGCTAATCCGCCCGTGGCTGTGGGTTTCACAGACGTGGACATGCTCATGGCGCCCCCGTGGTTCGGAGGCCCTCTCTTGCACCATGCTGCGAGATATGCTTCACGAGGCGTGAGATCTATGTGACGATGTGCCCGACGAGGTCGTAGGTGGTGGCATCCGTGATCTCGACCGTTACGAGGTCACCTGGGTCTGCCGTGCCGTCATTGATATAGACGACACCGTCGATCTCAGGCGCCAGCCCTTCATGGCGGCCTTCAAGCAGCAGCGGAGTTTCCTCCGACGGGCCTTCGACCAGGACGTCCATAACCGAGCCGATGCGGGACTGCCCCTGCGCGGAGGCGATGTCTTCCTGTATCGCCAGCAATTCGTTCCGCCGTTCTTCCATGACGGCTCGTTCAACCTTCTCTTCGAGCGCAAGCGCCGACGTATCCTCTTCGTCGGAGTAGAGGAAGACTGCCACTCGGTCGAATTCGCGCTCCGTCACATAGGTTTTCAACTCGTCGTAGGCCTCCTCTGTTTCACCTGGGAAGCCCACGATGAAGGCGGTGCGAAAGGCAACGCCGGGAATGCGGGTGCGAATGCGGTCCACCAGCTTGTCGATGGCGGCGCGATTTCCTAATCGATGCATGCGCTTCAACATCCGGTCGTTGATGTGTTGGAGCGGCATGTCGATGTACTTGGTAATTTTCTCCTCGCCGGCATAGAGATCCAGGAGTTCATCCGTGACCTGTTGCGGATAGAGATAAAACGGCCTGATCCAGCGAAGATCCTTCACCTTCACAAGGGCGCGCAGCAGCGTCGTCAATCCGCCTCGAATTCCCAGATCCACACCGTAGTTGATCGTATCCTGGGAGATGAGATTGATTTCTTTCACGCCTTCCGCGGCGAGGCGCTCGGCTTCGGCCAGGATTGATTCCACCGGGCGGCTGCGTTGCTTGCCCCGCATGATGGGAATGGCGCAGAACGCACAGTTGCGATTGCACCCCTCGGCGATTTTCACATAGGCGCTGTGCGCTTTTCCGAGCCGCAGGCGAGGGGTGTCCGCGTCGTAGAGATAGGGAGGCTCGCTGACCCAGAGCCGTTGCTGCCGTTTCTTGGGGGCCAGAAGGTCCCGGCAAATCGTGGCGATCTTTCCGAATTCACCGGTCCCCACCACTCCGTCCAGTTCGGGCAGTTCTTTGAGGAGGTCTCCCTGATAGCGTTGAGCCAGGCACCCGGCAGCGATGAGGACGCGACAAACCCCCTTCTTTTTCAGCCGGCCGTGTTCCAGAATCGAATTGATCGACTCTTGCTTCGCTTCCTCGATAAAGCCGCAGGTATTGATGATGACCACTTCAGCCTTTTGGGGATCGCCTGTGAGTTGGAACCCCTCATGAACGAGAGTTCCCAGCATGACCTCGGAGTCGACTTGGTTCTTGGAGCAACCCAAATTGACGAAGCCGATAGTGGTGTTCTGGGGACCGGCTCCGGCCGGAGGTCGGTGCCCGTCCCCTTTGCGAAGCGGTTTGATCAGCGGTTGATTCATGAGGGAGTCAGTCTACGGGAGGGTCAAAAAGCCTGTCAATCTGGCCTCCGCAAGCCCTTGCGGTCGATAGGCCGATTCCCCTAGAGTGCCCCCATGATTCGTACCTTTCAAGGCATCAAACCGACGGTTCCATCCTCCTGCTTTATCGAGGAGACAGGGGTCGTCATTGGTGATGTGGTGATGGGCGACGAGTGCAGTGTCTGGTTCCATGCGGTGATCCGAGGCGATGTGAATTCTATCCGGATCGGCCAGCGGACCAACATCCAAGATCTGTGCATGCTGCACGTTACCCACGATACCCATCCTCTTATCATTGGGAACGACGTGACGGTTGGACATCACGTGGTGCTCCATGGCTGCACAATCCAAGATCGGGTACTCGTCGGGATGGGGGCGATCATCATGGACGGCGCGGTAAT
>DKBD01000031.1 GCA_002451055.1 Nitrospira sp. UBA6909 | reverse complement strand
TATGGAGGCGACAATGGCAGGAAAGAGTCCGGGCATCGTGATGCCGATCCCTTCCACGGGTTTCGCCATCCAATAGCACACCCCCGTGTTGACGAGGACCGCAATCACCAAACCCAAGAGTGCCTGCCGTCCCGCCATCGCCAGATGAACCGATTCGTAGATGGCAAGCGCCAAGGGAATGAGGCAGCCACCCACGTTGACGGCGATAATGGTGTCTCTCCGGACCCGTTGGAGTATAGGCCACCAGCTGTGGATCCCAAAGACCGCCAGCGGGTCCACGAGCACCGATTCCGTCCGGGAAATGCGCTTCACGGGAATGTTGATCAAGCTGCCGGCAAAAATGCCGAACACCACCAGCAGGGCGGTCGTCGGTTCCAATTTGAGTTTGATCAGGGCTGCTGCAAAGAGGTGGCCGAAGACAAGCGGCAGCATCGCCACCAGTAGAAAGAAGAGCAACAGGGGCAGTAGGCCAGGAGTCTTCATCGAGAGTCCGCCTCGTCCGTACAGTGGTTCCTGATGCCTGCGATCCGGTCCTGGAAATCCTCCCAATGCGTTCCGCGCCAAAATACGCGACGGCACCGAGCACATTGGAGAAATTCTTGATACTGCCGGGCAACGAAGGCAGGAACCAGTGGAGCAGCCTCGTCACGGGGAATGGAGACAAGCAAGACATTGCAATCCGCACAGCGGTAACCCCGCTGGCGGTTTACGTCCAGATCGATCTTGAGGTCCTGGTTGAGCTGCCACAGCTGGCATTCAATGTCGTCGCTTGCGATCAAGGTGCACAGGCCACATAGGACTTTTCGTTGTGTCAGACATCTGTCGCGCGTCAGCAACCAGCGGCCTTCGCGGAATGCGCGCTCGATCAAGACCTCATCTTCAATAAACTTTTCGTAAGCCGTGTCGTACCCCAGCATGCGCAGCCAGCGGGCGAGGCGGCCGAGCATGGCATCGGCGATGAAGCGTGTGGGAGGATGAATGACCGAGGGTGCCATGTCCGATGAAGAGGGTGCGGATTAACCTACCGTTCGATCACGGTTCGGCAGGAATCCGGCTCCGTTGATCGTCAACCACTGCCCATCGATGTCAACGCGCGCATCGAGAAACTCCCTCGCCAACCAGGTGCTCGTCAATACATGGTCGGTGACAGTTGGAATGAGGAACCGACTTTCGCCCGTGGCCAGCGCCGCAAAGGGTACGATCTGGTCCGCAGCGAACCGGTCCAGGGTCGCGCCGGTCGCAAGGTCGTCGAGCAATTGTTTGGCGACGTGCTTGCCGATCGACTCCGCGCTTCGTCTCAGGGCCCCGGCCTGATCCGCGCCGAGTCGCACCGACTTTCCCTCATCGGCAAAGAGCGCCAACGCAGCCCCGCGTTGCACGGACTCCGTATCGTGCCGAAGTTCGATATCAGCCTGATAACCGGCTTGGGCCAATACGCCCCGTGCGGTATCCGCCATGCGCCGGCTCACCTGCCGTTCTTCAAGATGAGAAGAAAGGGCGATGCCCCAGAGCCTCGTCACTGGGCCTACTTCTTCCCGAATGATGGCTTGTAATGTTTCGTCGAGCGGTTTCACCGTGAGATTTAGAATCCCCCTGCCTTTCGGCACAAACCCAGGCCGTTCTATCTCCACTGACGCATGGAGCCCCATCTTTCGCAGCATCGGAAGCATCACATGCTGGAGATGAAAGGCAGACGGAGCGAAATCCTGAAACAGGCCGCCCCGCAATTCGACCGTGACTGGCGACCCCGAGAAGGCCAGCACCGGCAGAATACCAAGAGCCAGCATGGTCGTCGAACCGGCTGAGCCGATGGACCAGTGGTAATGGCGCCCCGTCTTCATCGAGCCGGGACGAAACAAGAACTCTTGTGAACCCTGGACAAGCCCTTCCGTGCCGGCACTTACAAGCTCAGCGATGGATTCGACGACGCAGAGGTGTTGCGGGCGCAATCCGGGTTTGTCCCGCTTTGCGCGCGCATTGACCATGCGGATAGGCCGTCCGGTCAGCGCTGAGAAGGCAACCGCCTGCCGCACGATCGTGCCGCTGCCGGAATAGCGGGACCCATCGATCGTCAGCATGAGCCATCCTAATGCGGGTTAGACACCGGTTACCGCAGTACGCCGCTCACGATCATCTCCACTGCTTGCTCCGGCGTAAGTCCACGCGCCATCAGCGTTTCCAGTTCCTTCTTGTCCACGCTGCCGATGGCGGCTTCATGAGTGACCTTCGCTTCCGGGTGAAACACCCGCACGATAGGGATCGCGCTCGCATGCGCCCGGCCTTGCACGATTTCCATGCAATCCACGTGGCCACGGGCCCCCTTGGCATNNGGCCTCTGTCATCCCGATAATTTCCGCACGGGCTTCGTCTTCCAGGACCACACGCGTCTTGATCAGTCCTCGTGACCGTTCTCCTCGAAGCATGACGGCCTCCCTCAGCATGATCCGATCACTTTTGTGCGCGAAGATCTTGGCCGTCAGTTCAGCGACTCCATTTTCTTCCACCTCGACAACATAATCGATGTCGAGCTCGCCCACGGAACCGGATAGCAGTGAGAAGTCGGAAAAGTACCGTGCGCCCTTTCCGATCTTGATCGACGCATGGGGAACCACCTGCATGCCTCCATGTGGCCCGTGGTAGTGGCCCTCCCTGTACGTCAACGACGCGCCCGGCCCGATGTCGATCGTAGCCTGCATCCGATGCTGCGCCGCTTGAGCGACAGGGAACAAGCAATGGGAGAGCACGCGGGCGACCGCGCCCTCTTCCACCATGACGCCGATTCGGATGTTCTGGCTCCCCGTCGGATGGGCCAGGCCGAAGCACATGTGGATCGGTTGCTCGATGACCGTCCCCGCCCGGATGGTCATCTTCCCGACGATCGCGTCGGGAGTCTCTTCCACAGCCAAGTCGAGGCCAGGAACTGACCGGCTGCTCAGGATGCGGTGGCCCTGCCCGACGAGATGCGCGATCCGCTCGTCATCGAGGATCGCGGGCTCGGCGCCGACCATCGGTAACACGCGGGTAAGTTCGTCAAGCTCGGACATAACCACAGACCTCCCCATCGCACCGGACACAGGTTCTCCCGCGAAAATGTTCAATCACATGGGCCGGATTGCCGGAACAGATGATCCGCCCGTTGCATAACTGAGATGCCGAATCTGCAATCGCCCCAACCTCCTCCTGGTGAGTGATGAGAAGGACGGCCCCGCCGTTCTCCTTGAGCGCGCGGATCATGTTGATGATATGGTTGATCGAGAGCATATCGATCCCAGCACTAGGCTCGTCCAGGACTGCCAACGCCGGTTTCATACNNTCGACCAACCGACTCAGGTAACGGTCGGGGTCCAAACCGACTTGCGCCAGTACGACCTCTGGATTGAGCCCGGTACGGCCTAGCGTCAGATACTCGTAGACCGTGAGGCCTTCGAATCGAGCTGGTTCTTGCCAGGCGAGGGTCACACCCAGCTTCGCCCGTTCGTGCATCTTGAGCGAGAGAAGATCCCTCCCCGCGAAGAGAACTTTTCCCGCTGTCGGCACATAACCGTCACACCCCATGAGCAGATGGGCCAGAGTGGTTTTGCCGGATCCATTTGCCCCGAGGAGCGCATGGATTTCTCCCGGATGAATCGCGAGATCGAGCCGATCAAGAATCGTCCGACCACCCACCGTAAAGGAAAGACCGCTGATCTCTAAGAGAGGACTTGTCATCGTGCGCACCACATCTGTTCAAGGGAAGTGCATCTTACATGCCATGATTCATACTACCCCATGACATTGTTACATATGCAGGATTGGAAACGTGGCATTCTGCGGCAAGGTCGGCAGGATTCGGTGGGGAAATAGTCCACAGGACCCACTCCCAAGAGATCAACCGGAGTGCATGTGATCACGGCACAGCTCGATAATTCAATAAGTTCACAAAGTGAATCAGATGGCACCACCGTTGCTCAGCAGCAGGGCAGACGAAAGGCAAGGGATTAGGTCGACAATCACCATCCTCCATTTATAAAGACCGGGTCTACTTCAGAGAGGGATCGGATCCTAAAAGAGGTGCGCGCTGCCCTCGAGTGAGAACCTCGCATCAATTTACACAAGTTTCCCATCACGATGGAGTCCCATGACGGGGTCCTCACAATGGAAGGTGACGTCGAGCATATCGCCGCTAAAAAGCTGGGACTTGAACTGGCCATCGTGGTAGGGGGCGTGGCAGGCATTGCGGATCGCCTCCATGTCGTACCAGCCACGCATATGGGAAACGGCGCCATTTTGGATGCGGTGCGAAATGCGTTGCTTCAGGAACCCACGCTCCTGAACTGTTCGATTCATATGCTCCGCAAGGGTCGGCTCGAACCGGTTCGGCAAGTCGCCGATGAGCCACGAGGAGTAATCCGGATTTCCGTGACCGATGGGATCGTGCTGCTTGACGATCATGTGACCGGACTCACGCAGAAGCAGCGGGTGAGAATTTGACGATCAAAGGTGAGAAGAAAGAAAACAAAGAAGTGAAAGAAGACAACTATTATCGGCGGGAGCGGTCCTACGGATCGTTCTTGCGGACCGTCGCCCTGCCCTCCGAAGTGAAAAGCGATGAGATCAAAGCCTCGTTCAAAGATGGAGTGCTGGAAATCCGTATGCCGAAGACGGAGGACGCGAAGAAGAAATCCGTCTCCGTGACGATCGATTAGCCCTGTTCACGCTTGGATCACCTATGACACTCCGGTCAGCAATCGTGCTGTGCGCTGTCATCGCCGGCTGTCTGGCCTGACACTCTGCCAGCCCGCGAGACCCAGGATCGTCACAGTCGAAGTGCCGTTAATCCCGAAGTCCACAACGCAGTGACATACGACATCCTTACCGCTTTGAGCCGGATCGAGCGGGTTATCCTGGCACGTAAGCCGGATGGCACGCTCACTCGTGGCGTAGTCCCATCGGTAGAATCAACTCGTATTTTCCGGCACCCTGATTGTTAAGAGAAGCCATTTGCGCGGCAGATTGCAGCAGAAGCCGAAGACCCGTCAGCTCATCGTGTGAGTGAATGTCCGAGTACTCTTTTGAAGCAATCCTCGCAGCCATCACCGTCACGGCACTGGTGTGGATCTTTTGGCGCAAAGGCAAATCCGACTAACCGATACGTATTCACGCAGCGGCGCCTTGCTCATCCGGACGACAACTCGCTGCTGTTGGTCCATGCCGTTGATCTGACCTGATTCACGACTCTGCCCAAACTCGACCAGAATTCCGGATCGCTCGTGGTGAAAATCTTGGACCTCTCGCTCGGAAGCGCAGCACGGCTGTTGGAAGGAGCCGAAGTCAAGGCGGCAAGAATGTGGATGCGTGTTCGTGCTAAACTCCTTCGCGGTCATCCGGCGGAAGCCGTCGACTTGTTGCGCCGGGCGAGAACGGTGGGACCTCATTGCCGTCAGATCTCGTAATGAGCGAACCGCGCAGAACTATTTCATGGGGAGCGTCGCCAACACGGTGGTGAAGTATGCACCCTGTTCTGTGTTGGTCTACAAGGGGTAGCAGCGCATGGCCTTTGAGTTAAGCAGTCCGTCATTCAAGGGGGGCCAATCCATTCCCCGCCGTTATACCTGCGAGGGAGAAGACCTGTCGCCTCCGCTTCATTGGACGGTACCGCCTGCCACTACGAAGAGTTATGTCATTATCGCAGACGATCCAGATGCGCCGACTGGTACATGGGTGCATTGGGTGATCTACAATCTTCCTCTCGACCTGCGCGGGCTCACGGAGGGTATCCCTGCCGAGGACCATTTGCCCAACGGGGCCATGCAGGGATTAAACGACTTTAACCGCATCGGCTACGGAGGGCCCTGTCCCCCGCCCGGGAAGCCGCATCGCTACTACTTCACGCTCTATGTGCTGGATGTCGTCCTCAACCTGAAGCCAGGAGCAACCAAGCGCCAGGTGTTGGAGGCATGCCAGGGACATGTGTTGGCGGAAGCGCAACTCATGGGCACGTTCTCCCGCTAGCCGTCTGCTCAAGAACCATTTCGACCGCTCCCCTCTCCTTCGCCCTTGACCCGGATCTTCTATTCCCACGCCACAGCGATGCGATTCCAACGGCCTCGCTCTCCCGGAAGGAGCTGGTATGTAGGGAATCATGGTATAACCCGTACACTTGACGGTGGGGAGGATCGCCGGTGCCGCTTGCTGAATCCAAACGCGACTACTATGAGGTCTTGGGCGTGGATCGGACTGCGACTCGCGATGAGATCAAACACGCCTACCGGAAGTTAGCGCTGAAATTCCACCCAGACAAGAACAAGGATCCCGGCGCGGCGGCGAAGTTCCGCGAACTCGCGGAAGCCTACGCCGTGCTCTCCGACGACGCGAAACGAAAAGAATACGATACAACGGGCCACGCCGGCGTCAGCGAGCGGTGGTCGCCTGAAGACCTCATGCGGGATTTTCAGTTCGGCGACTTTTTCGGAGGCCGCTTCGGCGATCTGTCCGGACTGTTCGGCGATCTGTTCGGGCGGCGCATGAGGCCAGGGGCGGGCGCAAGGAGAGGGGTGGATCTTCGTTACGACATCGAGTTGACCTTGGAGGAGGCCGCTCGCGGAGGGGAACGGGAGATTCACCTCACACGTTCCGAGAAGTGCACGGATTGCGGCGGCAGCGGAGCCAAGACCGGCACGAAGCCGCTGACCTGTCCCGATTGCCAAGGCACCGGACAGAAGCAAGACGTGAAGATGCGGAACGATATGCGGCTCGTCACGTTGACCACCTGCCTGCGTTGCCAAGGACGGGGACACATCGTCGATTCTCCCTGTCCTCTCTGTCAGGGCGGCGGTTATCAATTTCTTCCGCATGCCTTGAAGGTCAAGGTTCCTCCGGGAGTCGATGACGGCATGGTGATTCGGCTACCGGGCCAAGGAGAGGCAAACGCCGACGGCGGCCCCTCGGGGGATCTTCTTATCCGTCCACACATCAGGCGCCATCCCGTCTTCGAACGCCATGGGGCTGATCTGTATACGATTCGACCAGTGACATTCCCGGATGCGGCATTGGGCAGAAAGCTTCGCGTGTCAGGTTTGGGTGGAGAGACCTTGCAAGTTACCATCCCAGCCGGAACCCAAAGCGGGACGGCCCTTCGCCTGAGTGGGAAAGGAATGCCGAGGATCGGGGAAAAAGGGAAGGGCGATCTCTATGTGGTGGTGGAGGTGCGGACCCCGACCGATCTGTCGGATCGCGAGCGGGCACTGCTGCTGGAATTGGCCAACCTCCAGTCATCTGATGACGTTAAGAAGTTCGGCTCTCATCCTTCTTGAAGGCACGTTCGGCCCATTCGGACAGCACAAGCACAATTCTTCTCTCTTGTCGCAGTGGAGATGGCACCTTGAAGCCTTGTACTCGAACTGGCTGCGCAGGCGGTCCAAGCAGATGACGCACTCGCGCCCCCTGAACGGGAGGGCCGGCTTGGATGGAGGAATGTGAGGCTTCGATCTCCTGAACCACGGTCATGAGGCAAGGGGGAAGCCGTTGCACTCCCCTCTCTGCCGGAGAATCCGGATCAAGCCCACCCAGCAGTTCCATGGCTTTCCGGTCGATGAACAGGATGCGACAGGACGATGAGAGCACGATTGTCCCGGTGGGACCAAGACCCATGATGCGATGGTTCTCACATAGCTCCGAGTCGAGCGAGGGCATACCGACCAGCTCCTTACATGGTTTTGAGATGACAGAAAGATAAGGATCGAGTTGAAACTGGGTAATCCATAGACGCTCGGTCAATCTTATTTTATATAAAATAGGCACCGGCTACTGACACTAGGATTTTTCCTAGTTCTCCCAACAATGTGTACCAGACTCCAATAGCGCCCGTGCATTCATCCAGCACACCCATCCCTCAGACACCGGGCACTTCCTGGCCATCAGTTCACGCTTACCTCTCTTGAATAACCTAGACGCACGTCGGTAGCTCACCAACCTCTTGCCGGTAGGAGAGCAAGTTCCTCTTCCTGACCATATACGCGAAGCCCCCCCATGCGACCAAGACATTGAAACCGGCGGCTCCGTCCATTTGATCGAACGGTCTGCTCCCAGCTTTCGCTTCCAAATCCATACACAAGCCTTGAATGCTGCCCCATTCTGCACCTAGTAATACATATTCGCATTTCAATGTATTTCCCTAGTTCTTATCATTGAAGTTTTCTCGTANNTGGGGATTATTGCACGCGTTCACAAGGCGCTGGAACAATTGGGTACCGATTGTGCCATAGAAGAAGTCGTTGGGCTTTGTCCCGAGCTCACGTGGAATCAAGTGTTTCTGGCTGTCGACTACCTGAGCCGGACAGGGCAGGTTCGTCTCACGATGGACACCGCCAGAACCTACAGGGTACGAGCCTGTGGCGTTACCACAGCCAAGGCTTCGCGTGCATCGTTTGCTTCCAAGATCCATTCTTAAGCTCCCAACTCTTGGGCTGCCAACTAGGAGATTCCCTAGTCCAGTTCAAGGTACGGCTATGCTAGAGTGTAATACTTCCTGGGTTAGGTAGGAGATATGCGGCCGGAATATCTTGATGGATGCATTTCATGACATGTCAGACGATCTTGAGGCTTTGCCCTTTGGAACGGAGGGGCCAATGGACACCCAGATGAGCCAGGAAACCCTTCACGAAAGAAGGATGCCCGACTCGAAAGTTCTCTGCGCCCACCAGCGACTTATTGACGACGTCCGAACCAGGAGCGGCAAGCCGAGCGGAAAGGTCCGCTGCCTTGAATGCGGGACGATTTTCAACGACCCCTACAAGAGCATGAATTGACTTCTTGTTTGAGTCGATGGCCGGCGGTTCCTGTCTCGCTCTCTCGACATGTCTGTGGAAGCATCCTCTCCGTGCAGTAGCCCCTCACAAAGCGATCCCTCCCTCACAGCTCAGCTGGAGCCTACCTGTGCCACCTACGCTCCCGATACGTCCTAGCATTCATTTGCTCGGGGCCGTGAGCTCGCGGGCAACTTCGAAAACTAGGAAGTATTGCCGCGGCAGGAAGGCGTGCTCCGCCACGAGCTTATATCCTGCCTGGCCCAGCTCGGACTTGAACTGTTCCGGCGGAAAGCGGAATTCCTTGGGCGGGCCCACAGGGGAATTCGGCTTGAAGTCGATAATCGCCACCCGGCCGCCAGGCTTTATCGATTCGATCAGCTTCCGGAAATACGCCCCACGATTGCCGATATGGTGATACGTATTCACGACGAGAATGACGTCAACGGGTTCCGGCAGATTGGGCTGGTCGGCGGCTGCTTGTACGACAATCACGTTGGGCAGACCTTCCTCTGCGGCACGCTCCCGCACGTAACTTACCATTGATGGTTCGATATCGACCGCATATACTTTTGGCGCCGCCTTCGATTTCGCCAGACGGACCGAGAAATATCCGGTACCCGCGCCGATGTCGGCCACAATGTATCCCTGCTTCAAATGGAGCACCGCCATCACGCGATCCGGCAATTGCCACAGGTCACGCTTCGGGTCGTCCCACCTAAGAGCCGACTGCTTAGGATCGAAGTGATGCTCTAGATGGTCGGCATGGAATGGTTTCTGTTCCGCAGCCTGACCGAGTCCTACGCAGGCAGCGAGCAAGATTAGCGCGACGACGTAGCATTTCGAACGCATTGACAACTCCTGTCTTCTATCCCCTCACCAACTCCGGTCGAGTACATGATACACGGACTTGGATGACGGTTCTGGGACTGAGAAAGTATCGGGAACGCCCGATTGCGAGGCTCAGTCGACCTCGATGACCTTATTGATCTGTGGAGCACCGTACTCCGCTTCTCCCGTGAATACTTTCAAATTCGGGAGGATATGGGCCGTGCCTGGGTTATGCGTGTGTCCGCAGTACACATCGAGTTGTTGCTCCGGCCGCTTCTCCATCAGATTGCGCAACAGGTCTCCCACAGCCTGGCAGGCAAAGAAGGGAAGCCATTCATCATTACCCACCTGCCCTTGGTACCAACAGGCCTCTTTAAATGGCGGTACATGAGTCAGCACAATGACCCGTCTGAACTGATCGAGGGCCTTTCGCAAGGTCTTCCGCAGATAAGCCGTCGCTTCATTTCCCAGATGTCTCAATTGCTGCCGCAGCTGGGAGTGAGTCAGTCCTGTCAATTCCTCAATGAGCACATGATCACTTAATCGGACGGATGACCGCGCATAGTCGCCATACCGACCATCGCCCCACCCATCGTGTCCAACCAACGCTGTGGATTTGGTTAACGGCACCACTCCGACCTCAGGCAAATACTGAAGAAGAGCATGCGACCGACTGCACTCACTGACTGCCTTTCGGACAGTTGCGATCGAGCCATGGTAAAAGTCGTGATTCCCAAGCACGAAATAGATGGGTGCCTGAATGGCATCCGCCATCGCACGGAGATGCGCGAGCAAGGATGGCGCGACCGAGATATCGCCCGTCAAAAACACCTCGTCAGGCCGCTGGGACGCAATGCTCTCAAAAAATCCCGAACATGCAGACTCGCTGAGGACATCGAGATGGATATCAGTGATCCACACCGCACGCATATACGCCTCCTCGCCAACAGGTGGAGCCACACGGTTTAACGGCCGTGGCTTCCTGTTTTGATGTCAGATCGCTGCTGTAGCAGAGAGGCCATGGGAGGCTATCCGGGGTCTCGTTGACATCGCCGATGATCATGATGTGCTGGATTCCCTCTTGACGACGTTCGTCATAGATCGCTCGCACCCTATTGGCTTGCCGTTCACGCCTGGCGTCAGAAGCGCGACGTCGGTGGGATCGCGCAGCGCCGTCGCCTGGCGCTTCGTCGACTCAGTCCTTCAACGAGAACGGCGTGAAGTCCGTATGCCGGTCGTACCAATCCTCGTTCTCCTGGCGCTTCAGCCAGCCGACGATCGCGTACGTCACCGGCGTGAAGATAATCTCCACGGATACCTTGAACGCCCAGTTGAAGGCGATCACTTTCAGCATCGTCCCAGGCTGCCAGATCCCCAGAAAGGCAATCGGATAGAAGAGGGCGCTGTCGACAAGCTGGCCGACTGCGGTTGAGCCGATCGTGCGGGTCCAGAGATGACGCCCCTCGGTCCAGACCTTCATCTTCGCCATGACATAGCTATTCATGAAGTCGCCGCACCAATAGGCGACGATCGACGCGGCGACGATCCGCCCTGTGTTCCCGAAGACGAGTTCCAGAGCAGGTTGGAGCTCGGCATTGAAGGGCTCGTCTGGATCCCCCGGCATGTGGATCACGAAGAGCCCCATGATCGTCGCGAAGATCATCGCGCTGAAGCCCGCCCAGATGACTTTGCGCGTACGCGCGTAACCATAGACCTCGGTCAGCACGTCGCCGAAGATGTACGAGATTGGGAAGAAGAGGTTTCCAGCGCCAAAGGTCAGGCCGAAGAGGATGCACGTCTTGCCAGGCCCGATCAGGTTCGAGCAGAGTAGTACCGTCACGAAGCCCGCCATGATGAGGTCATAGTAGCGGTAGTGGCGGGGGTTCGAGACGAGTTCATGCTCCAGCGGTTCAGCGTGGGCGGTCATCTGTGAGCCAGGTTCCTCTCGATCCGTGGTTCTATTTGCCCCTTGCAGGCGTCACCCGATCACGATCCGGCTCAGGATTCCACCTCGGCCCGAGACTCTCCGGCAGCGGCAGGATCTCCCGCTTCGCGAGCGCCATCCGGATCTCTGCCCAGAACGGCGCGGCCTTCGGATAGCCGGCAACGCTTGTGTCGTGGATCAGCCACTCAAGAATAGGACATGTACAAGGCCTTAATTTCACTATGGTTTGACCGGAAGCTTCCGGATGGCCGGAGGCTTCCCGTTGACGACTGCTCAGTGCTTCAAGATATGAGCAACCATCCAAGTCTTTGGCCTCACGGACCACGGTGACCAGCGCTACGGTTCGGTGAGACCGAACGAGAGGTAGAACCCAGAATCACCTACTCAGAGAGGATCACTCAGGGGGAGTGACAGTCAACCGGGGCGAGCGGTGCGCCTCAGCGGTGGAATCCAGCCGGCAGCTGACGTTGGCGACCAGATATACGTGCGAACACAGTTTGATGCCGGACAGGCAGACATCGCCCCAAGAGTCTCCCGGTACCTTTGCACCGGTTCGCTCCGATTGATCATTGGCTATTCCGTCTCTTCGGCCCCTTCAATGCATACTTCGCATTGGTCCAATTCCGGAGTGCCGTGCTCACTGCAAAAATACCGGCGGCAGCGGTTGCACGTCATGAAGGTCATCCTGACTCGATCTTCGGCTTCGCATCGATCACACTGGCCGGCACTGCGGGCTTTAGGCATCGCTATGTCTCCACGAGAGGTCGTCTTCGTTCTTGGGACGTCATGTCCATGATGTGGCGATTATTGCAGGACATGGCCTGCGTGCGCCACTCAGTTAGCCCTACATTGATAACACACCGGTGTTCGCCGCTCCAATTCAAAACAGACATGCGTTGGTCGTACGAATCACACTCACAGCGACATCGCTGTGAACCATTTCATGCCAATACACTGGCCAAGGCCCTCGACGTGCCGGCGAATCGGATCACGCAGCGGGAGTGACAGCATACTGGCGCGAGTGGTACGCCTCGGAGATGTAGGTCGGCTGAAGCCATGGCGACCAGATGCCTCCGACGACGGAGACAAGATGAGTGGGATCACGAAAGATTGATCTCAGATCTTTTCTGGTGTGTCATCAGAGCATGAAGCTGCCGGTCCGCTACCCATAAGCAAGGTCTGCCCCCACCGTCTTTTCTCATCCGGCCGCAGCTGACACCCAATGGGACGTCGTTACTAGGGCATAAAACGAGGGCCATGAGGCAACGCGATGCCCCCACCTCTGCCCGAAGAGTCTGCGCGATGGGGTCAAGGCGTTAAAGAAACCGCTCGCTATCGGCACAAATTGACACCGCACCTACCGATGGAGGAAGGACAGGGAAGCAACTTGTTCAATAAACTGGTGAGCCGGCTGGGA
>DKBD01000001.1 GCA_002451055.1 Nitrospira sp. UBA6909 | reverse complement strand
GACTGCGCCAACTTGGCCAGACAGGACCGCCCTTCTCAATCTCTCCTTCGGCCATCGGACCGTTGAGTCATGCGCAAAGTGGCCGAGCATGGTCGTAGCTCGGCAACAGACAGGTCGGCAGGAGGGACGCATATTGCTTCTGTCGTAGGGTGCGGACACGCCCCCCGTTCCTCCGTCATGTTCACGGTGGTGAGAGGCTCTAGCCCCTCCCTTGAGCTGCCGCCTGCAGGGAGGAATTCTTCAGAGATCGGTACGAGAGGTCAATGAACGCCCTTTGACTGAGAGGGCCCGCTCGGCTTGTATGATGGCGTCCTGCAGCACATTTAGGCCCTCATCTGTCTTTCGTGTTTTCGGCAAGCTCTTCACAAAACGGGATGCCGCCTTCGCCAAAATCTGCAGCCGTTCTTTGATCTGCTCATCGCGGATGGGCTTCTCCACTGCCATCGCACAAGCCTTCGACTGGCGTCTGCGCGGACCAACGTACGGTTGAGGAGCCGTCGGATTATCTTTTTCGAGTTCCGGCCGCCTGAACGCCATAATGTTTCCTCCAGAGAGGCAGTCAACGTACCACAGCCCGCTGGCGATTTACATGGGCGGTGATGTGGAAGGGCGTTCCTAATGCGCAGCGGCCGCCGCTCGTTTCCCAGCCTATCGCACCGGTGACCACTGAACAAGAGTAACTCCCACCCATTGATATTTCCTGCTCGCCATCGAGGACCCGTGGCGCCACTCTATTCCTCCGCCCTAATCGCCTGGCTTCATCAATTTGGGTTACTGCGGTATGGTCGCGGACTGATTCCTTCGGCCAAGAGCCGATCGGCCTGCATCACAAAGATCGTGCGATCATCGAAGCGGGACAGGTGAGAAATTACTTGCTCAACAGAAATACCACACAGTGTCTGGCCCCATAAATCCGTCCCGAAAGGTGTCTTGCCCGGTCGCATTCGACGAGCGGTGACGAAGGACTCACACATCGGTTGCTCAGCACACTTCACGGCTGAGACAGAACTCGTGGAGGATTTTATTGGGAGCGATCCCGACCAACCGAGAGGAACCAGTTACAGTGTGCAACTCAGCTTGATACGGGTAGCGGCGGTCAATTGGAATATTTCCGGCGGGCCTTCTTGGGTTCTTTCCACTTCCATGGCGGCACGGGATGAGGGTCTGTCCACAACCCCTTGCCGGCAGCCTGGGCCAATTCCTCTTCATCGGCAAGACTCCGGCTTTCAGCCGTTCGTCCTCGTGACCAGGCGAGTCCCTCCTTCACCAATTCATAGGCGACATTTCGTCCGTCCATGAGAAACACGTCGGCAACGATCCGGCCTTGCCCGTCTCGTTGAAGGCCGCGGATGATGACTTCACGATGACCCACGTAAGCCGTTGTGACCTGCTTTGCCTGTTTCCCATAAGGCTGTTTCGGTTCGGGACAGTCAATACCTTTGAGGGTGATCGTTTCCGTGCGTCCATCATGGACGATTGTCAGGCGATCCCCCTCATGCACCGTAACAACTCGCGCGATGAACTCGGCCCATGAGAGAGCAGGCCATGAGAAAACGGCGGCTAGTACACACCCCATCATCATGGTATGACGTGTGATCATGAGGCGTATGCTACCCTCGACGTACAATCCGGGCAATCAATTCTCAATTCTTGGATTCATTCGGCTGTTCGGTTGGCCTCCGGGATCGGAGATCGGTCAAGCCCACTGCCAGTGCAGATAAGAGAAGTCACCAAATCGCTGAACTAGACAGTCCCCCCAACCTTGCAAGAATGTCCATTCACCTCACCGCATCTTCCACCACATCCTCCTATAGTCGCCACATTCGCCATTTAGGCCGATATGTGGTATGGTTACACCCAGTTGCCGTTTACAACCCTATCCCTCGCGCCTCCCTCACTCATATCACGTGTCGCGCGATCGATGCTCTCACTCCTGATCCCGTCCTCCGGGTTGTCTATTGAGCGATTGTTTTTAAAAGGGCTTTGGACGAACAGGCATCGATTGCGGGCGCCGTTCTCAAGAGCCCACCGCCGACAGGAAACTCCCTACACCGGCTTGCCGGTCCCCCGGATTCCTGGGCCAGTCATCGTGTCTCCGAAGCGAAAGGAGTCTTATGGGACGACTCAACCTGGAACGACTGATGACATTTGCAGACGGATCCTTTCTGGCCATCAGCACGGTATGCTCGAAGGAAGGTGAATTCTCCTGCACGGTATACAGCGCCCTTGAGACGGACAATCGCACGGCATTTCGCGTCATCTCCAACCATCTTCTCTTGGCGCCCACCTGTCTGAGCGCCCAAGAACAGGCCTATGGCTGGGCGCTGCGCCTTTACCCGCAGGCCGCGGAGTTTATGAAGAAACCGCCGTACTTGATCTGGCATGGGCCACAATCGGTGGGGATCCAGTGATTCATCGCCGGCGCTCGCAGCTCTTCCGACTGCATCAGGGGAATGAAATTAAGGACGAACGGATGATTTCAGCAATAGGAACATCACCACATACGCAAGGGGATAATCTATGAGTGCAGATAAAGCCAACCGCCCACCGACCAATTCGACGTGGGTGCGAATTCCGGACGGTACAAAAGTGCGGCACCGTCTCGATGCTTACGACGGGTATATCGACGGGCTGACCGAACTTGTCGAAGGACCGGGGCGTAATCCGGACGGGAAAACGCAGTATAGGGTGAATGTCGGACCTGGAGCCAGACAACTCGTCTCGGAAGAGAACCTCAACATTCTGCTTGGTCATGATGACCAGGTGATAATCGGAAAAGAAAAAGAGGCGTATCGCCAGCTTATGACGAAGCGTTTACGCGCCGCATTCGAGAGTGATCGATTCGTCCGCGCGACGTAGAGATGTGCGACCGACTGGAAAAGCGATCTCATTCTCACGGCGGCGGTGGTCGTTTCGGCCGCGAGGCCAATCACAACCACTACCAAGCAGGACGGGCACCCCGCCGGCTCATCATCTCACGTATACCAGCCCTCCCTCCTTTTGCTCCAAGCAATGCGTTAGGATGATGTCAATACGGACAGAGTATCGATCCTTCGCGTCAACGTTTCCCCCCCAGCCCTACGCGATCGATTTTTGTTTCACGCGCCCCTAGAGATCTCGCCCTACGAGAGGAGGCAAGGAGCATCAGATACAACTCGCATGAGTGGCGTTTGCCTTAATAACAGGAGGTTTTGTGAGCGGCTAGAGAAGAAGAAGAAGAAGAACGGGTGGCCTGTCCAAATGAACCCACCACCTCAGTACGTGTCGTCCGGCGAGCCCGTCCCGTCGGAGCTGTCACACGGGGGCTCCGACGGGGTAGTGCAAGTTAATGACGCAGTTCATACTCCACAGCGCGGAGAAGAGTCGGCAGGTCTAATGGCTTTTGAAAGGTCTGCCGCGCCCCAAGGAGTTTGGCCTTCTGCAACTCTTCCGAGGAGGCCCCGGTCATCGCGATCACCTTGATATCCAAGAAGGCTTTTGTTAACTCCAGAATTAAGTCCAAGCCGTTCATCTCAGGCATCGCGATATCGGTGATGACGAGGTCTGTAGGCCGTGCCCGAAAAATTTCGAGGCCTTGCCGTCCATTGGCCGCCTCGAAGACCTGATAGCCCGCGTCTTCAAGAGCCTGTTGCAACAACCTCCGCACAGGCTCTTGATCATCAATGACCAGGATGGTCGTTGGCTCCACGGCTTCCTTCCTTTCCGGACAAGGTTCCATACCTTCGAGGAGACAGAATCTTTAGGCCGCTAACTTCTCCACAAATTCTGTTTCCCATGACACGTCGGCAGCCTCATGGGCCGACACGACTGCCGATTTTACAGGTAATCGCTTTGCTTGGGCTAGGCGGTGCTGCTGAATGACGGCGTCATCCCTATGACCACAATTCACGCACCGCCAAGAGCTGGCCCACATCTCCCCATAGCTTTCTGCCAGATCCAAGATATGTTCTACCAACATCAATCCTTCACATCGTGAACAGGTCATGGCACTCCTCCTTGCTTGGGTGATCACGTGGCTTCTGGGGTAAAGCCTAGCAAGCACAGCGGTACCTGCTAGATGCGAAAGGAGTACTTCAAAAGGGGGGTATTAGGATACACGCCGCACGAGGCTAGCAGTCAGAGCCAGAGAGAAACAGAGAAGGGTTCTATCGGGCGGCCACAAGAGGGGCAACGCAGAGACGATCCGGAAGGCCTCACGCTCGCTCATGGTCGTTCAACCCCATACTGGTTATGGGGATTCAACCGGCGAGGTTTTTCGTGTCAAAGACATATCTATCCCTGAAGCAGGAATGCTGCCCTGCAACGGTTCTTGCTGGGGGACGCTTCATCCCTTCGTTAATCTATCCCCACCACCTTTAAATCGAAGTATAGGGTTTTCCCGGCCAGCGGATGATTGAAGTCCAGCAAGACCGTCCGGTCTTTAATCTCCGTGACGGTGGGTCGAACATCGCGTCCGGCTTGGTCTTTCCCATGCAGTTGTGTCCCGACCTGGGTGCCCTCAGGGACGCTCGCCTTAGGTATCTCCTGGACGGCGTTCGGATCTCGTTCTCCAAAACCACGCGCCGGAGCTACAACGACCTCCTTGGTTTGCCCAACCGCCATTCCTTCGACTGCCGACTCGACCCCTGGGATAACCTGATTGGCCCCCTGTGTGTAGATCAGCGGATTTTTCCCCACATTGGAAAAGACGACCCGTTTGTCCTCCGACTTGAGGGTGTATTCGAGCGCGATCACTTTGCCTTTGGACACCGTTGGCGTCATGGTGAATCCTCCTTTTTCATCCCCACCTCTGTTATGCTCCGGACTTCTGACTGGACGACTTTTCCTCTATTGCTGGATGCGTGATGCCTCAAGAGGAGCTGTGCGGCATCTTCATCCAATCGCTGACGACACCGTAACTGTACTGAAAGTCACGATGGCTGTTTACTAGGGGAAACCAGAGAGTGCAGCAGAAATATCCCTAGAGGGGCGGACCATTGCGTTAGTCGCACATGGTTTCGTCGACAGGCTAAACCAAGGGCCAATCACACTTAGGCGGGTTTTATCCACGCGCGTCAAGTTCGATAAAACACGCAGGGATTGCCCCGAGCTTCCCACTCGGCCGCTTGTTAGGCACGGCGCTCCCCACGGCGCTGGATGAGCAGGTCGCGAAACGGAACGTCAACGTGGCGCGGTGTATGGACGACATTCTCGTGAGAGCCCGCAGCCGCGCGCGCCTGCGGCACGCCATTCGGCAGATGCAGAAGGGACGCGCGACATTGACTCTGGACCAAATCAGCCCGGCTGGGTCAGTTCTTTGTACATTAATATTATGAGCCTACCTCGCAATGAGTCGAGCCTGGATTCAATCTTCTCTCTCTCCTTTTGACTCGCCTCCACTTCTCCTTTGGATAGTTTGGCCTGCTCAGTGTAGGACTTCTTGACCGCCTCATCATACGCTCGACGGAAACTGTTCCATTCTTCAAGAAATTCCGAGCACAACTGCTTTATTTCCGGCAACGTATAAAAAGCTGAGATTTTGAATAGNNAGGAGCCTTAGCCATTTCCAAGTCCAACAACTCGATTCGCAGCCATAGCGAGTGATAGGTGTGCGCCGTTTTGTGGAACGCCGTAGAAAACTCTTTTACTAAGTCGAGCTTGAGTTGGAACGTCGCACGGTGATGCCCCAGGGAAATCTCTGCGCTCCTATTGATACTGGCCACCCTCTCTTGAAACAATCCGAATATTCCAGCGGCAGCGCACACGGCTACAGCAACGATGGGAACAGCGTATTTCTTGAAAAATGTTTTATCGAGCTCCAAACGATCTTTTTCGATCTCTACGCGGAGGCGGTCGATAGCAAGTTGTTGATCGTCCAAATTGTGCGACGGGTCTTGCATCATGGGTGACTCCTTTGGATTATCATGTGGATCGGNNTTCCTTCTCCTCATCCGTGACTCCACCAGATCGAATTTGGACACGAGACCGACGAGCGTGGAGCCCCATCGCTTGTCGAACAGCCAATGTCATCGGGGCGCACGCGTTCACGAAAGGTTCTGCGACTCTCATGACGTCTCCCTCTTTGTCTCGCCGTCATGCTCTTTCTATCATCTTACAGCAAGGCCAATGCCATTCTGCCGGTTCGACTGCCATTCACACAAAACCGCTGAACATGCCATATCTTTGGATTAAGACCACCTACCAGGACCATCAACTTCCAGGAAGTTGTGGCACAAGGCACCAGCTCATCAACTCAACGTGGCCCGATTTACGACAGGATCTATGGAGCTGGTATGCCATTCAATGACAGGCAATAAGGCACGATGGTTGCTTAATTCCTTATACGGATCCTTATCGTCATTGGAAGGGTTTGCCTGTTAACAATCACATGGACTGGCTGGTATGGGGACAGGATTACCCGTGCTCAACTGGAGGTGTCTATGCGGCGGCGTCAATGGGGAGAGGCTCCCCCTGATGAACCGTCGGCACGCACGAGCGAATGAGATAAAATGCACTGGTGGGGTTTATCCGCCGACGTCAAATACGATACCACGATAAAGAGTCGGCTGAACGCACGAAGTGGAGATGAGAATCAAATCAACTGGAGGTGTTTTATCCCGTCGCCAAGAACCATCATATGGGCTGCGGGTCGGGACAAGCATTAGGAAACTGGTGGTGTCTCTCCGGCGGCGTTAATGAAGAGAGGCTACGCCTGATGAGCCGCCGGAAGGCACGAAGTGCGGTTTGGAGCCGG
>DKBD01000241.1:2140-24245 GCA_002451055.1 Nitrospira sp. UBA6909 | reverse complement strand
GGCGATCGACCAGGGGCGCGTGGCCGGCCCGCGCATCTATCCCTCCGGGGGAGGCATCAGTCAGACCGCCGGGCACGGCGATTTCCGCTTCCCCAGTCAGAAACACCCGCGCTTCGGCGGCAGCCTTCCCCAGCTCTACGAGCTTGGTCATGCCTACATCGCCGATGGCGTTCCCGAAGTGATGGCTGCCGCGCGCGAGAACCTCCGCCACGGGGCTTCTCAGATCAAAGTGATGGCGGGTGGCGGCTACTCCTCGCCGGCCGACCCGCTGCTCGGAACGCAGTACACGCTCGAAGAGATCAAGGCAGCGGTCGACGTCGCCAGGAACTGGGGCACCTACGTCACCATCCATGCCTACCACGTGGAGTCGATCAATCAGGCGCTCGACGCCGGCATCAAGGATGTCGGCCACGGGCAATTGCTCGACCGGAAGACGCTGCAGCGCATGGCGGACGAGGGTGTCTTTCTGAGCACCCAGCCATTCACCGAATGCTCCGAGCCGCAACTGGATGCTTTCTCGAATGCCAAGCTGGCGCTGGTCTGCAAGGGCACGGAATTCGTCTACAAGACTGCGAAGGAAATTCCGAATCTCAAGCTGACCTACGGCACCGACCTGTTCTTCGTGCCCCAGGAGACATTCGCAGAACAGGCCAAGATGATGGAGCGGCTGCTGCCCTGGTACAAGCCGGTCGAAATCCTCAAGATGGCGACCAGCACCGCTGGAGAACTCTTCAAGATGAGCGGGCTGCGCAACCCTTACCCGGATGGAGAACTCGGCGTGATCAAGCAAGGTGCCTACGCCGACCTACTGCTGGTTGACGGAAACCCGCTGGAAAACCTGAGCGCGGTGACCGATCAGAAGAACCTGAAGATCATCATGAAGGACGGCAAGATCTTCAAGAACACGCTGCAGTGATTGAGATGTGGCGCTGCGCGGTCCCCGGAGCACGGGCCCGCGTAGCAGGCAAACGGCAGGGTTCGTTGAATTGCGGGGGGCCGAACCGTGTCTCGGTCTGGATGACCCAGCCCTCACTCCAGCGCACCTCCGACGATGCCTCGAGCCTCAGGCGCATGTGCGCAGCGGGTCCATTGCCGCATTCGGCAACCCGCGCGACTCCGTTGGATGCTTTCAGGCGGACGCGCACGCGATAGCGCGCATCTGGGAATTCGGTGATGAGCCGGTCGTTCTCAATTCGGAACAGAACCGGTCCTCTCTCTCCAGATGTAGTATTGATAGTCGAAGGGCATCCCGTTGAGTTGCCGTCTGCCCGGAATCCATTCCTCTTCATGTCGATGATGGACCAGAATCGACGATTCCACGGCCGTTCTCATTTCCCAGAGAGGTCTGCCGATCGTCAGGTTGACGACGGTGGGGGCGAAGGCTGGAGCCTGTCGGTCGGTTTGGGAATCGCACGATGTGTCCCTGCCTGAAGGAAATATGGGAACAGGAGACTGAGCATGAACATAACTGTGGGAAGCATTCGGTTCTACATTATGGCTCGACAGCCACGAGTGCATCGTGGCGCAACCATCCGAAGAATAGAAATAATCGTCCTTGACATTCCAAGGGGCGCCGTATAATTCTCTGTCGATATGAGACCGCCCTGTCAATAGAATCAACTAGTATGAAGCGAAGCAATTCCACGCCACACTCTAAGGAGGTTCGACCATGCGATCGTTTGCAGTCCTTGCATGTAGCTTATTCATGTTGACAGCGTCTCCCGTGCTGGCCCAGGACGGTGGCGCCGCATCGGATACCAACATGGAAATCTTGAAAGAGAAGTTGAAGGCGGACAAGAAACTACTTGTCGCCAGCAATATGGAACTTACAGACGCCGAAGCCAAGAAGTTCTGGCCACTATACGATGCGTATCAGATGGACCTGAACCAGGTAAATGATCGGCTCGCGAAAGTCATCTCCGACTATGCCTCCGCCTACAACGAAGGAAATGGATTGATCAAGGAGGACACCGCCAAGAAATTGTTGAACGAAGCGCTGGCGATCGAGGACACGGAAGTGAAACTGAAGCGCACCTATGCTGACAAAATTGGTAAGGTATTGTCGGCCACCAAGACGGCCCGCTACATCCAGATCGAAAACAAAGTTCGCGCTCTGATCAAATTCGAGCTGGCTGGGCGCATTCCGCTTGTGTATTAGTTCAATGAAGCGCTGAATCACGGCGGGCCGCGCGAGCAGCCCGTCGTGTCGGCACGTTGTCCCGCAAAACAAGGTGGTTATGCGAGGCAGATATTCTACGATGATCGGTTTGGGGAGAATCTGTTCCGGACTTGCGCTGCTGATCCTCACGACGGGGTGTGCGGGCAGCCTGTATTCATGGACCGTACGGACCACATCCTCCACTCCGTCTCGGTCATCGGAAGCGGTCGGCCTGTCGAAAGAGGTGGTCGCCGTCCTGACGCCGCTATCCGTGGCGAGTCTCCGTGGGAGCGAAGCGGGCATGGGGCAATATCTCGTCGACGTCATCCGCAAGGTGATCCCGCAGTGGTCGATTATGACCGAGCGTCAGGCTATCAGTGCGATTAACGAGAACGGATTGGCCGCTCACTATGAGCGCATGCGTTCGGGCGCCGAACTGAGCCATGTCCTCGACCGTGACAGCCTTCAAGCGATTGGCAAGGCTCTTGGTGCTCGCTATGTTTTTCAGCCGCGTTTGGCATTCTTCCAGCAAACGATGACGGACCGTTTGAATATCCCTCCCGTCAACCTCTTGGCCTCGCAAACTCGTTCGGCTACCATGCGGTTGTCCCTGCAACTGTGGGATGCCAAAAGCGGTGAACTCGTGTGGTCGTCCGCAGCAGAGACGAACCTACAGAGCGAGGCGGTGAGTCAGGATCCTGTGTTCATGGAAGATGTGGCCCGGGTGACGTTCGGCAGCATGTTATCAGACTTGTTGAATAGGAGAAGGGGATCGAAGTACACCCCGTTGAATAAGGTGCTCGATTTGTTGATTCATGAGCCGTTTGGAAAAAATGGCACCCCATCGGTGTCGATAAGTGAGAAAGATGCTGACACTGGAAACGCACAATAGAACCGGGTCGGGCTACTGGTTGGTCGCCGTGCAGGAAGCGCCCGCCGGTTGTCATGCGAGGTGAATGAGGTGAGGTCAAGCATAGCCGGAGCGCTTGCCCGTCTTGCCACAATTCGTATCGCAGCTTCATCTTGCGTGCTGTTTCTCGTAGGCCTTGGCCTCTCCGGCTGTCTCACTGCACCCGTATACACTCTTCCCTCCACCATTGAACCTCTTCCGTGCCTGACACCGGTCAACAGCGAGGATACGGTCATCGGCTTGGCCGTTTCAGGTGGAGGAAGCCGTGCGGCTCTCTTTGCCGCGGCCACCTTTGAAGCACTTGCCCAACTCAAGCTTGAAGCTGGTCCCACATCCGTACTCGATCGGGTCTCCTACATTTCGAGCGTGTCCGGTGGGAGCTTGGCATCGGCTTATTATGTGCTGAAGAAGCCGGCACGCGAGGTACCAATGCTGGACGTGCAGGGTGAGCTCACAGGGGACTATCAGAAGTTCTTCTCCGACTTCAAGGAAGCGATGGCCCAGAATTATGAAGGGCCTCTGTTTCGCAGAAATCTGTTGAAGTGGCGATGGTTCAATCCGGCTTTCACCGCAAAGTCACTGGCTGAAATTCTTGGAGAAGACTATTTCGGGACGGAGAATTTTGGCGAACTCGCTGAGCGGGAACAACGAGGAGATGCGCCCCGTCTGATGGTCAATACGACGTTGTATAACAATGGACGCCGGTTTCTCTTGAGCACGATACCTCGGGAACAGCTTCGATTTAAATGGGCCGAGGCAGTGAGCCGAGTTTCAACCACTGGGGTGCCTCCCGAGTATCAAGCCGATCTCTCAAGGCGGGCTGAGGAGTTGACTACGGTGACTCCCCAAGATCTGCATCTGAACGTGTGCGCCACCAAGGTGGCTGCCTCTGTTTCCGGATCGATGTCGTTCCCCCCGCTCATCGGGCCGATCAGTCTCATGGACTCGAAGGAGGAACGGTATTGGCACGTGGGGGACGGAGGCATGTCCGACAACACGGGCGGCGAATCGTTGTTGATGATGCTGCTGCAGGGTATGCAGGAAGGCAGGTTTCGCCGCGCTATGCTCCTCGCCATCGATAGTTCCTTCCCCTTTGCAGTAGGGGGGCAGGAGTTGGACAAACGACAAGACGCGTTCTCGATCTTCAACTACGACTACTCGAGGATTCCCAGCATCATGGAAGAACGGTCCTTGGCCTATAGGGCTATGTTTCTGCTCTTGGCGCAACAACTCAAGGCGGTACCGGGGCCTGACCGGATTTCGTTGATCCGTCTCAGACATACCGACGCACGATGGGCGGAGGACCTCAGCGATCTTCCTGATTCCTGTCGCAAGGAGAATGTCAATTGGAAATCACCAAGGGATGTCGGGCAACGACTCGCCGGTGTTGTCACCCGTCTCTGGCTGGAATCGACTTGTGATCGCGATCTCGTCTTGACGGCTGCCGCAAAAGTGGTCAAACAACAGGAGGGGAAGATCCGAGCGTTCTTGGAACAGTGACCGATCGGCGAACATGCTGCGACAAGGATGAGGCGGTGGATCATGGAGAGATGGACAAACGCGTGAGCCATCGAAGAAGGGGAATGCGGCGATGTGAAGGGGCGGATGTGACAAATGAAAAAAGCAGGCACGCTCCTCTTCCTCCTCATATTGGCGGGTGCTGTGTGGTGCGAGGAAGCGGCGTTGGCGGAGGTCGTGATTAATGGCCGCGCGATCCTCTTCTACACGGATGACGTCGGCATCTTCTCGGCCACCCGTCGCTTAAGCCGTGATGGCGACCCCACCCAACCGGCGCTCGATACTCGTCTGACCAATAAGGGGTCTGATGTGGTGTTCGAGCCGGACATGACCATTGGGAAATCCCTTTCCCACCCGCTTGGAACTACCGAGTTCAGCATTCGGGGGCAGGGGTTTGTCTATACGGATCACACCACCTATACCCACGGGACTCTTCGTCTCCAAGCCGTTCAAGGGCTATCGGAGGCGACGCGAGTTAGAATGCGGTACTACTATGCACCCAATTTGTTTTTGGGTGAGAACGAAGATCGGAGACCTGGCAAGCATGGGCTTGTGGGGGAGTCGGTGACGAGCCATATTTGGTCGGCGAGACTCGAGCGTCAAGTGACGCAGGACCTTCAGATCAGCTTGCTCGGCCGATATGGACTCAGGCGGTACAATGAGACGTTTTCCCATCGTGATACGAACTTTTGGACGGTGGGCCCTCATCTGGATTGGCGGCTGTCGCATCGAGTCAAGTTGGGGATCGGCTATCATTACGAGCAAGGGCTGGCAGACGGCCATGAGCAGATCCAATTCGAAGACGATGTGTCCTATCACAATCATTTTGCCACCGTCGATCTTGACGTGGAGCTGATGGAACGCCTGTCCCTCGTGGCGGCGGTTCATTACGAACGGAATAATTGGACGAGCAGCATCGTCGGTGACGAGCGGCAAGGGGCACATGAGAATGTGGTCCAAGGTGAAGTGATCGTGGTCCGGCAATTAACGGAACACCTGCGAGGGTTTGCCGGGTTCCAGCGGTCGAATCGGAAACAAAGCTTCGAGACGGAAGGCATCAAGAACACGAATTTCTTCATGGGGATCGACGGAACTTTTTAGGGGTCCCCTCGATGGTCGCATGCGCTAGGGCAGAGACGAGGTTGTAGACGAAACGAGAGACCACCTCCTAGGAAAGACGCGTATACCTCCGGTTGGGCGGGATCGGTTTGGCCGGTATGCCCCTGCTTTTTGCGACCGGTCAGGGCGTGCTGGATCAGGAGGGGAAGGTCATCGACGGCAACACCGATCTTGCCAAACCTGTGCAGAATCCCGTAGCCGAAGTCGTTCCTCTCGAAGTGAAGCGGACGAACATCGGCGAAGTTCCGGCCTACGATGCACATTCGCCGGGCGCCTATGAGCGGTTGCGGATCTTGTTTACGGCGTGCGGCTTTTCGAACGGTCTTCTCGACATCCCCGAAGCAAGGTTTTTACCGTATCCGCCATGCCCCCAATCGGTCCTTTCATATAATCCACTGCCGTGGTGTCGATGCTATAGTCAGGATCGTTTGCCGCCCCTGTGATCCGCAGCGCAAACGGCAGGGTCGTAAACCCGTCCGACGTGGCCAACAGTGCAGACATACAGGGAATCTTGATGCGTTCCCTTAGCGAGGGGCCGATTTTCGCAAAAATCCGCATGTCGATGGCGTTGTCTTGCGCAATGGAGCCAGTCCCATCGAATGAGGCGACTGAACCGGTGACGGAAAACCGGTCAATCGTGATGGCTCCATTGTTGAAATGCCATGTGCTCCGGTATTGATCAAAGCCCATCTGTTCGAGCTCTGGAATCTTCGTGTACTTGGCGAGAAAACTCAGGGCCTTGGACTGAATGAATTGGCCCTTGGTTATCGTGATATCGGCGGTACCAGTGAGATGTTCCCTGAGTGGCCCGTCTGCGAAGACGCCGTTTCCGGAGGTTTCAAACGATCCGGAGCCTTTTAGGGCCGCGTCCTGTCCCGGGTGCACCGCTTGGAGGATTGTCGCTACGTTCAAGTCCTGGCCCTTGCCGGACCATCTGATTTCCGTGACCTCTTTCCGACCGTCGATGGCCATTGCTGCTTCCACGCGTCCACCGGCCACTCCGGTCGGTTCGAGAGTTATGTTCAGCCGGCCATCGGTGCGTTTGCTGGTCAGGCGTCCTGGGCCGATCTTCAACTGCCCGTGAGTGATGGAGCCGATCGAGAGATCGATATCGAATCCCATCAACGCTGCGGTTGGGTGTGATGATGTCTGCCGGTCAGCCGGGTGTTTCGCCGATGGTGGACGGTTTTCTGGTGGCGGAGGGGATTTCGAGTTCGAGAGCAAGGCTGCGTACCATCCCGTGTCGAGCGACGCAACATTGGCCTTGAGTTGCCCCTCCCGGTTGTCGGTGAGTCGCATCCGGCCTGTTGCCGTGACGTGGTCCGGATCGCCTTGAGGCCGATCTGCTGCGAGCTGCAGCTCGTCCACGTGAATCTGGCCACGGCCTTGGATCACGTCATGTTTGATACGAAGTGTGGCAGTCTCTTGGCCGCCGTCCGCGCGAGCGACGCGCACTGGTCCGATGGTTTCCAGACCTCGCAAGGCGAGATGTCCGCTTGGGGCATCGAACGCGACCGTTACATCGGCGTCGATGGGTAAGGGGCCTGGAATTCGTCCGGGGAGCAAGCCGGAGCGTTCCGCGAACGGCCCACCATCGAGATTCTTGGCGACAATCTGGACGGATGCCCCGGTTTCGGAAGGCGCGATCGGCCACTTACCGTTCATAGTCAGCGAGCCGGCCGGTTTCCCCGCGGTTTCGAGTGCCAGGTCAACAGACTTGAATTCCACCGCGGTCCGCTCCGCGTTTATCTCGAGCGCCCCTTGCGCACGCAGCGCATAGGTAAGAAAGAGCCCTGGTAGGGGTTGGATCTGGAGATTGCGAGAACGCACCGTAGCCTGCATTGAGACTGGGCTGTTCTGCCCTGGGCTTGTCATCCGTCCTTCTGCCGTTAGATGGCCGCTCGTGAACGTGTTGAGTTGCTGCTCATCGATCACTCCGATCCTGGCGAGAAATGCCGGCATATCGCCGGTCGTGAACATGAGGGACAAATCCGTGGAACTATTTCTTAGATTGGTTGAGCCGGTGATCTCGGTTTCGGCAAGGATTTTTGCCTCGGCCAGGGCGAGGAGATTCACCTTCTTGAACTCAAGGAGAGTAGATTGTCCTACTGCTGCATCAATACTGGTTCGGAGTTGGAGGGGGGCGCGGATGTGCAAGGCTCCCGCATCCAGACGGATATTGGTGATATTGAATGACCCGGTAACCGAAGCGGGCGATTCCTCTCCGCTCCACTTCATTGTCAATCGTGCGTCAATGATACCAGTCCGTATCCCATCCAGCGCCGTGATGTTCCAGATTGAGAGACGGGGCCGGAGTTGCTCGATCCCCAGGCGGTTGATCTCCAATCTGAACGCGGCAAGGGGCGTTTCCATGCGAGGCCATGTCCGGTCCGAGTCCGTTCTTGGGAAGGTTAGGCGAACAGGGTTGTCCAACAGGGCTGTGACAGCCGGGCGTGACCGTTCGAATTCTCGGAATGTGGCCTTGTCGAGTTGAAGGGTGCCGGTGTTCCTATCATAGCGGCCCTCTTGCGTCACCGTCATATCCATGGAAATGGTGGCTTGCGGTGTTTGAGGAATCCAGAGGCTGATCCGGCGGCCTCGAAGATCAAGTTGCCAGCTGATCACGCCTCTGCTTATTTCTGCCCGTGCAGTTCCATTCAAGAGCGCATGTGAGAATCTGGTCTCGGTCCAGCGAGCGAGCAGGGGATTCAATGTTTCCCCCGGCAAGCTCGCGAGGTCGAGTGATCCTTTCAGCGTTGGGTTTGTCGTCGGTTCTTTGAGATCGATCGTTCCGGAGAGGCGGACGACTCCGCTGATGCGATCTTTCACCGTGGCCGTGAGCCTGTAGGATTCCAGTCGAAGTGCAGCCAGATCGATGACGGTGCCATGAAATTCATGCGCAAATGTCATCGGCTCCAGCATCGCGCCGCCGCCTGCACCGGCAATCACCACATCCGACATGGTCACGTGTCCGCTCCAATCGATCGCCCGGCCTTTACCACGGCTGGAAGCGGTTACGGTGCCGTTGAATCGCCCGCCACGGACCCCCTGAAATCCGTCCAAGCCGAACACGTGTAGCCATCGCTGCAATGCCTGAACGTCTAAATCGCTGACCGTCAGCGTGCCCTCGCCTTCCGGGGCGGTCTCCGAGGCGACATGGTCGGAATCGACAACATCCCGCCCCAAGCCGATCCTTAAGGGGCGTCCTACGTCTCCCGTGAGACGAACCTTGCCGTTTTCGGCCACGCGCAACTGGAACTTGTCGATGGTCAGACCCTTGGTGCCCAGATCGACCACTCCTGCCTGCAGGAGATCGATGTCCTGCGGCGGGGTGGCTTTGCCGCCGGACACCGCTTGGAGATTGCGACCCGTAATCGTGGAGGCGATCGCATATCGATCCCCTTCCGCGTGAAGAGTTGCGTGGCCGCCCATATGAGTGGAACGAATGCGGATTGGATCCTCTTCCGGCAGCAAAAGATTGAGGGCCTCGTCGGTCAGCTCTTGAATCACCAGCCCAACATCCATGACGGCGCCGCCAGGGCGCCCGGTTCTTGTCAGTTCAAGGGAGGCTTCCCCCAGAAGTGCCGACCCGTACCGGGCAGTAACCGATGAGCGGTTGTGCAGTGTGTCGGACGGGATATCGCAGTTGCCGGTTAATGAATGATGAAACGTGATCGGTTTGAAACCAGTCGGCGATCGAGGTTGGAGCCATTCTTGCAGTGTGACATCGCTGGTTGCATTCCACGCGATCCGGTCACGGTCGAGGCTTTGCTCGATGGTACCCTTTGCCAGTACGTTCCCCTTCCATCGCGCCAGGTTCGCATGATCGTCGTAGGTTACGTCGCCATGCAGATCAAACGTGCCGGTTTTTCCCGGTCCGATCTCTCCCATTGTCAAAGATACATCACTCGCTGTGACCTCATCGCCATCCCTTCGGATCGAAACGGTCAGGCCGTGTATTTGGAGCCGATGGACCGCTGCCGGTAGAAGCGGCATGGGTGTGTTTCCCGGCGCCTCGGTTTGTTGGTCGGTCCGGCTCGCCGGATTCGACACCCTTGTGAATCGTATCTCGCTTCGCTCAAGGGTGACGTCCTCGAAGAGGAGCTCGCGGTGCCGGAGCAAGGCCATCGCGGAAACACGCACAACTATTCGATCGCTCTGAACGGAGAGGCCGGTCTCTGGATGATGGTACGACATCGCCGTCAGTTCGACGGTCGCAGGGAAGGCGAACGAGCCTTTCCGAACCTCAAGTCGGCCTGGGAGGAATCGGTCCGCAAGGGGAACGATCAAGTGCTCGAATGCGTGCGGTGTTTGCACGTAGAGGGTCAGTGAGGCCAGGAATAGACTGATTCCGGAGAGGACGGGGACAAACCTACGCCATCGAGGGGAACGTTCGCTGAACTCATCGTTGGTCACGACGATCTCTTACACGGTCTAGTTCCCTTCATGCAACTCGAGTCGGTTGTGGAATCAATTGACTCTGTGCCGCAATGATATTACTCTCTGAGCGGTGTGGCCGAGAGGCCGCGTCCTATTTCCCGACGTCGTCGTATTCCCCGCTGGAGACAGAAGTGAGAAAAGAACGTTTCGGTATGGGTCACGTCCATCCCCTCATGGTTTTTTTTGGGGCGACAATCGGATTACTCGTTGTGGGATTTCAGCCGGCAAAAGCCGAAGAGGCCACATCAGAGGCGACATCAGAAGCCACATCCCAAGAAATCCTGCCGGATCGGTTCATGGTTCGCGGTGGTTGGGCCTATGTGTTCAATGCCGACACCGTCCTCGGCATCAACGGTACCTCCGGCATTGGCGGCACAGTGGACGTGGACAGGGCGCTCAACATGCAACGCGAGGACAATTCATGGAGGATTGATTCGCGTTATCGGTTTAATCCGAAACACAGCATCGGGTTCAGCTATTACGACGTGAGGCGAAAAGGGTTCGCGGAAATTACCGAGAGTATTACCATTGGTGATACGACCTATGGTGTCGGGTCTCAGCTGAGGGATAAGATAGACATTGGGCTGTATCGCTTCTTCTATAACTACTCCTTTTATCACAATGACGAGGTGGAACTGGCCGCAAGTGTCGGTCTGTATATTGCGGACATCAGAGTCGGATTCTCGGGGAATTTTAGCTGCACCGGAGCCCCAAGTTGTACTGGTAGTTCTCAAACCGTATTGAGCGAAAACGCCAGATTGTTTGCCCCGCTGCCTACCTTCGGCCTTCTGTTGAATTACCACTTTACGCCACGCTTGGTCGGCCAGGCGCGCTTCGATTGGTTTTATATTGAGGTGAGTCAATTTAAGGGATTCATGACCGAAACGTACCTCGGTTTGGAATATCGACTCTTCAAGCATGTTGGAGTCGGAGCCGCCTTTAACCGGCTAGACGTCGATGTGAAATATCAGCCTGAAAAATCGACGGGATTCCAATTGCGTAACGATTGGAACATGCTGTATTTTTTCGGTTCGCTGTATTTTTAGGGGTACGGCAAGCACATGTGGTTGCGGGACAAAGGCCGGACGGAGGATCGGAAGAGTATGAAGGAAGCTATCCAAACAGCGAGAGCCATGGCCTGTCTGACTCTCTTGGCTCTGGTGGTTCAAGGATGTCAATCACTCGGTCCTGCGCCCAAGCAACAATGGAGTCCTCAATCCATCGAGTCCTTCGGAGTCGTTGCCGGTAAATGGACCGGGCTCCTGGTGAGCCACCCGAAGTCGCGCAAGGACGACTGGGTTCGCGTCACCATTGCGGATGATGGCCGGTATGAGTTTGCCAGCTATCGCACCATCGGTGTGTTCAGCGGGCAAGGGCAATTCACGTTGGCCGATGGCCAGCTGACCGTGACGACCGAACGCGGCACTGCCACCGGATCCTTATTGGTATCGGACGGCTCACGCAAGCTGCGCATTATCGGGGTCATGAACGAGGGGGCACGGTATACGGCCGACCTCGAGCCTTCACAATAAGTTATCGCTCAAGGCCTTGATTATAGAGCATGCCGGTTGCCTTCTGACTGCGCGTTTCCTGAACCAGGGTGGCGTTTGTAACCTCGTGGACGACGTCCGATGCTGCTGTATACCATATCGATCTCTAGGCTGATCCTCGTGGCTCTAGTCCTGCTGCATGCGTCAGGGTGTGCCGTGAATCCGGTCAGTGGGCGCCCTGAATTGACGTTGGTGTCGGAAAAGCAGGAAATAAAACTCGGAACGCAGGAAGCCGAAAAAATTGAACAACAGATGGGGCTTGTGCCGGACGAGGCACTCACGCGTTATCTCAACGCGCTCGGCAAGCGGCTTGCCGACGAGTCGCCCCGTCCCAATCTCGACTACCAGTTCCATGTGGTCGATATGGCGGAGCCCAATGCGTTTGCTCTGCCCGGTGGCCATATCTATGTGAGCCGGGGGATCTTGGCGCTCGCGAATTCTGAAGATGAGCTGGCGGGCGTCGTCGGCCATGAAATCGGCCATGTGGCAGCCCGGCACAGTGTCCAAGCGATTTCGAAGCGCGGACCATTCGCGTTGATCTTCGGAGCCGCGTCAGGGCTCGCTGGATTGGTGAGCCCCCTCGTCGGAAATATTATCGGCGGCCTCGGGGACGTGACGCAGAGCATCATCTTTTCGCCCTACAGTCGTAGTCAGGAGAATGAAGCTGATCGGGTAGGGCAGAAGATGACGGCTCAATCAGGCTGGGATCCTGCCGGCCTTGCCCAGTTACTGACTTCCCTGGACCGTGAAATTCAGTTGCATCAGGAGACGGAGCGACAGCCGAGTTTTTTTGATACACATCCTCCGACACCTGATCGAGCGGAGAAGACCGCTGCTTATGCGAAGGAGCTCACCAAGGTGTCACGGGAACCGATCAGCATATCGCCTGAGGCGTTCGTGCGTCGGCTTGACGGTCTCGTGGTAGGGCCGCGAGCCGCCAACGGAGTGGTGCAGGGGGCGACCTTCAAACATCCGGACCTCAATTTCTTCGTTGAATTCCCGGATGACTGGAAGATTCAAAACTCACCTCGGAAAATTATCGCCGTAGCCGATGCCGGAGAGGCGGCGATGGTGCTCGGCGCCGTTGCGGAGGGGAATGATCCTCTCGATGGTGCGAAACTGCTGGAGAAAAACAGCGAGCGGACAGATATTGTATCGGGTACGAACCGCACCAGCATCGGAGGTTTGCCGGCCGCCCGCACGCAGCTTTCTGCCGAGGGCAAGGCGATGCTGGATGTGACGTGGATCGCCTATGAAGGGCTGATCTATCAAATCGTGGGATTGACAAGCACCAAGCAATTCGATGCGATGAAGCCGGTCTTTGAGAAGGTGGCGAGCAGCTTCAGGTCTCTCACGCAGTCGGAGCGGGCTGCCATCACCGAAACGCGAATCCGGCTCGTTGCGGGCCGAGACGGAGAATCGATCGAAGACCTGAGACAGCGTACTGGGTCGGTATGGAGTAACGAGGAGATCGCCGTGGCGAACGGCCTGTCGGTTTCCGACCGCATTCGCCAAGGGCGACTAATGAAAATCGCGAAAACGGAAATATACATTCCAACCAAATAGGGAATGCCTGATTCATTCACGTGTGCGCTGAGAAATCTGTTCCTGGGTTGGTCAATCAGGTCAGCCTCGTACCAGAATATGGAGAATTGTTGGCTGTAGGAGTCATCCGAGCATGATGGGTTATGCGCAGCGGAATGACTCGAGTATCTGGAGCGCCGGCCGCGTCAGCGGCCGGCGGATGAGTCCCTGATCATAGAGCCAGGCAACTTCTGCGCCGAGGGCTTCAGGCACAGGGCGCGGCTCAAGTCCAAGCTCCCTCACGGTCCTGGAGAGGTCGAACAACCTGGAGGTGCCGGCGATCTGGACTCCGGCGAGCGATGCCTTCGGCGGTTTTCGACTGATGTGATCCGCAATCCACTCCGATGCGCAGGCGACTCCGAGGGCCATCAGGTACGGAACGCGTGTGTGCGGCATCTGCAGGCCGGAGAAATCAGTGAGCATTTCAAGAAGGCGTGACATCCGTACAGTTTCAGCACCGAGGAGATAACGCTCGCCGATGCGGCCCTGCTCCGCAGCCAGGATGTGGCCGAGCGCGATATCCCGTGCGTCAATCAGATTCATCTCACATTCCATGTAACCAGGATTTCTGCCATTCAGGAAATCCAGGATCATTCTGGTGGGCGGCGTCAGCTGATAATCCCCGGGCCCCACGGGCAATGTCGGATTGACGACGACAACCGGGAGGCCTCGGGTTGCAGCGGCGAGAGCCTCCTGCTCGGCCAGGTATTTTGAGCGACAGTACGGTCCGAGCATGTCGTCGACTGTCCGGGAGACGGGTTCATCTGTCGCGACGGCAGACTGATTCGTGCGTTGGGTGACGAGAACCAATTCCGTGGAGGTGTGGACGATGCGCTGCACTCCGGCTTCGGCAGCTGCCTCGAGCACAACCTGAGTCCCGTGAAAATTCGTTTTCAAAAAAATGCGTTTGTCCGGCGCCCAGAGATGTGCGTAGGCGGCCAGGTGAAATACCTGATCGATGTGCGCCATGGCGCGCCGCATCAAAGGCGCATCGAGAATGGAACCCTGGACGAACTCGGCGCGCTGGTCGAGGCCTGGCGAGGGCAATAGGTCGACGACGCGAACGGAGTGGCCGCGATGGAGCAACAGCCGGACCAGATGCGAGCCGATGAAGCCTGCACCGCCCGTGACGAGGCACCGTTTCGGTGTGGGATCGGGACGTCTGGTCGGGTCAGTATCCATCCAAATAACTGAGCGCGGCGCAACGACGTTGGGTTCAAGAGCGCGGGTTTCACTCTGCCTACGCATCCCGCCCGGAGCCTTCCATTACTGTTTTTCCCTGCACCTGTCAAGGGACCGGTGGTCGGGATATGCCGGAGGCAGACGCCCCGGCCCCTCAGCCGTGGGATCGACCCCGCACATTGGCATGCCAATCTCCCGGCGCCCGGGAGCAATTGGCCAAGCGGTGTACACGACCCTGACTCACTGCGGACCAGGGATACTTCAAGCGTCGAACGAGGGGAATCACTAGTTCTGCCCCAGGTCGGCCCGTGCTAGGGTGCGGCCTGCACGGCAGGCTTGCGAGAGTATCTGACCGGAACATCTCCTGCGGGGCGGTACTGCACGGCCTGCCAGAAGCTCAGTGTAAAAGGAGGTTCGTGATGACATGTCATCATACATGCCGACTTGCCTGGTTCTTTGCGCTGGCCTGCTTGGTATTGGGAGGCGGAGGCACCGTCTTCGCCCAGGAACCGATGCCTGCCGAAGAAAGCCTGACGCACGCCTTCCCTGGGCAACACCATTATTCTCCCTATGCCGGGCGCAATTTCCCCACGCGTGTCTTCTGGGGGGACACGCACCTGCACACCGGTATGTCGATGGACGCTGGGGCCTTTGGCGCGCGGTTAGGGCCGGAAGATGCGTATCGCTTCGCGCGTGGAGAAGAAGTGACCTCGTCCACCGGACAGAGGGTCAAACTGTCTCGGCCGTTGGATTTTCTGGTCGTCGCGGACCACTCCGACAATATGGGGTTCTTTCCCAGACTGTATGCGGGTGATCCGTCGATGTTGGCGGATGCCACGGGGAAAAAATGGTACGACATGGTCCGTGCCGGGGGGCGGGAAGGCGTGAAGGCTGCGGTCGAGATCATCGTCGCGTTCAGTCAGAATAAGTTTCCTCCGGCCTTGGCCTCACTCCCGGGAACCGAAGCCTACCGATCCGCATGGGAAAAGGCCCTCAAAGCCGCAGAACAATACAACGACCCCGGCCGGTTCACCGCCTTCATCGGGTATGAATGGACCTCCAATACCGGAGGTAACAACCTGCATCGCGTCCTTGTCTACCGCGACGGCGCAGACAAGGCGGGGCGCACCGAACCCTATACGACGCTGAAGCCGCACGGAAGCGACAACCCTCGTGATCTGTGGAAATGGATGCAGAATTACGAAGACAAGACGGGCGGCCGGGTGTTGGCGATCGGGCACAACGGGAATTTGAGCAACGGCATCATGTTTCCCCTCGTCGAATCGTTTACGGGCAAGCCGGTGGATTTGGAGTATGCGAAGACTCGCGCGAAATGGGAGCCNNTACAAGTTCGGCATGATCGGGTCGACCGACAGCCATACCGGGCTCGCGACCGCCGAAGAAGACAACTTTTTCGGAAAGCATTCCGGTGCGGAGCCGAACCCCAAGCGCTTCGAACATCCCATGGCCCAGGTCGGCGACAAGAAATACGAAGGCTGGTCGATGGTGTCCTCCGGCTATGCCGGCATCTGGGCCACGGAGAATACCCGAGAAGCTCTCTGGGACGCCATGATGAGAAAAGAAACCTATGCCACGACCGGCTCGCGCATGCTGGTGCGGTTCTTCGGCGGGTGGGCGTTCACCGAAGACGACGCACACAATCGGCTGCCGGCGGCGGTCGGCTATTTCAAGGGAGTTCCGATGGGCGGTGACCTGCGCGAGGCACCGGCAGGAAAAGCGCCGACCTTTCTGGTGGCCGCGCTCAAAGATCCGCTCTCTGGTAATCTGGATCGCATTCAAATTGTGAAGGGGTGGCTCGACGGGAAGGGGACTCGTCATGAAAAAGTGTACGACGTGGTCTGGGGCGATGCCGAGCAACGACGAGTGGATGCGAACGGCAAGCTCACACCAGTGGGCAACACGGTGAATGTGAAGAATGCGACTTGGACCAATACCATCGGCGATCCTGAGCTGATCACCGTGTGGAAAGATCCTGATTTTGATCCCAAGCAGCGCGCCTTTTATTATGCCCGCGTGCTCGAAATCCCGACACCGCGCTGGACCGCCTACGAGGCGAAGCGCTTCAACGTGCAGATGCCGAAAGAAGTCCCGATGATCACCCAAGAGCGCGCCTATACCAGTCCTATATGGTATACCCCGTAAGGTGCCTGCTCTGAGCATGTCGAAGGGTCCATCTGGTACGCGCCGCAATCACTGTAATTTGTGAACAAAGTAATTGGGCAAAGAAGATGCACAGCTGAGGAGTAGTTCCAGATTGGGAAGACAAGCGTATTCTTTGCCCGGAGGGCTCGCTGGAGCGCCTGTCTATGTAAGTGCAAGGTTAGAAGCGTGCGCCGAGGGAAATCACGGCGAAGTTATACCACCCGAAGGCGAAGCGGTCGTTGTCCACCCCACCTTCAAAGACCCGATAGCCGGCTGTAAGATACCAGGTATCATTCACGTCGTACCGAATTTTCAAAGCCGTATCGATGGCGCGACCTTGTGGGGCGACTAGTCCATCAAAGTCCAGCAGGGCGGTCCACCGAGGGGTTAGGTCATACTCGAGACTCGTGCTCAACAACGGGACGAATCCCACATTGCTATCGGAGGCGATGGTTCCCTGCTGTCGTAGTTCGACACGGGCGTCTCGGATGAAGGCGGTGGCGCCCACACGCCAGCGCAGGCGATGGGATTCGTACAGCAGATATCGATAGGTCAACCGATAGGAATCGAACTTGTACTCGGAATCGACCGGCACGCCAGGCGTAAAGGTTCCCCCGGCGAAAAGCACCGGGGAGCCGAAGGTCCCTGCTCCAGAAAACTGGAGTGGCGCATAGACGAAGCGGAGCGAATGGCGGCGGGCAGGGTTCCACGTAGCTTCGATCCGGCGCTGCGCTATCGGGCCGCTGCCTTGAAGATTGGTCAGATCGAAGCGGGTACCTGCGCTACTATCGGGAATGTGAATCTCGTTACGCGATTGCCATATGGCGCCGGTCTCGAATTCCAGAGAAAATCGATGATCAGGGGGGGCAGCACTCGCGCCGAGTGGCGCACTCACGAGACACACGAGAGCAACCGCGATCGCGCAGCCTTGAGCGAAGCTGACAGGGGCCCGACGACGCTGTCGGTGTGGTGAGAGAACGATTCCTTCCATAGGCGATTATACACTGAACCTATTGTAGAACAATCGGTGCAATGACATAGCGCGTCCGCGAGGAGCTCGATAAAGGCGAGGTCGTCACCGTCTTGATGGAAAATGGCTGCCTTACCATTCCCTCGATTCAACCCATGGTAGGCGTATCCGCAGACTTGTCTGCGCCTTATGAATGGTGTTAAGTACAAGGCCTCTATGTTACACCTATATGAAGTGTATTAGAGGAGAGGTGGTGGAATGAGATTCTTTGATGTCTCTGCTCAAGGTAGTCAATGCACCGATCAGAGCGCACTTGTGCTCAGTCGGTGGGAATGGCGGTAGAAGACCCTTTTATTTTGAGGAGGATTTATGGATAGCAAAGGTGTNNTCGAGTACGTCGCCCGGCGAAATATTCACGGAGGACGGTCTCATCGCGGAGGACCAAAAGATGAATTTCTTCGTCGGCGTCGGATTTGAGAATCTCCGGCAGGATATCGCAAAAGGACAGGGCGAGTATCTGGTCTCCCTCGAGCGCCTGTTGCGCATTTCGCCGAGCCATCATGCCGAGTTTGCCGACTTTGCCCAACAAAATTACCACACACTGTTCACCTCGGACCTGTCCGGTGACCGATCGGCGCATCTGACGACCGTCGCCAATCTCAAACAGGCGCTGGTCGCGGACGGCCGTTTGGCGAAGTGGCGCACGGAGTAGCGAGCCGAATGTGCCCTCCGGCACATCGCGGCCTACTGGAGCCTGGCAGGAAGCGATACTGAGTTATGGCGTGCCACCGCTTCCATGATTGGAAGGACGCGCGCTGGCATAATTGTTCAGGGTAAAGCCCGGCGTTTTGTGAGCAGGCACGAGCTTGCCAGTGGTCTCTGTCTCCGTGGCAGCGAACGTCGCAGCAGGAGGTGGCAAACTTTTTCCATGGCTATTGCACCGAAGAACCGCGCAACGTCTGGTGTAGGCCTTATATCTTTCCACTGGTGTTCCAGGCAAGAGAGATAATCTAAGCGGCAGTCGCGTAGAAGAACTTGAGCTCTGTGCGGACTCGAAAAGCTGGTGCGTACGATCAGCGATTCTCTCGCGAATCAAGATTCTGTCCTGCACCAGGACATGATGTGGTCAAGAGTTCGGCGAGGGAGTGGGTGCTGAGGGCTTCGCGGGTGGAGCGAACCAGTGATCTTTCTGCACGATCTTGGGTGTGGCGGGATCGCCCTCGTAGGCCGGGGTCATGATCTGCACACCGTACTCGTTGAAGACATCCAGGATGTGGCGGTGCAGCGCGGCATACAGTCTGGAACTCTCCTGCGGCTGATCGGAATAGACGTTCAATTGGTAGCTCACGGCGAAGTCGTCCAGCGATAGCAGCAGTACGAACGGGAGAGGACTCTGCAACAGCCCGTCTGTCCGCCGCGCCGCCTCGATCAACATGGCCTCAACCTGCCGCCAGGGGGTTTCGTAGCCGATTCCCACGGTCGTATGAAGGATCAACCCTCGTTCCCGCGCCAGCGAGCTGAAGTTCGTGACGCTGCTGTTCAGAATCGTGGAATTCGGAATCGTGATTTCCTCGTTCTTGATCGAGCGGAGATGGGTCACCTGCAGCCGCATCGCGGTGACATCTCCGACCAGTTGATCGATCTTGACTCGGTCGCCGACTTTGAAGGCGCGACGGTAAATCAACGAGTATCCCGCGATGCTGTTGGCGACGGCCGAAGACGATCCGAGCGAAAAAATCACGCCGAGCAGAATCGAGACCCCTTTAAATGCTTCCGATTCGGATCCCGGCAGGTACGGATAGGCGATAACCAATGCAAAGGCAATGGTCACCAACCGCAGCATGCGGAATGTCGGCATTGCCCAATCGGGATCAAATCCGCCGAGCAAGATCGTCCCGTGTTGAATGCTAATGAAATACATCTTCAGCAGCTTGAGTGTGTACCGGATGACGATCGCGAGAATGAGGAGGAAGATCAGGTTTGGCACCGCTTCGATGACGGCCAGCCCCATGGTCTGGAGGGGGTCGAGAGTCAGCCACAGGAGTCTCGTCGAGAGCGTTTTGGTCCAGGGGAACAGGCCGAGCACGAACTGGCTGTAGACGAAAAACAGTACGAGGAGGAGTGACGTTTGTAAGAGCCTTTTCGACGCTCGGATACCGTTCCAGATCCCCTCCGATTCCACGATCCGGAAGATCTTGACGTGCAGGCCCTCCACTTTCGCTTTGTATCGTTGTTCCAGCAACCGGTCCAGGCGCCTGAACGTCAGGACTATAAGATACACGGACAGCGAGAACGCGGCAGTCGCCCCCACCGCATAGAGCGCATGAGTGTAGAGAATCGACGGATTCCTGTCGCGCCGGTACCCCTCAACCGCGGTCCTGATACGGGTTCGATACACCTCGGCTAAAAGTTGACGTGATATCCCTTCGATCTCTGCATCGGCTTCGAAAACCATCACCACAAATTCGTCCGAAAACTTGACGAGGGAGCGGTCCGTTCGTTCTTCGACCCGAAGGGAATCCAGCGGGAGGCTTGTGTTCGAAGCGAGGTCCCGCAGACGCTCTTCGATGAGGCCGGCCCGTTGCTCAGCCGGAAAGGCACTGACTCCACGTACCTTGAACAGCACCTGACCGTCCAGCGTCACAGGAGCCAACGGAGACACCTCCGCTGCGGCGGTGGGTTGCGTCCTCGTGCGCTGTTCGGCAGCATACGAGACGTCTATTAGCGTGACGACAAGTAATAGCGCGAGGGCGCTCAGGCGGAACGGTCTACAGTTGATGGTAGAACGCATATGGAGCCATGAGCGAGGGAAGGACACGTGTGTGGACACACAAAAGAACATGGCAGACCACGAACTCCTGCTGTTCTGCTCCGGCGCGGGGCAGACGATACCAAAGGCAGGGGCGCCTTGCAATGCCGGGAGATGGCAGGCGCCCAAAAATCCGAGCTCTTTCAACTCGCATGAGGGAGATGGCATGTCAGCCGGCCTCGAAAATGCTGGGCCGGCGTCTGCAGATTCCACTCGATCGACATCGATTTTATGAGGTGAGGGGCGCGGTGCGAGCACGCGACAATCCTGATGGCGCTCTGGTAGTGCCTTTGTTGTATCAAGTAGAATCAGAGCCTCTCAATCGGGAACCTGTGCAAGAGGCACAAGCTCGGATCAAGCAATGGCGGGATCAGCGGGCCCTCTACGTGCCGGATTTCCCGTCTTAAAAGATTGCCGAACTCAACGGATCCTTGGACTATCCGGTTGCAGGTTCGCCAGGACACTGGTGACAACGAACAGGCGTTCCGAAATGAAATGAGCTGCCGGTCACCCACAAGGGCGATGAGATCGGCGCCCTCATGCGGATCTACGTGCGGGACCCGGAAAAGATGAAGACCTGGCAACCACCCAAAGCGGAAATGTCAACGTGAAGAAAACGTCATAACGACAGATGTCCGAATGGCATTAGAACGGTGAGCTCGAAACGCGAAATATGCCATCGTTGGATTAGCCACCGTGAGGTTGGCGCCCTGCTGTGTGTGCTCTTGCTCGGTGGCTGCGCCACAACCCGTTTCCAGCCGGAGTCGCTGGACTACCGCGCCCGGGCTGAAACACAGTCTGACCGCGGCGTCCGTGTATCGGCGGTGGTGTTGAGTCAGGAGGAAACGCAGAACACCTTTAGCCTGCCGCTGGCGAAGAAGGGAATTCAGCCGGTCTGGGTCGAGATCGTGAACCAGGAGGACAAAGGGTTCTATCTCATGGTGCTCAGCGTCGATCCGAACTACTTCTCGTCATCGGAGCTGGCCTGGATGTTCAGAAACGAGGGCGGAAGCACCCTGGACGACAAGATCGAGATGTTCCTGGACCGGCACATCCCGGTGGGGATCCCACCGCACAGCACCACTTCGGGGTACGTCTTCACGAATCTGGACCCGGGGGCCAAGGCCTTTGGCGTCGAGCTCTTCGGCAAGAAGGACGTTCGATCATTCCGGTTCGTACAGAAGGTGCCCGGCTTTGAGTCGGACTCCAAGCGCGTCGACTTTCACCGGCTTTATCGCCCCGACGAGGTTCTGGACCTTACCCTCGATCGTTTACGCCGGTATCTTGAGCAATTACCATGTTGCGTGTTGGGTGGCGACCAGAAAACACCGGGCGATCCCCTGAATCTGGTGATCGTCGGTGATGGACGCCTGATCCTGGCAACCCTCGTGCGGCAGGGTTGGGATCTTACCGAGACAACGCGCAGCGATACGGTGTGGCGCACAATTAGCTCGTCGCTGTTCGGAACGCGCTACCGCACGTCCCCGGTCTCAGCGCTGTATCTTTTCGGGCGACCTCAGGATGCTGCCCTGCAAAAGGCGCGCGGCACCGTTGACGAACGTAACCACCTGCGTCTGTGGCTCGCACCCGTGACGCTGGAGGGGCGAAATGTGTGGGTGGGTCAGATCAGTCGGGATATCGGGGTGAGGTTTTCCAGCAAGACGTTCGTGACGCACAAGATCGACCCGATCGTCGATGAAGC
>DKBD01000241.1:0-2125 GCA_002451055.1 Nitrospira sp. UBA6909 | reverse complement strand
TGTCCGTGGCGGCACGGTGTTGTCCGCCTTCCCTTTCATCAGTCATGGTGGATTGGCGTAACGCCGCGATATGGGGAATTCTGCGACAGATTCATATATCGTCCCTGCCCCGTAATTCCACCCCCTTGCGTCTTTTGCTAGCCTGAGACAAAGCGAGGGAGTTAGTAACACTATAATGTTAGTGGGCTTTTCCCGCGACACTGCTCCTCGCCTGCTGGCAGTTTATCTGCATAAGCCGATGGGGCAGAGCAAGGCACTCTTCTGACGTGTCGGGTCTGGGGTTTTGCTAAAGGCGGGGCGGTCATGGTCGGCATACTGGTCGGCCAGTGCCCACAACAGTCGAAGCAACGAACGGAGAAGCGAATGGCTATCGAGAGGATGACACGAGGCTATGTCTTTGCGGTCATCTGGGTCATACTGGTCTGTTTGTCAGGCACCGGAGCAGCGGTACAGGCCAAGGAAGTCGCACTCAGCGACGCTCAGGTGGAGGATCTCGTCCGGCGCTCCTACCAGTACGTCGCCATGTACAACGTNNCTCTACATCGGCTGCATGCTGGATCTACGCAAGGACCCTGTGATCATCGAGATGCCGGCCTTCGAATCCAAGTATGTCTCGCTGATGGTCACGGGCTACGACCACTATGTGAATGTTCCGATGACGACCCGAAAGGGCGATTTTCGCAAGTCCGAGAAGATGCTCTTCTATACCGCGCGGACCGAAGGCTACAAGGGCGGGCCGGTCAAGGGCGTGGATCGGATTTTCGAGGCGACCGGCGACTTTGTCTCCGCCGTCTTCCGCGTCATGCCGCACGGCAACGACCCCGACCGGTTCAAGCGCATCGTCAAGCAGATGCAATCGGCCAAGCTCGTTACCCTCTCGGAATACAACGGTGGCAAGGCAAAGCCAGTCAATGATATCCAGTTCCCGGCGGTGGGCAAGACGGATTTCGATGTGTTCGGCAACAACCTGCTTCCGGTGATGCAGTTCGTGTTTAACCACACGACGTTCGATCCGAACAACGAAGTCGATCATGGCGTGCTGGCTGCCTACAAACCCCTTGGGATCGAACCCGGGAAGCAGTACGACCCGGCCAGAGTCAAACCGATTGATGGAAAGCGTTTTGCGAGCATCGCCAAACAGGTGGCCGCGAAGAATCTGGCCATTATGGGTCAGCCCGAGGTCGTCGCGAAAATCAAACCTTACTGGTTTGAGCCCAAGGGCAAGACGAATCTCGACGCGCTCGTCGCTACGTCGGTGATCGGGCCCATCGGTCTTCCGGCAGAGGAAGCCGAATACCCGCCGATAACGACTACGGACGGCAAGCCCATGAACGCGATGCATGACTATGTCATCCGCATGACCAAGGATCAGCTGCCGCCGGCAAGGGCCTTCTGGTCGGTCACGCTCTACGACTTCAAGAATGGCTTTTTCATTCCCAACGATCGCAAGAAATACAGCGTGGGGGACAATGCGGGCATGAAATTAAATAAGGATGGTGGAATTGATATTTATATCGCTGCTAAGCAGCCCAAAGGCGTGCCCGTGGAGAACTGGCTGCCCATCAATCGAAAAGATGAGGAGCTGAGCGTCAACCTGCGGATCTACGTTCCCGACGAAGCGAAGATGAAGACCTGGAATGCGCCAAAGGCGGAGACAATGAAGTAGGAGGTCGAAAAGCCGATCTCCCAGGGCGCACGGGATTACGATCAATGCGGCATCGTTAGTGGGCTGTTTCACGCAAAGAACGGGGTAAGAAGCGCAGAGGCCGAGCCGTAGAACGGTTCGGATTTGCTGGCAGCCATTTTGGAGGAGAAGAATGAAACAACAGACAAGAATCTACCAGCTGGGTCTTCGCGCAATTGGTCTCATGATGCTCGTGGGGCATCTTGAAATCAGTGATGCCCAATCTATCGAAACCAACCCGTACATGGGCGGTGCCGTCGAGCTGGCGAAAGCACCGAACGGGGCCATCGCCAACAAGAAGCTGCTTGATCGGGTCGGCGACTTCAACTGGCTCAAGCCGACTATCGAGAATCCGGTCAAGGGGATATGGGTGTTCGGGGGGTATGGGCTCGCGCCCATGAGCATCATCGAAGCGGAAGACGGCCTCATCGCCTTCGATAC
>DKBD01000034.1:19051-28648 GCA_002451055.1 Nitrospira sp. UBA6909 | reverse complement strand
ACGAACATTGATGGCGACATGGATAGACGAATGGTGGAACCAGCGGGCTTCGAGATATGCGTGATTTTGTAGGCAGAGTGGAGGAGATTATGTGGGGTGGATGACGGGTTTCGAACCCGCGACCTCCGGATCCACAATCCGGCGCTCTAACCAACTGAGCTACACCCACCATCCAGAAAGGATAAGCGGCACTGTGGAATAGCGATATTAGCAAAGAGGAGCACGGCCCCGCAACCGGAGCTATCCTCGCGCATCGAACGCGCCCTGCATTTCGGCGACGAGCTCCGCCACGGTGGTTGCCGGATCGGCTGCATCGCGGATGGGGCGTCCGACCACCAAATAATCCGCGCCAGCCGTGATCGTTTGGGTCGGGGTGGTCGCCCGGGCGTGGTCGTCCACCCCCTTGCCGGTCGGACGGACTCCAGGCGTCACGATCGCGAACCGAGGCCCGACTTTCTGCCGAATAACGGCTGCTTCTGCACCGGAGGCCACCACCCCATCGCAGCCGACCTCCGAAGCCAGGAGGGCGCGGGCCGTCACGAGATCCTCAACGGTCCGCTGTATGCCCATTTCGCGCAAATCGTGGCTGTCGAAATTCGTGAGCACGGTCACAGCCAGCAGTTTGAGCGGCGAGCCTTGGCGTCCCTGCACGGCGGCACTGAGCGCTTTGCGGTTGGCATGGACCGTGAGGAAATCGACGCCCATGGCCGCCACGCGCGCCGTCGCCCGCCGAACAGTTTCCTCAATGTCGAGAAACTTCAAATCGAGAAACACCCGCATCCCCCGCTCCACCACCCGCTTCACCATATCCGGCCCCGCCGCGGTATACAGCTCCAGCCCGACCTTGACGAAGGAAATATGGCCTTGAAGACGATCCAGCAGCCGCTCCGCCTCGGGGGCGGACGGCACATCCAGCGCAAAGATCAGACGCTCACGCGCCGCGATTTTCGACATAGGGGTCCCTCCCGCTCAATCCCATACTCCTTGACGAACCGTAACACCCCATGATACATGATACGGTCCTTTCTGGAGGAAAAAACGATGCCCGTTATTCATAAATCTACGATTCGCCGGGCCCGTCAAGCCGAACGTCGGCACGAACGGCACCGGGCCACCAACAACGCGGTCAAGACGATCGTCAAGAAAGTCCTGTCGGCTCTGAACGAGAAAAAGGCTGACGACGCCAAGACCTTCTTGCGCGAGGCCGTGTCCGCAATCGGAAAAGCCTCGTCCAAAGGCGCGCTCAAGCGAAACACGGCATCCCGCCGTATTTCTCGCCTGACGCTCCGCGTCAACGCCCTGTCCGCTTCCCGCTCCTGATCGTCCGGACATTCGACACCAGGCGGGCCGTACTCCGGCCCGTCGGCGAAGAAGGCCGAGACGGAGGCTCGGACGTTGGCCACTGCTCCACGAATTCGCACAGGCGCAATAGGAGCCGCTCCAGCACAATTTGGGGACGGCTGCTGCTACCGCCCTTGAGTTGGCCATCGGCGCCAAGAAACAGGCGAGCAGCCGTCTGGAGATGCTCCTCTGAAAATCGCCCCAGGAACGGCCTGACCTTCATCGGATCCATCCGCAAGGTTCTGGCTGCCTCTCCCTCGCGGCTCCCACCGGCCATCGACTCTTTGACCTTCCAAATGCGGCGGTATTGCCAGGCCAGGGACCCTAGAATACGGAGCGGAGCTTCGCCGGCCTCTAGGTTGCGGGCCAAAATCGAGAGAACTTTCCCTCGTCGCCCTTCGGCGATCGCGATCGTCAGATCAAATACCGAGGCACCGGGCTCAATGCCTCGAAGCGTCTGGACATCGGCCGCTGTCACGGTTTGGCCTGGTGGAACATAGGAGGCCAGCTTCTCCAGCTCTCGGCGCAATCCATGCAGCGATCCCCCGGCGGCTTCTTTCAATACATGATGCGCTTGTTCCTCCAGACGAAGTCCCAACCGCTCGGCTTCGCGTGAGAGCCAAGGACTCAGCTGCGCATCGCGCAGCGGCGAGCAGTCTATCGTGACGGCCGCGCGGGCCAATGCCTGGGAAAATTTCAACCGACCGTCCAGCTTCTGGCTCACAAATACCAGCGTAGTGGTCTCCAGCGGATCCTTCAGATACTGGACCAACACCTCGGCTTCCCGGGCTGAAAGTTTTTCCGTCGCCTTCACGACCACCAATCGGCGCTCGGCGAACGCCGGCATTTCGGACGCGCAGCTTCGGATTTCGTCTCCACCGGTTTCATCCCCATAGAACAAATCGTAGTTGAACTCGCCTCCGTCGGCGAGCACCTCGGTCTTCAACACAGCCACGGCATGGTCTCTGAGCAAATCTTCTTCACCGACGACAAGATAGAGCGGTCCGGGAACCTGCTTTTTCAATGTTGTCTCAAGCTGGTAGGGAGTCAGCGTCAGTGCCATTCGAAGAACTCGAGCAATTACTCAGCGTCCTGCGGCTCCGCCTCTGCCGGGATATCCGCCCGTTTGGTCAACTTGCCCGATTCGACATGCATCAGGAACCACGCCGCCAAATCCGCCGCTGCGAGGCGGCCCGCCTGCTCCATCGCTCGATTCTGCAGGGCGCGATTGAACTGGAGGTCCTGAGTCACAAAGAACTCGGAGGCGCCTCTCGCCATTTGAGACCAGACCACTTTCTTGGTCCTCGCCTCTTCGACGCGGACCTGCACCACCACTTCCGCTCGGCTTTCCAGCGTCGTGGTTTGGCTGAAACTCAGTGTCGGGATGCCCACCGAAAGGATCTCTCCCGTCAAGATGAGATCGGCCGGCTCGGAGTCCGCAACCACCTGTGCCCCGCTGCCGGAGGAAAATTCATGGCGCAAATAGTTGGTGTAGCGTGCCTCCAAGTTCGGTTCGAAACTCTTATTGACCAGCGTCCGTATCACAAGACGCGGGGTTGGTCCCTGCGAGGCGGCAGGATCGGCGCCGCCGATGGTCGGACCGGCCCCCTCCACGCGGAATTGGTAGCCGCAACCGGCAAGTGCAGACAAAATCAGTGCTGAAACAAGAGCATTGAGCATCGAGAGGGAAGATGCCCTCCCGCCGCGAATCGTCTCCTTGTGAATCTCAGGGCTCAGCACTCAGCATTCCCTCATATCACGAAGTTGATCAGCTTCTTCTCGACATAGACCACCTTCTTCGGCTCCTTGCCTTGAATCCATTCGGCCGCTTCCTCCTTGGCCAAGGTCTCCACTTGTTCGCGCGTCGCGTCGGCGCCGACTTCGATCTTTCCCCGCAATTTGCCGTTGATCTGGATCGGAATCGTCAACCGGTCACTGACCATCAGGGCCTGATCGAATAGAGGCCAGGGTTGCTGCGACACGCTCGGATTGTGTCCAAGCATGGCCCACAGCTCTTCGGCCAAGTGCGGTGCAAACGGCGCCAGGAGCAGCACAAACGGTTCAATGAGCGCCCGAGGGCGCTGCTCGGCCTTCGTCATGTCGTTGGTGAACACCATCATCTGCGAGATCGCCGTGTTGAAGCGAAGCGCCTCCACATCCTCCGTCACTTTCTTGATGGTCTGATGAAGCAGGCGCTGCTGGTCAGGGCTCGGAGGGGCCGTCACGACGGCATCGGACAATCGCCCATCCTCATCCACCATGAGACGCCACACCCGGTCCAAAAACCGCGTAATCCCCTCCACGCCTCTGGTGCTCCACGGCTTCGTCGCTTCGAGGGGCCCCATGAACATTTCATACAGCCGCACCGCATCGGCACCGAATCGATCCATCATGTCGTCGGGGTTGACCACGTTGCCCCGCGACTTCGACATTTTCTGATTGTCTTCGCCGAGCACAATCCCCTGATGCACCAGTTTCTTGAACGGCTCCGGGGCGCTCACCACTCCGATGTCGAAGAGTACTTTGTGCCAAAAACGGGCATAGAGCAGATGCAGCACAGCATGTTCGCTGCCGCCGATATAGAGATCGACCGGCATCCAATACCGTTCTTTTGCGGCATCCACCAACTGCGTGGCGTTCTTGGGATCAATGAAACGCAGGTAGTACCAGCAAGACCCGGCCCACTGCGGCATGGTGTTTGTTTCGCGCCTGGCCGGTTGGCCCGTCGCCTGGTCCGTTGTCACCAGCCAGTCGGTAAGATTCGCCAATGGACTTTCACCGTTCCCGGACGGTTTGAAATTGCTCGTCTCGGGCAAGAGAAGCGGCAATTGTTCCTCCGGGATCGGCCGTGCCTCTCCCTCCACCCAAGCGATCGGAAAGGGCTCGCCCCAGTACCGTTGGCGGGCGAACAGCCAATCGCGCAGTTTGTAGTTAACCGCTTTTTTCCCCTTCCCCTTCGCCTCCAACCAGGCCGTGATCGTGGGAATCGCCTCGGCAGGCGTGAGTCCGTCGATGGAGATGCTCCCGTCCGGAGCGGTCGAATTCACCACCTTCCCCTGTTCCGTGTCGACAAAGGCTTCTTGATCCACATGACCGCCCGCGATCACTTCCCGAACCGGCAGCGCATAGGTTTTGGCAAAGGACCAGTCGCGCTCATCGTGCGCCGGCACCGCCATGATCGCGCCGGTCCCGTAACTCATCAACACATAATCGGCGATCCAGATCGGCAGTTTCTCGCCGTTGACGGGATTGACGGCATACCCGCCGGTAAAGACTCCGGTTTTGTCCTTGTCCAGCTCCTGCCGTTGCAGATCGCTCTTTCTCGCCGCGGCGTCACGGTAGGCCGAAACGGCGGCCTGCTGCGGCGGAGCCGTCACGACATCCACCAAGGAATGTTCAGGGGCCAGAACCATATAGGTCGCGCCGAACAGCGTATCCGGCCTGGTGGTAAAGATGCGGATGTGCCCGCTAACGCCGTTGATCGCGAACTCGACCTCTGCGCCGATCGAACGCCCGATCCAATTTTTTTGCATCTCGAGCGTGCTCACCGGCCATTCGACCAGCTTCAGGTCTTCCAGCAGTCGATCGGCGTAGGCGGTGATCTTCAGCACCCACTGCCGCATCGGCTTTCGAATCACGTCGAACCCGCCGACCTCGCTCTTCCCGTCCACGATTTCCTCGTTCGCCAGCACCGTTCCCAAGGCCGGGCACCAATTCACCGGAACCTCGGCAACATAGGCCAATCCCCGTTTGAACAGTTGGAGAAAGATCCATTGAGTCCACCGGTAGTAGTCGGGATCGGTCGTGCTGACTTCCCGACCCCAGTCATAGGAGAGTCCGACGCGCTTCATCTGTCGTTTGAACGTCGCAATGTTCTGTGCCGTCGTGAGGGCGGGATGAATGCCCGTTTTTACGGCGTACTGTTCGGCTGGAAGACCGAAGGCATCCCATCCCATCGGATGCAAGACATTGAAGCCCTTCATCCGTTTATACCGGGACACGATGTCAGTCGCCGTGTATCCTTCGAGATGGCCGACGTGCAGTCCGGATCCGGAGGGGTAGGGAAACATGTCGAGGCAGTAAAACTTCGGCTTGGAGAAATCATCGGCCGCCTGAAAGGGGCGATGTTTCTCCCAATAGTCCTGCCACTTCGCTTCAATGGCACGGTGGTCGTAGGTCTTGCTCATATCACGAAGGCGATCGGAACGTCGTACCGCTCAAAATTCGTCCGGCCTGAGACTATCGATTGTCGACAGCGCGGTCCAGGGGCTTCGGACTGATCATTCGGCGAATCTAACATAGACCTCTCGGATGCAACAACACTCGTGAGGAATGGCGGAATCACGGTTTGCTATACTGTGCGCGACGATGAGCATCTATGGTCGGCATATCTTTCCCCGCCTCATGGATTGGTTCATGAGCGGCGAGGAGTTTCATCGTCTGCGGGCCGAGCTGCTGCAAGCCGTCCGCGGCGACGTACTGGAAATCGGCTTTGGGACAGGACTCAACTTGTCCCATTACCCTTCTCATGTCTCGCATCTCTCAGCCATCGACCCGGCGATCATCATCCCTCGGAAAGTCAGAGCGCGAATCGCGGCTGTCTCGTTTCCCGTCGAGACCACGCACCTGACGGCCGAGAATCTACCCTATCCGGATCGACGATTCGACACCATCGTCAGCACATGGACGCTCTGCACGATTCCCGATCCGGTGCAGGCCTTGCGGGAGGTGGCGCGGGTGCTCAGACCGGCTGGGCGCTTTCTCTTCTTGGAGCACGGTCGGAGCGACGACCCTCGAGTCGCGACATGGCAGGATCGGCTCAACCCGATTCAAAACCTTGTCGGCCGCGGATGCAATCTGAATAGGCGAATCGATCGATTGATCGAGCAGGGCGGGCTCAAGATCATTGAATTGGACCGGTTTCAGATGAACGACGTACCACGAATCGGAGGAACGATGTATCGCGGCAGCGGGGTCCGGGCTGATTGAACGTTCAGCGGCCGTGCACCAGATGAGAGAGCCGCTCGACCGACGCGAAGCTGGCTGAAGGGGCGGGCGGCAGTTGAGAGCTGGACTTCGCACTGTGAAAGATCTGCCCGATACCGAACTGCCGGGCGGCGGAGAGGCAGTGTTCATCATCATCGACATACAGCGACCGTTCCGGATCAAACCCGATGAGTCGCCGACAGGCCGGCCAGTATTCCTCCCGCATCTTCAGATAGCCGACCTCAAACGCATCCACAATCCGGTCCACGTACCGATCAAGCCCCGTTTTCGCGGTTTTGACCGCCACGCCCGCTTCATGGGCGTTCGTGACAATCGTCACCCGCTTCCCTAACCGGCGCAGCTCGTGGAGAAATTCCTCCGCCCCTGGCAAGAAGCCGATCATATGGTCCAATTCTTTGTGCAGCGCCACGACGTCGATGCCGACCCGTTCGGTCCAATAGTGTAGATCCGTCCATGCCAGTTCGCCTTCGACCGACCGGTACATCATCATCAGCCGGTCGCGCGCATCTTCAAATGCGAGCCGGTGAATCGCCGCATAGCGGCGCGGCAGCTCCTCCTCGAAAAAGAAATTATCGAAATGCCGGTCCAGCAACGTGCCGTCCATATCCAGCAGCACGTCGTCGATCCCTTCCCATGAAAAGCCGTCGATCGTCATTGGTCACTCGTCAACCGCGAGAGATTTTTATCAGTGTAGCATAGCATCCCGCTTGTGTGCGGGCTGGCTTTCCTGTCATCATGGAGACGACCGTCGCACAATTTATTTCCCTTTACCAATCGTTTGACGATTGACGCATGACGAATCACGAGCCTTCCCACCCCTCACCCCTCACCCCTCACTCCTCACCCATTCCCTTGGTGGCCATCATCGGCCGGCCAAACGTGGGCAAGTCCACACTCTTCAACAAGATCCTCGGCGCCAAGACCGCCATCGTCGACGATGTTCCCGGGGTGACCCGCGATCGGAATTATGGGGATGCAGCCTATCGCGCCCGTACGTTTCGCCTTGTCGATACGGGAGGGCTCGATCCTTCCGCGTCGGAAGGAATGCCGGCGCTGATTCGCCGACAATCCGAACTGGCCATCGCGGAAGCGGATATTCTGGTTCTCCTGCTGGATGGGCGTTCGGGACTGACACCAACCGACCAGGAAGTGGTTCAGCTGCTGCGCGGCATCGCAAAACCGGTGTTCGTCGCCGTCAATAAGATCGATACGCCGAAAGCCGACCCCCTGATCGCCGATTTTTATCAATTGGGGATCGCCGATCTGTATCCCGTCTCCGCCGAACACGGCATCGGTGTAGCCGAGCTGCTGGACGCCATCTATCCGCTGCTACCGGCAACCGACGACACAGAAGATCTCTCGCAGCTACCCCGGATCGCCGTGGTGGGACGTCCGAATGTCGGCAAATCCACGCTCATCAACGCCATTCTGGGAGAAGAGCGGGTCGTCGTCAGCGATGTCCCTGGAACGACGAGGGACCCGATCGACTCGCTCGTCATCCACGGTGGCAAGCGATACCTCTTTACTGATACGGCGGGTATCAGACGCCGCGGGAAGATCGATCGGGGCATTGAAGGCTACAGCGTGATGCGCTCGCTTCGCGCCATCGGCCGATCCGATCTGGCTGTCCTCGTATTGGACGGAGCCGAAGGGGTGACGGAGCAGGACACGAAAATTGCGGGAGCCGTCCTCAAGCAAGGGCGCGCGTGCCTCCTGTGGATCAATAAATGGGACCTGCGCGCAGACGACGCCGGGGCCCGGAAAGATTTTGAGCTCCAACTCCACCGTCGCTTCCCCTTTTTAACTTGGGCGCCGGTGCTGTACGGCTCGGCCCTCAAGCCGGATTCTCTCTCTACGTTGTTCGCCCGGCTCGACGACGTCCACGCGATGTTTGCCAAACGGATCCCCACCGGCGCCTTGAACACCTGGTTACAGACCATTCTGGTGGCCCATCCCCTCCCAGTCCGCAAGGGCAAGCCGTCAAAAGTCACAAAGTCTGCCTTCATCACCCAGGTGGCGACGAAGCCTCCGGCCTTTGCCCTGTTCGTCGGACACCCCCAGGATATTACACCCTCCTATCTGCGCTATCTGGAGAACCAACTGCGCAGTTCCTACGCATTTACTGGAACCCCTCTACGCCTCTTGGTCAGAAAAAAATAAGCCGGCGCCCCACGTTCCCCCAGCTCATTCACGTGCCACACCAAACAAGGGAACCCGCTTTCAGGTTGACTACCGCACCGACTCATGCTATTCGCATAGTGATCTGTTGCGCGTCGTCTGGTGATCTTCACCGCGCTTCGGAGAGCGGGTTCCTGCGACGCCTTGACGCTTCAATCACAGGTCTTAGACTCGATGAACCGATTCTCAACCGTCCAGTGGTTTGTTCAGGCCCTCGCTTTGGCCGGAATCATCTGCTTCTCATCGCCGGGATTTGCTGACAGCGATCACCCGGCTCCTGAGGATCAGGTTGCTGTTGATCCTACTTCGAGCCCCGATGAATCCACCGCGAGCGCTGATGATCTCTCGACTAGCACGGCTGAACCGACCGAGCGCACCGAAGAATCCAGCGGGAGCACCGATGATCTCTCGGCAGACACCACTGAATCGACCGAGCACGCCGAAGAATCCAGTGAGAGCACTGATGATCTCTCGGCAGACGCCACTGAATCGACTGCGAGCGTCGACTCCGCTCCAGACAGCCCGAATCCATCCATCATCCTGAAAGGACGAGTGTGGAGGACCAAGCCTGGCATCGTCTTTTTGAGGACACCGATCGGCTTGCTCTCGCTCAGTTCAAAGACGGCGCTGAAAGATCTCCTTGCTTCTCAAGAGATCTCCTTCTGGGTCCATGATGCCCACCTTGCCGTCGACATCCGTAAGCTAAAAGACGGCTCACTCGTCCATCGTTATCTCAGCGGACCGTTCAAGCAAAGCGAAAACGAGGAGAACAAGGTGCTCAGATGGACTCCGGAGGGAGAAAGGCCTTTTGATTTTGGTGCTCACAAACGCCCGCTCTCTGCTTTCCGAGAAGGTGATCCCGTCACCGTGGAAGTCAATGAGGCCGATACGGTGATCGGCGTTCACGACTTGCAGTTCGATCTTCAGATCGGACAAATTCCGGCCGCAGGATCAACCGCGCATCTGTTGCTGAGCGGCACGGTGGCCAAGCTGAAATCCAACTTTATCTTCTTGCGGACACCCGTCGGTGTCGTCAATGTCAATGCCAAGATCGGCATCAAGAATGCGAAG
>DKBD01000034.1:17981-18988 GCA_002451055.1 Nitrospira sp. UBA6909 | reverse complement strand
ATTGAATTTCACCGGCTGAAGTAGCCGGAAACACCCTGCGCCGACCTTGACTCTCTTTTCCGTCCCTTCGTAGACTGCCGTAGCTATGACGTCCGCTCGCCTCCCAAGCAGCTGCTCTAAACAGTCATCCACGCCGAATGAGGCGTCGGATAGGTTCGATACGCTGTATAGAGATCACGTGGATCTGATGTACCGCTACGCGAACCGGCTGTGCGGCGAAACCGAAGCGGCAAAAGACTTGGTGCAGGAGACATTCTTGAACGCCTATCGCGGATTCAAGCATTTCCGCGGCGAGTCCCAGATCTCCACCTGGCTCTACACCATCGCTTCACGCGCCTGCCTGCGCTTGCGGCGCAGGCGAAAAGGGGCGCCGGAACGTGAGCTGTCGCTGGACGAGTTTATCCCCACCTCCGATGGGGAATTCCGCCTCCAGATCCCAGTCGAAGGGCTGAGCCCAGAAGAGGCCCTCCAGAACAAGCAGCTGCGGCAGGCGCTCGACGCCGCCATCGGAAAATTACCCTCAAAATACAAGATGGTCCTCGTCCTGCGCGATATGGAAGGCCTGAGCGCCAAGGAGGTGGGAACCATCACGGGTTTGAACGAACGAGCCGTGAAATCGCGGCTTCATCGGGCGCGTCTTTTTGTCCGCCGTGAACTCAGCGCGCGAGGTCACGCCGACAACACCACCTCACACGAGCGTGAGTCGATTACGTAGCAAAGGAAGAAGCGCCATGGCAAAGCGTCCGGCCTCGAAGCGTCGAAGTCAGCCCGCAGCTGAATCCCATCAGCATGGGGCGGGGCGATGCCTCCATATCCTTCGTGAATTGTCGGCCTTCATCGACGATGAGCTCTCGGATGACATCTGCCTGGAGGTCCGTAGACACCTCGGTGCATGCCCGCATTGTGAAGATTTCATCGCGTCCCTTCGCCAGACCGTCTCACTGTGCCGCCGGAGTCCAACTCCGACCTTGTCGCCGGATGACCGGGCCCGGATGCGAGAGAAGATC
>DKBD01000034.1:0-17976 GCA_002451055.1 Nitrospira sp. UBA6909 | reverse complement strand
CCCCCCCAAAACAGTGCATTGATTGAAGGAACATCTATGATCTTCACATGGCGACTCACCACAGGCCTCATGCTCTCGGCATGCTTGGCTGTCACGGAAATCCTGGGGTCTGGTTCTTCCGCCGCCGCCATGCCGACAAAACGAAACACACCGGCCGACAAGGCCGCCGTTGAAGCAGCTCTCGAATTTGCTACCGCGATCTCTAAAGGCGACCGTATCACGTTCGGCAAGTTGGACTTCGCCTGCCAGTATCGGCTTGTGGCGGGCTCGTCGACCGGTCTCAAAACCTATCCGGCGGCAAATGATCCGTCTTACGACCGATGTTGGTACCAGATGACGAACGATCACGCTCACGCCCTGAAACGGACGGACTTGGCCATGGAAGTCCTCTGGCCCAGCGTAGGTCCGCTGGTGTTCTTTGGGGACGACATTCTCGACCTCCCCGCGTCCTCCTTTGTGATGGACGCCATCGGGATCTCCCCTCCGGGAAGCGGGCTGCACCTGACCGTGAAGAACAGCCGGAGAATCCCCGACGGGTCTTTTCGGCTCAAGCCGCAGGGCAAGGTCATCGGCGTCCCAACCACACTGGTCGAGGTGACGGTACACTACCAGGATCCATTGACTTCTCCGGTCACCTACGCTCCAGGAACCGTCCAATGGACCAGCACGGTCAAGCGGGCGCGTCGCGCGCTGAAATCCATCACGACACAGTGGGTGGTGTTCTCCGGACTCAAGAAGCACGGTTTTCCCGGAAATACCGCCGTCTTCCACCAACCAGTCAAGGCTGAACCGGAAGCCGCTGGAATGCCGGCTGACAAAATCCCGTTTACCACGGAGACGAGCCGTGCCCTTTCGAACTCGCTTGTCTGGTGGGGACCGAACGATCAACCGGGAACGCTCACGGCCGCTGCGGCACGGGCCGCAACCTTTCCTAATTTGCACGACCGAGTGGCGCTGCTCAACCGCATCCTTATTATCGATTCCCAGCAAATCGACGCCCTGACAGTCCTGACCCGAAATCTCTATAGCGCGCTACTCCGGGAAGCAGCCAGCAGGCACAACTTGGCCATCAAAGACCCGTCCCTTTCACTTGCCGTCGACGAATTCTATTGGAACATTTATGCCGCGGCGGACCGACTGGACCTTTCGAACACCATGGAAATGGGCGGGTTCTCACAACCCACTCCGGCCGACTTTCTGTACCGCATACTGCCAGCCATGCAAACACTGAGTGAAATTCGTCCCGAGCAGTTAGACAACCGCTTCCGTCTCGGCATCGCATATCGCTGGAACAACGACCAACTNNGACGCCGAAGCCTCATTGGCGCTCGCTGAGTTGCCGCTGGATAAGTTCCTGGCGGAATACACCATGGCGTACAGCATGATTTTTATGCCGGACTACGGGGACAAGACCAAGATGCTACGGCACCTGACCGAGGCAAGACTCTGGTTCGACCAAGTGCCGGGGAAAAACGACACGGTGTGGCGGTACTTTCTCCATACCGAACTGCTCAAGGCCGTGCTTGATGCCGATCCGCTGTTTCACCCGATCCTCGCGTCTGCGAACGAAGAGCGGAGCAACTGACAGCGGAGCTTCTCGGTCTCAGCATTCGCACACGTCTTACTCGGCGATGTTCAGGCTCAAGAACACCGATCTGAGCTTCCCCCCGGTCGAACGGGCCTCACCCGAAGGCCTGCTCGCCGTCGGCGGCGACTTGCGTCCGGAACGATTGCTCGAAGCCTATCGGCATGGCATTTTCCCCTGGTACAACGTAGGCCAGCCGATCTTGTGGTGGTCGCCTGATCCTCGTGCCGTATTACTTCCATCCAAGCTTCACGTTTCGCGGAGCCTGCAGCGGACCATCCGCCACAGCCCATTCCCTATGACACTCGATACATGCTTTCGGGCCGTCATGGAAGGTTGTGCCGGGCCCCGGCCTCAATATCCTGACGGCGGCACATGGATTACCCCAGCAATGATCGAGGCCTATACAAGATTGTATGAGCTTGGCTATGCACATTCCGTCGAAGCGTGGCAAGCTGGCCGGTTGGTGGGAGGACTCTACGGTATCGCGCTCGGCGGAGCGTTTTTCGCCGAATCCATGTTCACCTCGGTCGATAATGCTTCAAAAGCGGCGCTGGTCGCGCTGGTGCGACAACTCAAGGCCTGGGATTTCCGCATCATCGACTGTCAGCAATCCTCGCCCCACATCATGCGGTTTGGCGCTGAAAACATCCCGCGCCACGACTTNNGAATGATTGACCTCTTCCCCTGTTGCGAAGACATATCGGATCATCACCTTCGTTCACTCTTCCTAAAGGCAATCTATCATTTCTTTTCTAAAATCGCTTCGCAAAGGATGCCAGCCAGAATTTGACAGCCTTTTCCACAGTCACATATGATTGGTGTTCGCTTCTTAAGTAAGGAGGAGGCCCATGAGCTTTATCATCACGCCGAAAGAATTGAAAGCCCGACTTGATAACGGGGATAACCTAGTACTCTTGGACGTGCGCGAACCGTGGGAGAATCAACTCGCCAAGCTCGACAACTCCGTGCTGATCCCCCTCGGCACCTTGCCTCAATCTCTCTCAAAATTGGATAAGAACGCGGAGATCATCGCCTACTGCCATCACGGGATGAGAAGCGGTGATGCGACGGGATTTCTGCTTCAGCAGGGATTCTCCAACGTAAAGAATCTGATCGGCGGGATCGATGCCTGGTCTCTCCAGGTGGACGGGACAATTCCTCGGTACTGACGTGCGCGCGCAAAACTCTGCTCGTGAAGCAGCCTGCGCCGCGGAAGCTAACCCATGTCTTTGAAATATGCGACAGTTTTTTCGAGACCCTCGGTGAGATTGACCTCCGGCTCCCAGCCGAGTTCTTGCTTGAGCTTCGAGCAATCGATCACACTTCTCATCTGCTCCCCCATCTTGGCCGGACCATGAACTTCCTTGCAGGGGGAGCCCGTGAGACCCGCCAATACTTGAAACAGTTCGTTGACCGATGTCTCGACGCCGGTTCCTACGTTATAGGTTCCCTGTGATTCCTGTCCCATGACGGCCAAGTTGGCTTGCACCACGTCGTCGACAAACACGAAGTCCCTGGTTTGACGGCCGTTTCCGTTAATGATGGGTTGTTCATTGNNGAGGAGAAGATGACCTTCCTCGCCCCGTGCAGAGCGGCTTGATGCAAAATGTTCATTGTCCCCAGCACATTGACCTGGGCGTCGAGCATCGGATTCTCGACCGAAAGGCGCACGCTGACCTGGGCGGCCAAATGTATGACGATATTGGGCCGCTCATTGCGAAACACCTTCTCCAACCGCCCGCTCTGTATGTCGAGTTTGTACAGAGTGGCCGCACGATTGACATTCTTTTTCTTTCCGGTAGACAGGTTATCGACGACGACGACTTGATGCCCCTCCTCCACAAGCCGATCGACCACGTGAGATCCTATGAATCCTGCCCCGCCCGTCACAAGTACTTTCATCGTGCCTCCGGTTCGTGAGTTCCCCAGCAGCCGCATGCTCTACATATCACAAAACGTCGCCGTGCACTCAAAAATTGCTAATATTTCATGGTTGCCCTTTTTCCCCCTGATGGGACAGTCCAATGTCTTCGTCACACGCAATCCCAGGTCGGCCGCAACAGACACGATGCGCTGAAGCGCACCCTGCCGTAGTGTCTCATCGCGAACGATTCCGCCTCGGCCAACCTGTCCCTTTTGAACTTCGAATTGGGGCTTGACGAGAGCAATCACCCTCGCACCCGGCGCTAAAAATTGCATGATCGAGGGGAGCACTTTTGTCAACGAGATAAACGAGACATCGATGGCCGTGAGCTCGATAGGATCAGGGATGGCTGAGCGCTCGATGTAACGGACGTTGGTCCGCTCGATAAGCACGACACGCGGGTCCTGTCTCAGCTGCCAGTCGAATTGTCCGTAGCCGACATCGACGGCGTAGACACGGGTCGCCCCTCGCTGCAGGAGGCAATCGGTAAACCCACCGGTTGAGCACCCGACATCCAGGCAGACGAGACCCTGAGTGTTGATCGAAGCGTCATCAAGAGCCGCCGCGAGCTTGTCACCTCCGCGACTGACGAACCGAGAGCCTCGCGAAATGATTTCAACGGTTGCCTCCACGGAAACAGCCTTGGACGGCTTGTCGATCACCGCGCCGTTTACCTTGACCTCTCCGGCAAGGATCATCCTTGCCGCAACTTCGCGGCTCTGCACCAATCCCTGAGCCACAAGCCGTTGATCAAGACGGTCTTTTCGAGGATGTGCTTTGGCGCCCATGGAACTTTGGAAAGAAATGAGGGCAACGCGCCGGCAATCGAACAGCCCAAGTCGCCTGCGCCCTAGGATCCGAGGCCGGAATCACGGGAATCACCGCTTCCGAAGGAGAATGCCCGAAGCTGTTTTTTGCCGTTTTTATCCTGAACCAAGACCTCGATTTTTCTCTCAGCTTCTTCCAACACCTTCAAGCAGTTTTTTGAGAGGCGAACTCCCTCTTCAAAGATCTTTAAGGATTCATCGAGGGACAAATCCCCCTTTTCTAATTCGGCAACAATGGCCTCTAACCGCGCCATTGCCTGCTCAAACTTCACACCGGCCACCGCAAACTCCTCTCCATTATCGAAGTCCTCATTATACCGGGTCTGAGATGGGTTTTAAACCGACGGCTCCGACAGGGTTTCCTTCACCGTGCATCGCAGCTGTCCATTCGCCAATCGCGCCAAGACCTCTTGTCCCACGGCCACCTGTCGCACGTCCCGAACGACTTCATGACTCGGCACAGTTTCCATGATGCTGTACCCACGACCAAGAATGCCCAGCGGACTCAGCGCATGTAAGCGCGCCAGGCAGGAACGCACGGGCTGCGTTCCCCGACTCAGTCTATGTCGCATCACCTGTTCGAGGCGCAAGAGAAGCTGAGGCACAAGGGCCATGCTGTAACGCACACGCGCTTCCGGACTTCCGCCGATCAAGTCATGCCTCAACGCATGCGCTCGTTCCCACCCCTGTCTCAACACATCCTGCACCGCCTGGCGCATCTGGACGACCGCTCCATCCACACGCTGCATATCTTTCAGCACTCGGAATTGGACATTTGCAAGATCGGCGCACATGAGATCGAGTTGCTGCCGGTCGTCGTCGCAACGCCGTCTCATAGCTTGCGTGCACCGAGTCGCCCATTCACCAAGCCGATCCACGATCTCGCTCAGCACTGGAGCAACAGCTTCGGCGGCGGCCGACGGAGTGGGGGCTCGCGTATCGGCGGCAAAATCTGCAAGGGTGATGTCCGTCTCGTGTCCGACAGCCGATACGATCGGAATGGATGAGGCCGCGATCGCTCGGACGACACGCTCGTCATTGAAACTCCAGAGATCTTCCAACGAACCCCCGCCCCGCCCAACAATGATGACATCGACCTGACCGAATTCATTCAACGACCGGATAGCAGAAGCAATTTGCTCCGATGAGTCGTCTCCCTGCACAGACACGGGCACGAGGATGATTCGCAGGATGGGACACCGGCGATGCAGAACCGTAATCATGTCCCGAACGGCAGCCCCGGCCTGCGATGTCACAAGGCCCACAGCACGAGGGAACGCAGGCAAGGGTCTCTTGCGATCGAGATCGAAGAGCCCTTCGGCGGCAAGCCGACGCTGGAGTTGTTCAAACGCCAATTGTTGCGCGCCGCGGCCCTTGGGCTCCACATGTTCGAGAATAATCTGATATTCGCCGCGCGGCTCATAGACCGTGACTCGTCCCTGCACAATGACGTGAAGCCCGTCCTCCAAACCGAACCGTAATCGCAGAGCGATCGGTCGAAAGATCACAGCCCGAATCTGACTGGAGCTATCCTTGAGAGTACAGTAGAGGTGCCCGGACCCCGGCGCGCGAAGATTGGAAATTTCCCCTTCGAGCCACACCTTGGCGAAATCAGTTTCAAGGGAAGTCCGAACGAGGCCGGTCAGTTCCGAAACGGTTAGAATCCGTCTCGATGACACGTCAACGGAAGGCGGAAGAAAGCGAGTGGGGCTCGTGAGCGGTCTCCTTCAGTCGATCACGCGGATTCTTTCAAAGGAAATGGCCTTGCCCAAACGCGCGTCAAGTTCGAGCAACACCGCGCAGAACACCGCTGGGCCGGACGCCACTTCAAATCGACGCGGCATGCCGGTCAGGAATTTCTCGATGGCCAGTTCTTTTTTCACTCCGATCACCGAATGCAACGGTCCAGTCATTCCAATATCCGTAATGTACGCCGTTCCCTTGGGAAGGATCTGATCATCGGCGGTTTGCACATGTGTATGGGTTCCGACCACCGCCGTGACGTCTCCGTCCAAATAATGTCCCATGGCCATCTTTTCGGACGTCGCTTCCGCATGCATATCAACAATTACGGCCGAGGTTTGTTGCTTCAAGCGCGGCAATTCGCGTTTCGCCGTTTGAAACGGGCAATCAATCGTGGGCATGTACGCGCGCCCCATCAGCTGGAGCACTGCCACCCGCTCCCCGCCAGCGGTTTCGACCACGACACTGCCCTTCCCGGGCACTCCTGGAGGATAGTTCGCCGGCCGCAGCAAGCGCGATTCGCGCGGGAAATACTCCAGCACTTCCTTCTTATCCCATGCATGATTGCCCGTCGTAATCACGGACAGCCCGAGCTCAAACAACTCCTCCGCTAATTCCGGCGTAATGCCGAATCCACCCGCGGCATTCTCGCCATTCCCGATCACGACATCGATCTGGCGCTGCACAACCAGCCGCGGCAGCGTGCGGGCCACGGCCCGCCTCCCCGGCTCACCCATGATGTCGCCGATGCACAGGACCTTCATCTCGCGTATTCCACGTACCGGCTTTCCCGAATAACGGTGACCTTGATTTGCCCGGGATAGGTCAACTCCTGTTCGATTTTCTTCGCCAGATCACGTGACAGCTGGAATGACTCGGCGTCGGTGATGTCTTCTTGGCGCACGATCACGCGGATCTCACGCCCGGCTTGAATGGCATAGGCCTTTTGCACGCCCTTCTGCCCCGTGGCCAGCGATTCGAGCTTCTCTAAACGCTTCACATAGGATTCGAGCGCTTCCCGCCGAGCCCCCGGCCGCGCGGCGGAGAGCGCCTCGGCTGCCGCGACGAGCACGCTTTCCGGACAAATCGGCTCTACTTGTTCATGGTGCGCGGCAATCGCGTTCACGATCTTTGGCGATTCGCCGTATTTCTTGGCGAGTTCTGCCCCAAGCATGGCGTGCGGGCCTTCTTCCTCGTGGCTGACTGCCTTGCCGATGTCATGAAGTAAGGCGCCGCGCCGGGCCAACTTGACATCGAGCCCCAACTCCGACGCCATGATGCCGCAAATATACGCGGCCTCACGCGCGTGATAGAGATTGTTCTGCCCATAGCTCGTCCGGTACTTTAGCCGCCCCAGCACCTTGATCATTTCGGGGTGGAAGTCCGCAAGCCCGAGCTCGAAGATAATCTTTTCCGCCTCTTCATACATCAGCTTGTCGATGTCGGTCTTCACCTTTTCCACGATCTCTTCGATACGGGTGGGGTGAATCCGTCCGTCCTGCATCAGCCGCTCAAGCGAAACTTTGGCGATCTCCCGCCGCAAGGGATCAAACCCCGAAATGATCACCGCCTCAGGCGTCTCGTCGATGATCAGATCTATACCCGTCGCCGCTTCAATCGCACGGATGTTTCGCCCTTCGCGACCGATGATCCGCCCCTTCATCGCGTCATTCGGAATCGAGACAACCGAAATCGTGGACTCTGACACGTAATCTCTCACCACACGCTGAATGGAGCCGGTGATGATTTCGCGAGCCTCCCGCTCGGCATTTTCACGCGCCTCTTCAATGGTCCGTTTGGCAATGCCGGCCGCATCAAGCCTGGCCTGCGACTCCATTTCAACGAGCAGATGCTTCTTGGCTTCCTCCGCCGTCATCCCGGCGACCCGCTCCAAGGCCTCACGATGTTCGCGCTCTGCTTTTGCACACGCGGCTTCCTTTGCGATGAGCCCATCTTCGCGCCGTGCAAATTCTTGATCGCGCTTCTGCGATTCGGTCTCTCGCTTTTCAACCGTGGCGAGCTTCCGTTCGAACCCTTCCTCCCTATGGAGAAGGCGCTTTTCGGCGGCTGTGAGCTCGACGAGTTTTGCCTTCTGCTCCTTCTCCCACTCCGATTTCGCCTGAAACACGAGATCCTTGGCTTCAAGCCTTGCCTCTTTCAGCACGTTCTCGGCTTCGCGTTGCGCATTCTGCACGACATGCTTGGCCTGCTCCTGCATCTCTGCCCGTTTTAAGGCAGCCATGTTGCGGCGCACCAACTCGAAGGCGCCGATACCAACGATGGCTCCACCAATCCCAAATAAGATATAGAAAACGATTGAGGTTGAAATGGGAGTCACCCCCTTCTCAAAGCCGCCGGACGCAACCCGGCCGCTTCCACACAGCAGCACACGGATTAGTCAATGTTTGGAGGACAAATGCGGGTAGGATGTCCGGAAGATCGCCGGACTCAGCTCAGAAACGTGCGCGATCGCTTGTTGACATGTACGAAACCGCCAGGCCGCTCTCCCCGCCCCTTCCTCTCGGACGGAAGACCACACGACGAATTCCTGGCCTCCGAGGAGGGTCGGCCGCAGCCCATAGAGACTGAAACTCACCGTCACCAGCCGGCAGCCACCGTATTTCGCAAACAACCCTTCGACCTATTCCCAACAGAAACCGCCGGCTTGGAGCAATCACCATGGTGAGAACCCAGTGTATGACCTTATCGTACATCGATAACCAAACGCGCGCTATCGCTCTCACAACGTTCGTTTCCAGTCGAGTCAGCTCTTCTCTGAAAAAGGACTCCCCAACCGATTGCCCATTCCAAAAAATCATGCTTGATCGCATGTTGACGATAACAAAGGGCTTCTTGGAAAGCAAGGTGAAACTTGTTCTTCAAGGTACCGATGCGGGAGTCCGGCAGGCTAACGAAACAGGGATGTCGGGATCTGTTTTTCGATCGATTCCATCAATGTTTCCATTCGTCGATCGATGTCTGCTTCACCCTGCGCCCGACTTTTCTCACATTCGAAAAGCTGATGGGCAAGGTTAATGGCCGTAAGTACAGCCAATTTCGCAGGCGTGGCCGTTTTCATTCCTTCGGCCAGACGCCTCATGTGATCCTCGACGAAATTGGCCAGCCGCTTAATATAGGCATCGTCGGCATCACCACGAATCGCATACCGCTGGCCGTAGATCTCAACGTCGATGGTCTTAATCAATGGCCACCTCCTTGATGTCGTCGGTACCTTCCAGCATTTCGATCTCACCGATGACCCGCTCTATTCTCGACTTGATATCAATCCGTTCTTTTTCCCACCGTCGATTCAGGTCATCCTGGGAAGCAAGCCGTTGACGGGCCGCTGTCACTTCTTCTTCCAGCAACGCATTGCGCCGCTTCAGTTCCTGAACCAATTTCACCAGGTCTCTGATCCGATTTTCGAGTGCATCAAGACGATCTAATGCCATGGGGACTCCGTTTCCCTTACCATCTCACTAAGAACCGGAGGAAACTATAAGAAATTCAGTAAATTCTTGTCAAGAAACCGACTTCCCGAGGCCGGCCAGACGCACATACTCTTTGTAACTGCGAAGCACCCTCTTCACATATAGCCGGGTTTCTCGAAACGGGATCAACTCGACGAACTCATCTTCACTCCGCCCTCGATAGGCGCTCGCCCAGCCCTCAACAGCGGACGGGCCGGCATTGTAGGCAGCAATGGACTGCACCACATTACCAGAGAACTGGGCAAGCAACTGCTCCACATACCGAACTCCGATCCGAATATTGGTCTCCTGGTCGAACAGATCCTCTCGCACCACGCTGGCGAGGCGATAGCGCTGAGCCACGGCGTTGGCGGTGGCCGGCATGATCTGCATCAGGCCGATGGCCCCCACACGAGACACGGCGCGCCAGTCATATTGGCTTTCTTCCCTGATAATCGCCGCGACCAGAAACGGATCGACTCCGTTGACTCTCTGCGTCTTAATCGTGGGAATCAGCCCCATGGGATAGGCCACCTCCCAAAGGCCGTCTGCCACGGCTCCCCCCGTCCTCTCCAGTTGGTCACGAAATCTGGCCCGCACGAGACGTAACGCGTGGTGGTAAGCCCCGACCTCGTTCAGCATCATGGACAAGGCCGTCAACATGTTGGGGTCGCGGCCATAGCGGTCCGTCAAGGCCGTAAGCTCTCTGGCTGCGTCTTGTTCAAGGCCGAGCGTCCTGAGTTCGACTGCCCGCTGATAGGCCGATTGCCGTTCAATTTCCGACCGGCCGTTGCCATTCTGTACGGATGTCGGCGCCGTATCCGAGAAGGAGGACAGGGTCGCCACGGCTGCATCGGTATCCTTCCGAGCCCGTCCCTGACTGGCTGGAATCAAGGCCGAGATCCCCGCCTGCATCTGCGCTAATTGGCAATAGTATGTATACGGATAGCGTTTACAGAGAAGCCGGAACATGTCCTGCGATTTTGACTGTCCGGCACGGCCGTGAGACCGTGCGATCCAATAGAGCGCTTGCGGTTCCCAATCACTGTCCCGCTGATCAACGATAGACTGCCACGCCGCAATCGCTTCCTGATAGCGGCCCGTTTGATAGAACACCCAGCCCTCGCGCCATTGTGCTTCGGTTCGCTGAGATACCGGTTCTCCTGATTTAGCGACCTGCCGATACTTCATGATCGCCTCTTCAAACTGCGCCTCATCTTCCAGCCAAATCCCGGCAAACAGATTGATCTGCCCTCTCTGTTCGGCGGAGAGCGATCGCTTGGAGACCGTCCGGCTGAACTCCAACAGTTTTTCACCAAGCCCTTGCCGAAGATACACGCGTGCCAACCAGACGGCGGCTTCATTGGATTGCGCCGTCTGCTCTCCGGCAAGTTCCTGAAAGGTTTCCCGCGCTTGGTCGTAGAGCTTCCGCCTGACTTGCGCGACCCCCAGCTTGAGCTTGGCCTCGCTGCGGATGGAAGGAGCTGGATCTGTCTCAAGAAACTTCTTCAGCTCCTCGATCGCCTCCGCATGCAAAGCCTGCCCCAGCAACGCCTGCGCTCGAGCATACAAATCTTCCGGTTGCGGCACCCAGGGTTCCCCGCCAATGTTGCTGGCCAGCCTGACTTCAGCCTCTCTCGCTTCCTTCGTCTGCGGAAACTTTACCCAGAGCTTCTTGAGAGCCTCCCTGCCCTCGGCCGGCTGATTGGCTCGAAGATGACAGTCGGCCAATTGCAACCATGCCTGAGAAACCCCTGGTTCTTTATCATTCAGACTGATCCCCTTGGCAAGCCAGGAAACGGCTTCTGGGCAACTGGAAGCGTGATACCAGGCCTCTCCTGCGCGGAGCGACACCTGAGGAAGCAAATTGGAGTCAGGGACATCTTGTGACACTCCCTCGAATATCATCGCCGCCTCTTTGGTATCCCCGAGACGAAGCAGCGCCTGACCGATCCAGAATCGGATGTAGTCGTCGAGAACTGGGAAATCCCGCTGAGCCGCCCGAAGGTGGCCGAGCGCCCCGGCGGGATTCCGCTCGAGCAGCATGACACCGGACAGCAACCCCGCCCGTTTCGCCCAGATCGAAGCTGGGAACCGCCCCATCACCTGGCGGAGCCGTTCCAGTTTTAGCGCGACGACTTGGTCCCTCGTCAGTACGTTACCCAACCGCTCTTTGGGCCAAACGGCGGCAGTGAAGCAATCTTCCTCCCCGCTGCAACCATCCGCGGGTTGCAGCTCAGAGCCCGCCGCCTGTGCAGCATGCGTGTCGTAGGAGGAGAGAGACACGGCGATGCCAAGCACAACCGCGACCGAAACTAGCATAATGCCGCGGTGTACGCTCGAAATGGATTGAGGATCAACGTTGCGATTATTCATGACTATCCATTATATACGGCCATGATCGCAATGGAAGAAGTTTTACAACCTCCTCGCACACCGGTTAACCTGCGGTGTTGGTTTTGTGCACACTTATGGTAGGCTCTCTTAAAGAAAAGAAAGGTCCCCGGACACTTCCCTTGATGCCGCAGCCAAACACGTCAATCAACTTACTCGCCCTCACCGAACATCAGATGGTGCAGTTCGTCAGGGCACAGGGATGGCCGGACTATCGCGCTGGACAAATCCTCCGCTGGATGTACAGGCGGCGCGTACATGCCATCGACCACATGACCGACCTCTCCGCCCGTGATCGAATGGTGTTGACCGATATCGCGGTAATCCGGCGCTCGGTCTGCCATACGGTGCTGCCGTCTCAGGACGGATCGCGCAAATTTCTCCTGACACTCGATGATGATTTGACCATTGAAGCCGTCCTCATCCCGGACGACGATCGGCTCACGCTCTGCGTCTCGACTCAGGTCGGCTGCATGCTGGACTGCGGATTCTGCTTGACCGGAACCATGGGTCTGAAACGCAACCTCAAATCCCACGAAATCATCGACCAGGTCTTGACCGCCCTCGACCGGCTGAACGCCGATGAACGGATCACCAATCTGGTCTTCATGGGGATGGGAGAGCCCTTGGCCAATTGTGATGCGCTCGAGGCCGCTGTCATGTGCTTGACCAACAAGTCATGGGGTCTCGGATGGTCCCCCCGGCGCATCGTCGTCTCGACGGCGGGGCTCGCATCCCGCCTGGAGAGAGTCGCGGCTCTCGGCGTCAATCTGGCGATCTCTCTCAATGCGACCACAGAAGAGCAACGCAGGGTGCTCATGCCTGCGGCCAGCGAGATCGCTTCACTCAAATCGTTGCTGGCAGCCTGCCGCCGTTTTCCTGCCACGCCCAATCGACGGCTCACCTTTGAGTATGTCCTCTTAGCGGGCATAAACGATCAACCGGCCGACGCCCAACGTTTGGCGATGTTACTTCGAGGCATGAGGTGCAAGGTCAATCTCATCCCTTTCAATGAATTTCCCGGAAGCCGTTTCCGGCGCCCATCGGACCGTGACATTTTAAGATTTCAATCCACGCTTCACCGGTCCGGGATCGATGCCTTCGTCCGCAAAAGCAGGGGGCGAGACGTGCTCGGCGCCTGTGGGCAATTGGGGAATCTTCCTGTAAGCCACGGATCGGTCGCCTTGACACCCATCGAATCTCGTTGCTAGCATGCCATCGGTTCTACATTCCAGTATGACTTGGCCAGCTATCCATCGCAATGCGACGAAGTATCTTCTCGTCGCGCTCTGTTTTTTCCTCCAGGCTATTCCATCGCTTGCTGTGGATCCGGCGGAATATGTGCTATCGAACGGCATGAGGGTGCTGCTGGTCGAGGTCCCGAAGGCTCCGGTCGTGACAGTGCAAGTGTGGTACAAGGTCGGCTCAAGGAATGAAGTGATGGGCCGTGCCGGCCTCTCGCACATGCTCGAACACATGATGTTCAAAGGCACGGCGAAATATCCCAAAGGCTCCTTCTCCCGATTCATTCGCAAAAACGGGGGGATCGACAACGCGTTTACCGGCCAAGACTTTACCGCCTATTTCGAGAACCTCGCAGCCGATCGCCTTGAGCTGGCCTTGGAACTCGAAGCGGACCGCATGCAGGGCCTGGCGTTGGACCGCAACGAATTTCAAACCGAGCGCGAGGTCGTGAAAGAAGAGCGGCGATTGCGAACCGAAGACGATCCCCAGGGCGCACTCATCGAGGCTATGTTTGCTCAGACCTTTTTGAGCCATCCCTACCATTGGCCGGTGATCGGATGGTTTTCCGATCTCGATGCCATGTCCTTGGAGGACTTACAGCGCCATTACGACACGTTTTACTCTCCCAACAACGCGACGCTGGTTGTCGTGGGCGACATCAAGGCGGATATCCTGATCCAAACGATCAGGAACCTCTTCGAGCCGATTCCCAAAGGCCCGTCCCCGAAGCAGACGGTTTCTCCGGAACCGGAACAACGAGGCGAACGCCGCTTTTTCCTGAAACGCGAAGCGCAGGTTCCGTTCGTGATGATGGGGTTCCGGGTCCCCAACTATTCCAGCGAAGACTCCTACGCCCTCAGCCTGCTCGAGTCGATCTTGTCATCAGGAAAAAGCTCACGACTCTACCAAAGCTTGGTCTATGACCAGAAGAATTCCCTGGCAGTCGGCGCCGATTACAGTCTGATGCAAACGGATCCCGGCCTGTTTTATTTCTACTCGCTGGTCAACCCCGGCGCGAAGGTTGAAGCGGTCGAAGAAGCGCTGCAGCGCGAGATAACACGCCTGCAGAACGACCCTCCTTCCGACGTGGAGCTTCAGCGGGCAAAAAATCAGGTGGAAGCCTCCCGCGTCTTCGAACAAGATTCGAATTTCCGCCGCGCCATGCTGCTTGGGCAATCCGAAACCATCGGGGCAGGCTGGCGGTGGGTAGACCAATTCCTGGAGCGCATCCGGTCGGTCACGGCCAAGGACATCCAGCGTGTCGCGAAGCAGTACCTGACCCCAGACAACCGGACCGTGGGAATTCTCATTCCCCTGCCTCCCAAACAGCAAGAACCCCCTCCTGGGGCTGCACAGCAGGGGAAGTCATAGCTCAAGAAACCATGCGCCACCGGCTCACAGAAAACGCCCGACCTCCTTCAATGGACCACGCCTTTCGTGTGCCCCTCATCTTGGCTATCATGGGGTTTTGCACGATCCTGGTTGGCTTGTCCACCCCCGGATTCTCCGCAGAAATTTCCCCGGCCAAAATCACGACGGCCAATGGGATGACGGTGTTGGTGCTTGAGCAGCACTTTCTTCCGATCGTTGAAATCCATGCGCTCATCAAAGTCGGATCGGCTCAAGACCCACCGGAAAAAGCCGGCCTGGCGAATTTGACAGCCAGTCTACTGGATGAAGGCACAACGACTCGGTCTTCGAAACAGTTGGCGGAGCAGATTGATTTCGTCGGCGGCGCGCTGGATGTGAAGGCCAGCGAAGATTTTACCACCGCATCGGCTCGCGTCCTCAAAAAAGACGTCGATCTCGGATTTACCATCCTGGCCGAGATCCTCTTACGCCCGGCATTTCCCAAGCAGGAATTCGAGCGAGTCCGCTCGCAGATTCTGGGCGAAATCGTCAGCGACAATGACGATCCAGGCCACGTTGCCATGAAAGCCTTNNGATGTACAAAGCTTCTACGCAAAGGAATATCTCCCCAACCAAACCATTCTCGCCATCGTCGGAGATATCACCCTGGAGCAGGCCACCGCGCTTGTTCAAACACATTTCGGAGCCTGGAAGAAAGGGCCGGTGCCTGGCAGAACGCTCAAGAAACCACGCGCCATCGACAAGAAAGCCGTGCAGCTCATTGAGAAAGACCTGACCCAATCCACCATCGTGCTGGGTCACGTCGGGATCAGCCGAACCAACCCCGACTTTTACTCCGTAACCGTCATGAATCATATCCTCGGCGCCGGGGGATTTTCGTCCCGATTGATGGACTCCATCCGAGACAAACAAGGACTCGCCTACGGTATCATGAGCCATTACGAGGCGCGCGCGATGCCGGGCCCGTTCTGGGTCAATCTCCAGACCAAGACGGAGACCACGAATCAGGCAATCAGTGGCGTGCTGGCTGAAATCAAGGGCCTGCGCGAGGGGATGGTCACTGATCAAGAACTCGCCGAAGCCAAATCGTTCTTGATGGGCAGTTTTCCGCTACGGCTGGACTCCACAGCCAAGCTGGCCCATGTTTTGGCGCAGGTGGAGTTTTTCGGGTTAGGCTTTGACTACTTCAGCCACTACCCCCAGTGGATCGAACAGGTGACGAAAGAAGACGTGCAGCGGGTTGCCAAACAATATCTCAACCCTCAGCATTACGTTCTTGTCGTCGTCGGCAACATTGCCAAGGCGAAAGTTCGCCACTAGATACTTGTCACGAATCGGCAATACCTATGCGCACGGCGCTTCTCCATCACAAACTTGATCGCCTCCGCGCCATCCTTTCCGAAATGGGATCGGTGCTGGTGGCCTATTCCGGCGGTATCGATAGCACCTTCGTTCTGAAGGTGGCCCATGAGCAACTCCGAGAACGCGTCGTGGGCGTCACAGCCGTTTCGCCGACATTTCCGTCGATCGAGTTAGAAGCCGCCAAACGTGTCGCCGAGGAAATCGGGGTACGCCACGACATCGTGCGGACGGATCAGCTGGACATTCCGGAATTCGTCACAAACGACGCAACCCGCTGCTTCCACTGCAAAACCGATCTGTACCGTCTCCTCGGAACATTGCGTCAGGGCGGCGCCGTTATCCATATAGTGGATGGGACGAATCTCGATGATCTTGGAGACGACCGGCCCGGCATCAAGGCGGCTCGTCAATGGGGGGTACGCAGCCCTCTTGTCGAAGCGGACCTCTCGAAAGCCGACATTCGCCTTCTCGCCAAAGATCTCGGTCTCTCAAATTGGGACAAACCGGCGGCGGCCTGTCTTTCGTCAAGGATCCCGCGGGGCATACCGATTACCATTGAAAAGCTTGGCAGAGTCGAAGCGGCTGAAGAGCTGCTCCAACGGGAGGGCTTCCGCCATTGTCGAGTCCGCGACCATGGCGAGATCGCCCGGATCGAGGTTGCGCAAGACGCCCTCCCGGCGTTGATAGATTCCGCGCGACGCGCGCGAGTCTGTGCCGGGCTTAAAGAATTGGGATTCCGATTTGTAACGGTGGATTTGGAAGGGTACAGGCCTGGTGGGGTCAGCCTAGGCTGACCCCACCGCAACGTAGCATTACCGCTGATAGGACTTTGAAAGCGCTTCAAGCGCTTCGTCGGCGAATCTCCGGTTGTCGGTCTCGGTCAAGGTGCGCTGTACGACCTTCTCAGCCACCAGCAGCGCCAGGTCCGTGGTTCGCGTCCGAATGTCTTGAATAGCCCGCCGCCGTTCTTGTTCAATCTCGCGTGTCGCATCGCCTTTGATCCGTTCAGCGTCAGCCGTCATCCGCTGCTCATTCTCCTCCATCAGCCGCTGCGCACGCTCTTTGGCCGCCGCCAAGATCGTTTCAGCCTCCTTTGATGCTGCGGCCAATTTGGCTTCGTATTCCCTGAGTTTGTGCTCCGCTTCCGACTGATGACGCTCGGCTAGATCCAAACTATCTTTGATCTTCTTTTCCCGCTCTTCGAGAATGCTCAAGATGCCGGGGAAGGCGTATTTGTAAAGCAGAAAGAACAGGATCGCAAAAGAGACGATCTCCCAGAAAATCAGAGAAGAGAAAAAATGAGATTCAAACTGCGGCATATGTTATTTCGTAAAACGTTAAACGTGAATCGTGAAAGGAGAAGACCTCCCGCCAACGATTGATGAATAACGATTGACGCTCCCTACTTGCGGAGTCCCATAATGATGAACGCAATGACCAATCCATACAAGGCAATGGCTTCCACCAAGGCAAACCCGATCCACATGTACTTGCCGACCCGGCCTTCAGCTTCCGGTTGGCGCGCCACCGCTTCGATCATCTTGCCGAAAATATAGCCGATCCCGACACCGGCCCCGGCAAACCCTGCCGCCGCCAATCCCATGCCCAACAACGCTGCTGCTGCTGAATCCATTGTGTCACTCCTCCTTATGACTTAACAATATCACTGTTCAATGAGAGTGTTCGCTATGCCCGTGTAGGGTCACCGCATCTCCAAGATACACGCAGGTCAAAATGGTGAAGATATAGGCCTGTATAGGAGCGATCAGAAGGGCCTCGAGCCCATTCACAAACAAAGTCGCGCCGAAGGGAAGCACACCGATATACAGCGGCAAAGAGGCAACCATTCCAAAAAGGACGGCAAGTATCGTGTGGCCGGCAGTCATGTTGGCAAATAACCTTACGGCAAGGGATACAGGCCTAGCCAGCTGGCTTATCAGTTCGATAGGGATCATCAAGGGCAGCATCCATCCTGGAGTGCCAGCAGGAACTAGGATGCCAAGAAATTTCAGTCCATGGAGAGAAAATCCTAGGACGAGACTCAGGGCATAC
>DKBD01000256.1 GCA_002451055.1 Nitrospira sp. UBA6909 | reverse complement strand
TCCAACGTCGCAATATCGCCCGTAATGTACCAGCCGTCACGTATGACCTGAGCCGTCAGGTCTTCGCGTCCCAAGTATCCCTTCATGACGTTGGGACCCTTGACGAGCAGCATGCCGGGGGTATTGGGGGGTAGGACGGCGAAATTGTCAGGATCGACGATTTGTACGGACACGCCGGGCAGGGGTTGGCCGACGGTGCCTCTTCGAGAAGCCGGTTGGAAGAATCCAGCCGCCCGAAAATCCGGACAATTGACGGCGATGACAGGGGCGCATTCGGTGACACCGTATCCTTCAACCGGTGCGACGCCAAATTGGTCTTCAAACGCTTGCGCGAGCCGGGCGGGAAGCTTTTCAGCTCCGGTGATCACCATACGCAGCGAGCCGAACTGTTCCGGGGTACAACGGCGCTGGTAGAGCTGAAGAAACGTGGGTGTCGTTACCAGGAATGTGAGGCGATGGCGCTGAACAAGATCGCCGATCGCGGTCGCGTCCAAAGGAGAGGGATGAAAGACGATGCCTTGTCCGTTCAACGCGATCAACCAATAGACCAGATAGCCGAACGAATGGAAAAACGGAAGGATGCCGAGCACCCGCTCGTCCCGATAGAGATGCAGTACTTGAGCAGCTCCCTGCACATTGGAGTCGACATTGAAGTGGGACAGCATCACCCCCTTGGGCTCTCCTGTGCTGCCACTGCTGAAAATGATGGTGGCCAGATCGTCCNNGTATAGTTCAGATTCACACTGGTCTTCCCGCAGAGGAGCGCGGCCACGTTCAGCAGGGCGCCGGCGACAGTCGGCGGGATAAGGAGACCGACGTGACGTTGGCCTTCCCACTGCCGTCGGAGTGCTCGGGCGAGCACGATAGAACCGATCAGGGCTTGGAGCGTCGACACGCGCGGGCGGGTGTGGTCCGCCATGGCGAAGCGGAAAGGATATCGCCTCACGGTATGGATGAACTCACGGTGCAGGGTCCGTCGGCCTGATTTTCGAAGGTTCCAGGCTTCCTCACCGAGCGCTCGAATCGCGCGCCGAAGCTCGTGCGCCGGAGTATCTGATGGGTGTGGAGCGCCGAACGACACCGTGACAGGATAGGGAATCCGCTCCGGCCGTTTCAGAAAGAAGCGGCCACGGTCGAAACTGAAGATGCTGCCCCACACGCGATCCAAATGGACCGGAATGATCGGGACAGCCCGGCCCTTGACGATGCGCTCGAACCCCCGCCGAAACGGCAGTAGTGTGCCGGTGCGGGTGATCTGTCCTTCGGGGAAGATGCAGACCAGCTCGCCCTGGTCGAGAGCTTCCCCCGCGGTACGCAGCCCCCGGAGGATCAGGCGAGGCGTTCCCGACGAAGAGATCGGGATGACCCTGAGCATCTTCATGAAGGGTTTGAGGAGGGGATACTCCGCGTAGCGTTCATCGACCACGAATCGTATCGGGCGATCGAGGCTTGCGATCATGAGAAAGCCGTCGATGAATGACACATGGTTCGGGACGAGCAGCGCCCCGCCCTGTCGGGGGACATGGTCCTGTCCGATCACCGTGAGGCGGTACAAGACTCGTGGCAGAATGGCGATGACAAACCGGAGTAGGCTATCCGGCAGAAGCCAGAACACNNGCCCATCTGTGACAGGAATCCCGCACCCAGAGAGCCGGCCAAAATGCCGGCGAACATGAACGTGTTGCCGAGCGCGATGACGGCGCCGCGACGATCCGCCGGGGTCCGCCACTGGATGAGGGCGTTGATCGGTACATTGATGAAACCGCTGGCGAGGCCGAGCAGGGCCATCAGTGTGAGTGCGCCGACCAGGCTCGGCGGGATGAGGCCCAACGCGAGCAGCCCCAAGCTCAGGCCCAAACAGCCCGGTGGAATCAGGCCGATTTCGATTTTCGAAGCAGAAAGGCGACCGGCCAGTACGGCACCGATCCCGATGCCGACACCCAGCATGGCGAGCGGGAGTCCGGACAATTCATCGGACAGCGCAAGGCGGCTCTTGGCATAGATCAGCATGTCCTGGCCGAACAAACTGGCAATGGTCCAGAACAGGATGTTGATGCCGATGGCCAGCCGCAACATGCGGTCCGCCCGCAGCGCCGCCCAGGCGATGGCGATCGTGGCCCCGACGCCGCCTTCCGATCTGGCGGCCGGCACACGCGGTATGGTGCAGGCGGCGAAAAACCCGACAAGAGAGAAAAGGGTCAACGCAAGTCCTGCCAGCCACGGATTGGCGCTGGACAGTCCCAGGAAAAGGCCGCCCGCCGTCGTGCCGGCGATGATGGCAAAGAAGGTCCACATTTTCAGCAGACCATTGCCGAGCGAGAGCTGTTCGTACGAAAGCAGCTCAGGCAGAATGCCGTACTTCGCCGGACTGAAGAAGGCGCTGTGGACACCCATTCCAGCCAGGACGATTAAGGCGGGCCATCCGCCAGCCGGATCTATCCAGAGCGCGACGGTTCCCGCGCCCATCAGCGCGACCTCGACCATCTTGAAGGCGATGATGACGGTCCGTTTGCTCAATCGGTCCGACAGCACGCCGGCCACCACGGAAAACAGCATGAGCGGCAGGTTGAAGACGACAAAGGCGAGGGTGGCTTGTGTCTG